>CAVOMB010000064.1:0-39952 GCA_963696935.1 uncultured Thermoleophilia bacterium | reverse complement strand
ACCGGCCGCGCGCCCATGCGCTCGTTCATCGCGATCCCCGCCTGGTAGTGACGCTCGGCGAGGTCCACGTCGCCGATCGCCGCCGCCAGCAGGCCGAGGTAGCGCTGCGCCGAGCCCAGACATGCCTGCGAGCTCGCGCCGAGCACGATGTTCTGCTCGGCGAACAGCAGCAGCAGCGGGTAGAGCTCGCGCGCGCGCGGCACGTCCCAGAGGAAGGTCGCGACGCGCGCCATCCATGCCAGCGACGCGCCGTGGTTGTGCTGGCGCAGCAGGCGCGCGAAGCCGCCGGCGGCGATGCGCTCGAACACCTCGCGGGTCTCGTCGGCGCGCCCGAGGTCGGCGAGGAAGACCGCGAGCACGCAGCTCCAGGTCGCCGTGTCCGGGGAGTGCTCGACCATCCAGCGCACCGATCCCTCGAGGCCGCCGTGCTGCCCGGTGTCGCGGCGCGCGAGGAACATCTGCAGGACGAAGTTCTGCTGCGCGATCGGATCGCTGGCACTGCGCCGCGTGCCGAGCGCCTCGGCGGCGAGACGCGCGCCGTCGTCGAAGCGTCCTTCGAGCAGTGCCACCGAGGCACGGCGCACCAGCACCTGCCACTGGCGCTCGGGCTGCTTCAGGCGCTCGGCCGCGTGCGCCATGCGCTCGATCTCGGCCTTCGCCTCCGCGACCTCGCCGCACTCGAGCAGGCAGTGCACGCGCGCGGCGCGCGCCAGGTGACCGAGCCCGGACTGGCCGGCTTCGGCCAGCGCCAGCGCCTCGTCGGCGAGCGCCAGACGCGCCGACGTCGTGCCCGGCGCGGTGAGCACCAGCTGGCGCGCGAGCAGCGCCGTCGCCAGCACCCCCGGGATGCCGACACGCCGCGCCATCTCGACCGCGGACGCACCGAGTGCGTCGTTCGCGGCAGCGTCGCCGTCGCGCACCGTGCTGAGCAGTGCCAGCAGCGTCGCGCGCACCGGGCTGTCCTCGTCCTCGAACGCGGCGAGCGCCTCCTCGAGCAGCGGCACCGTCTCCGGGTCGCGCTCGGCGAGGTTCGGCCGCAGCACGTAGTAGCCGACCGCGGCGAGGAACAGGCCGTCGCGGTCGCCGCGCGCGCGCGCGTCCTGCGCCGCGAGCAGGAACAGCTCGCACGCGCGCCGGTCGAGCCCGGCGCGGCTCCGCCGCCTCGGCCGCGGCGATGTCAGCCTTTGAGCCGCTTCATCTCTTCGGCCAATATCCACAGCGCCCGGTTGACCTTGACGTTCTGGTCTATGCCCTGGATGGCGCGGGTGCGGTTCCTGCGTCCGTTGGCCGTGCGTGCAGACAGCCCACCTTGAACCAGATTTTCCTGCACGCGGTTGAACGTGCTCCACAGGTCGGGCCGGTCGTCGTCCCGGCGTCGAGGCCGCAGCAATTGTGTTTCCGTGATTGGCGCAGGCTTGACCGGGTCATCGTATTTCAGCGACAACGCGGCGCGGGCGAATACCTCCGATTCGCCGTGGTCCAGCGTGATGGCGCGCATGCCTTCCCGACGTTCGCGCACCAGCTCGAACCCCTCCAGCACATCGTAGGCACCTTCGATCACCTGGCCGATCACGTCGCCCTTGTGCGGGATGCGCAGGTCGGCCACGGTGTCGCCGCACACCAGCCCATTGCTGCACACGAAACGGAACATTCCCGCCAGCATCTGATAGCTGCTGGTGCCGTCGTGCGAGTTCAGCAGAATGATTTCGTTGGCCTCCGCGCCGTTGATCTGCGCTGCGTGGCGTAGCCGCAGCATGTGCTTGGTGTGTTCGCGCTTGCCGGTATCGCGTACGCGCGTCTGGCAAACCATGAACGGCTGGAAGCCTTCCTTGCGCAGGGCACCCAACACCTCGCCGGTCGGGATGTAGGTGTAGCGGTCGGATCGGCTCTGGTGCTTTTCCTCTGCGAAGATGGAAGGGGCCACGCTGCGAATCTGATCATCCGATAACGGATGGTCGGCGCGCAAGATGGGTGTAGCGTTGGCGAAACGGGAACTGAGTTGCATGGTATTTCTCCAGTGGTTACAGGTTGTGGTTTCAAAGCTGACCGGATTCCAAGATTCGGAGCCCGGTGTTGGCTTCGGTGGGTTCGGCGCAGTGACCTGGGCTGGTCGCCGTTGCCGCCGTCTTTCCTGAGTTCATCGCCCGCGAACAACCGGGCCAGCGAGGGACTGGCGGTCAAGGAAGAAAGCGCAGGGTTGGTGCGGCCCGCAGCCGCAGGCGAGGACACGGCCCTGCGCGCCTTGACGGACAGGCACCGCTGGCTACGGTCGCGGGATTGGTGATGAAGGAGAGGGAAA
Organism: uncultured Thermoleophilia bacterium; assembly: GCA_963696935.1. Taxonomy (GTDB): domain Bacteria; phylum Actinomycetota; class Thermoleophilia; order UBA2241; family UBA2241; genus CAIXSE01. The sequence goes on along the minus strand of CAVOMB010000064.1, from coordinate 37,653 downwards.
GACGGATGACCGGCCGACGGCCAGATGAGCGACGGACCAACGCCGCGCGGCGAGCGCCGCTGCGTGCCGCAGGCACGGGCGGCGCGCGCAGCTCGCCGCCGGCGCGCGCGCGCGCCTCGTGCTCGTCGGTCAGGACACCTCGCGCTGGGCGCAGCCCGGGTGGGGCGGGGCGAGCCGCCTGCTGGCGGAGCTCGCCGGGCTGGACCCCGCCCCGGCTTGGCTGCGCCTCCTCTACCTGCAGCCGGACGGCATCACGGACGAGCTTCTGGAGGCCCTTGCGGCCCACGCGGTGCCCTATGTGGACGTGCCCCTCCAGCACGCCTCCGGCGCCGTTCTGCGCCGCATGCGGCGCTCAGGCGACGGCGCCGCGCACCTTGAGCTGATCGACCGCGTCCGCGCGGCGCTGCCCGGCGTAGCCGTGCGCTCCACGTTCATCACCGGGTTCCCCGGCGAGACGGACGCGGAGTTCGAGGAGCTCGAGGACTTCGTGCGCGCGGCGGGACTCGCCGTCGCCGGCGTGTTCGTCTACGACGAGCAGGAGGGCACGGCGGCGGCCGGCATGCCGGGCGCCGTGCCTCACAAGCTCGCCTTCGAGCGCGCCGCCGCCCTCGGCGAGCTCATCGACCAGGAGGCCGCCCGCTTCTGGAGCGGCCTCGCAGGCACCGAGGCGGACTTCCTGGTCGAGCGCGGCACGACGCGTCCCGGCGGCGTCGCCGTCGGGCGGATCGCCCTGCAGGCCCCCGACGTGGACGGCACTGCCACGCTGACGGGCGCCAAGGTCCACAGAGGCCAGCTCGTGCGCGCCGTTGTGCGTGACAGCCTCGGGTATGATGTGGTGGCCGTCGCCGCGACAGAGGGACTGTGACCACCGAAAGCAAGAGCCGCCAGCTCAACCTCGCCAACAGCATCACCATCGCGCGCATCCTGCTGGTGCCCGTGTTCCTGGTGCTGCTGCTGGGCGGGCTGCCGGAGCCGTGGGGCGACCTGGCCGCCGCCGCCGTGTTCATCATCGCGGCGGCCACCGACAAGCTCGACGGCTACATCGCGCGGCGCAGCAAGCAGATCACCACCCTCGGGCAGTTCCTCGACCCGCTCGCCGACAAGCTCCTCATCGCCGCCGCCCTCATCGCGCTCGTGGCGCAGGATCGCGTGGCCGCCTGGGTGGCCACCGTCATCATCGTGCGTGAGGTCGCCGTGAGCGTGCTGCGCATCGTCGGCGTCAGCCAGGGCGTTTCGATCCCCGCGGACAAGTACGGCAAGCTCAAGACGGTGCTCCAGATCGTGTACATCGTCTACGTCCTGGTGCCGACCGCCAGCATCGCCGAGTTCATCCACGTCTCGGCCGACGTCGTCCTGTACATCCAGTGGGCTCTGGCCGTGTTGGTGGTGATCGTCACGCTGTACAGCGGCGTGCGGTACTTCATCAACGCGCGCGGCGTGATCCGCCTGCCCGGGACCAACGCCTGATGCCTCCGGGGTCGCCTCGCGCCGCCGTCGTCCTCAGCGGCAACGAACTGCTCGACGGCCGCACCCGCGACACCAACGGGTCCTTCGTCTGCGACGACCTGAGCCGGCGCGGCGTCAAGGTCCTCGAGTTGCTGGTGATCGCCGACGACCGTGAGCGCTTGACGGCCTCGCTGCGCCACGTGCTCGCGGCCGAGCCCGACCTGCTTGTGGTGGGGGGCGGGCTCGGCACGACGCACGACGACCTGACCGCGGAGTGCCTGGCGGAGGCGCTCGGGGTGGGCCTCCACGAAGACCCGCGGGCGCTGGAGTACCTGGAGGAGAAGGTGCGTGCGCTCGCCGAGCGCCGTCACGTCGACTACCGCGACATCTTCGCGCTCGCCAGGCGGCAGGCGCGGCTGCCGGCCGGCTCCACTGCCGTGCCTCCGGCCGGTGTGGCGCCCGGCATCTCCGCGCGCGCCGGGCGCACGAGGATCTTCGCCTACCCCGGCGTGCCCTACGAATTCGAACACATGTGGCTCGAGTCCGCCGCGGCGCTCGAGCGTGACGGCTTCTTCCCGGACGTGGCCGTGCGCACCGTGCGCGTGTTCGGCGTCGGCGAACTGCAGGTCGGACCCGTCATCGACGCCGTGCCAAGCGACCTCGTCGAACTCGGCATCAACGTCGGCGGGGGAGAGGTCACTGTCAAGATCCGTCACCGCCGCGAGCCCGCCGCGCAGGCGCAGGCCGACGCCCTGGTGGCGGCGCTGGAGGCGAGCGTGCCGGTCTACTCCACCGACGGCCGCACCGTCGACGACGTCGTCGCCGACGAGCTGAGGGGACGCGGACTGCGGCTCGCCGTGGCCGAGTCGTGCACCGGCGGCATGCTGGGTGGACGCATCACCGCCCGGCCGGGAAGCTCCGACTACTTCGCCGGCGGCGTCATCAGCTACTCGAACCAGGCCAAGATGGACCTGCTGGACGTGCCGGCGGGGATGCTCGCCCAGTACGGCGCCGTGTCCAAGGAGGTCGCCGGCGCCATGGCCGAGGGCGCCAGGGCAGCGCTGCACGCCGACTACGCCCTCTCCGTCACAGGGGTGGCGGGCCCGGACGGCGGCACGCCGGAGAAGCCCGTCGGGCTTGTCTACCTCGGCTGCGCGGGCCCCGGCGGCACCAGTGTGCGCCGCGGCTCCTTCCCCGGCGACCGCGACACCGTGCGCATGTTCAGCGCCACCGGCGCGCTGCATCTGCTGCGCGCCGCGCTCCCGGCGTGACCCGCCCGCCGCGGGACGACTCGCAGGCGACTCCGAGGCCGCTGCGCCTCTTCGTCGCCTGCGACCTGCCTCCGGAGGCTGAGCGCGCCGTCCGGGACTGGCGGCGCAGGGAGCTGTCCCGGCACGACGATCTGCGCCTGATGCCCACGCTGCACCTCACGCTGGCCTTCCTCGGCGCGGTCGACGCGACCCGCGTATCCGACCTGGAGCGGATCCTCGGCGGCGTCCGCTGGAGCCGCGCCGAGTGCCGCTTCAGCGAGCCGCTGTTCCTGCCGGCGCACGGCAAGCGACGGGTCGTGGCGCTGGAGCTGGACGACCCGGGCGGAACCCTCCGCGACCTGCAAGGCGAGGTGGCCGCCGGACTGGCGTCGGAGGGGCTCTACCAGCCCGGGAAGCGGCCCTGGCTGCCGCATGTGACGGTGGCCAGATTCCGCCGTCCCGGTCACCCTTTTTCCCTGCAAAACGTGAACGTCGGCGCATTTGGTGTCGTGCGGATGGTCCTGTATAGTAGCGACCTGAAGCCGAGAGGCGCAGTGCACCTCCCGTTGGCAGACTTCCACGCGTCCTGAGCAAGAGAGGAGCGCTACGTTGGACAAGGACAAAGCCCTCGAGGCCGCCGTCACCCAGATCGAGCGCCAGTTCGGCAAGGGCAGCGTCATGCGGCTGGGCGACCATCCGGTGAGCGACGACATGCAGTTCGTGCCCACCGGCTCGCTGGCCCTCGACATCGCTCTCGGGGTCGGCGGCATTCCGCGCGGCCGCATCATCGAGATCTTCGGCCCCGAGTCCTCGGGCAAGACGACCATGGTGTACCACCTCATCGCCCAGGCGCAGAAGCTCGGCGGCCAGGCGGCGTTCATCGACGCCGAGCACGCCATGGACCCCATTTACGCCAAGGCCATCGGCGTCGACGTCGACAACCTGCTGGTCTCGCAGCCCGACTACGGCGAGCAGGCGCTCGAGATCGCCGAGATGCTGGTCCGCAGCGGCGCCCTCGACATCGTCGCCATCGACTCCGTCGCGGCGCTCACGCCCAAGGCCGAGATCGAGGGCGAGATGGGCGACAGCTTCGTCGGGCCTGCAGGCACGGCTCATGAGCCAGGCGCTGCGCAAGCTCAACGGCAGCCTCAGCCGCTCCGGCACCATCTGCGCCTTCACCAACCAGTTGCGCGAGAAGATCGGCGTCATGTTCGGCAACCCCGAGATCACCACAGGCGGCAAGGCGCTGAAGTTCTACGCCACCATCCGCCTCGACATCCGCCGCATCGAGACGCTCAAGGACGGCACCGAGGCCGTGGGCAACCGCGTCCGCGTCAAGGTCGTCAAGAACAAGGTCGCGCCGCCGTTCAAGCAGGCCGAGTTCGACATCACCTACGGCAAGGGCATCTCGCGCGAGGGCTCGCTCCTCGACCTCGGCGTCTTCTACGACGTCGTGGCCAAGAGCGGCGCGTTCTTCAGCTACAACGACGAGCGCCTCGGCCAGGGTAGGGCGAACGCCAAGGTGTTCCTCTCCGAGAACCCGGACATCGCCGACGCCATCGAGGTCCAGATCCGCGCCAGGGCCGGCCTGCCGGCCAGCGCGGCCCTCGCCGAGGCGGCGGCCGCAGTGCCCGAGGGCGTCGACCCCGCCACCGGTGAGGTCCTCCAGGCCTGATGAACGGGGTGCCTCCGAAACCCCGTTCGCTGTAGCGCCTGCGGTCGCTGGCGGTGCCGGTCGTCACCGCTCTGCGCGCCGCCCGCGGGGGAGCGGCGCTGCACGTGGACGAGGAGTACGTCTGCGTCGTCAGCGAGTCGCTCGTGGCTCGCTGGCGGCTGTTCAAGGGCCGTGAGCTCTCGGCCGACGACGTGGCTCGGGTCAAGGCCGCCTCGTCGGCCGAGCGCATCATGGACGACGCCTACCGGCTCCTCGGGCATCGCGCCAGGAGCAGGGACGAACTGCGACGGCGGCTCCTGGCCAAAGAGCACGACGAGGCCGCGGTGGACGAGGCCCTCGACCGGCTGGCCGCCGACGGGTTCCTCGACGACGCCGCGTTCGCGCGCAGCTACGTCGCCGACAAGCGCCGTCTCGACGGCTGGGGCGTAGAGCGCATCCGCCGCGGACTGCGAGAGCTGGGCGTCGACGCAGGCGTCGTCGGGGACGTCCTCGCGGAGGGCGCGCAGGACGAAGCGAGCGAGCTCGACCGCGCCCTCGCGCTGCTGCGCAAGCGCGGCGCGCCGCAGCAGCCGCTCGAGGCGGCCCGCCGGCGCGCGTTCCAGGCGCTGCAGCGCCGGGGCTTCTCAACGGCGACCGCCTACGCGGCCCTGCGCATCTGGACGGAAGAATCCGGTACGCAGGCGAATTGACGCGACGAGCGGCAATCGCGTACCATCGGCGCACGCGACGAGTGCGCGTGCTTTGTGTATTTCATTCTCGCTCTTGCATGGCGATACAGACGGTGGCGTTGGCCGCCGATCAGGTTGAGAACTAGGTCCACCAGGGGTCAACGATGAGAGTTTTGGGAGGTTTGGCGCACCTACTGTCCTGACCCTTGGGCGTAGTCACACCTGAATCGCAGTATCGCGGTGCACGTGCGAGCGTGGCACAGGCCGGGCGCGTTGCCCGGCCTTTTTTTGTGCCGCGCGACCTGTGAAGGGACTGGAACATGATCGCGGTCTACATTGTCGTCGGCCTGCTGGTCGGCATCGCGGTGGGGTACTTCACCCGCCGCAACCTCGTCTCGAACAAGCTGGCGGGCGCCGAGCGCGAGGCCGAGAAGCTGCTCAAGGACTCCCAGCGCGAGGCGGACACGATAGTCAAGGAGGCGCGCCTCGAGGCCAAGGAGGAGGTGCACCGCGTCCGCAGCGAGGTCGAGAGCGAGCTGCGCGACCGGCGTGAAGAGCTGAACAAGGCCGAGCAGCGCATGCTCCAGCGGGAAGAGGCCATCGACGCTCGCGGCGCCGAGCAGGACCGCCGCGAGCAGTCCATCCGCGACCGAGACGCCAACAGCCAGCGCCTGTCGGACGAGGTGAACAACGCGCACGCCGAGGCGACGATCCAGCTCGAGCGCATCTCCGGCCTGAGCGCCGCCCAAGCCAAGGAGATGCTCCTCAAGCAGACCGAGGACGAGGCGCGCCACGAGATGGCCAAGCTCGTCCGGCAGGTCGACGAAGAGGCACACAGAGAGGCCGACCGGCGCGCTCGCAACATCCTCTCGATCAGTATCCAGCGCACCGCCGCCAACCACGTCGCCGAGACCACCGTCTCCGTGGTCAACCTGCCGTCGGACGACATGAAGGGCCGCATCATCGGGCGCGAGGGCCGCAACATCCGCACGCTCGAGAACATCACGGGCATCGACTTCATCATCGACGACACACCCGAGGCCGTGGTGCTCTCCGGCTTCGACGGCGTGCGCCGCGAGACCGCCCGCCTCACGCTCAGCAAGCTCATCACCGACGGGCGCATCCACCCGGCGCGCATCGAGGAGACCTACACCGCCGCCAAGGCGGAGGTCGAGGCCGCGATGGAAGAGGCCGGCGAGCAGGCCTGCTTCGACACCAACGTGCACGGCGTGGCGCCCGAGCTGGTCAGGGTCCTCGGGCGCCTCAAGTACCGCACGAGCTACGGCCAGAACGTGCTCAACCACTCCATCGAGGTCGCGCACCTGGCCGGGATCATGGCCGCCGAGCTCGGCGCCAACGTCAAGATCGCCAAGCGCGCCGGCCTGCTGCACGACATCGGCAAGGCCATCGACCACGAGGTCGACGGGCTCGCACGCCGACATCTCGCAGCAGCTCTGCAAGAAGTACCGCGAGTCGCAGAGCGTGTGCCACGCCATCCAGGCGCACCATCAGGACGTGGAGCCGCAGACCGTGGAGGCCGTGCTCGTGCAGGCGGCCGACGCCATCAGCGCCGCCCGCCCCGGAGCCCGCCGCGAGTCGCTCGAGAACTACATCAAGCGGCTCGAGTCGCTGGAGCACATCGCCGAGGCCCATAAGGGCGTCGAGAAGTGCTTCGCCATGCAGGCGGGCCGCGAGGTGCGCGTCATGGTCAAGCCCGGTGACGTCGACGACGACGCCACCGCGCTGCTGGCGCACGAGATCGCGCGCGAGATCGAGGACCAGCTGGACTATCCCGGCCAGATCCGCGTGACCGTCATCCGCGAGAGCCGCGCCGTCGACATCGCCAAGTAGGCCGGCTGGGGAAGGGCGGCAGTGCGGCTCCAGCCCGCCGACCGCGGCGCGACGAGACAGAGATGACCGGCCGCTACTATCTGCGCTCGTTCGGCTGCCAGATGAACGAGCACGACGCCGAGCGCATCCGCGCGCTGCTCGAGGCCGAAGGCCTGGAGCGCGCGGACGAGCCCGGCGACGCCGACGTGCTCGTGTACAACACGTGCACCGTGCGCAAGAGCGCCGACGACCGCCTCGCCGGCCACCTGGGCGACGCGGCGAGGCTCAAGCGCGAGGACCCGTCCCGCGTCGTGCTGGTCACGGGGTGCCTGCCGCAAGCCGAGCAGGCCGGCTTCTTCGCGCGCTTCCCCTTCGTGGACGGCGCCCTGGGGCCCCAGAACCTGTACCGGCTGCCGGAGCTGCTGCAGGCGGCGGTGGAGCCGGCCGCCGGCAGTCCCGCCGGCTTCTTCGAGGACGGCCCGCGCTTCAGCGGCGAGCTCGCCGCGCGCCGCGAGCGGCCGTACCAGGCCTGGGTGCAGGTCATGAGCGGCTGCACCAACTTCTGCTCGTACTGTATCGTGCCGTTCGTGCGCGGCCCGGAGCGCAGCCGCGACGCCGGGGAGATCGTGGGCGAGGTGGAGAAGCTCGTCGCCGACGGCGTGCGTGAAGTCACGCTCCTCGGCCAGAACGTCAACGCCTACGGCCTCGACCTGCGCGGCGGGGGAGAGGTGCACGCTCCCTCGTTCCCCGAGCTCCTGGCCCGCCTGGAGGCAGTCGAGGGCCTGGAGCGCGTCCGCTTCATGACGTCACACCCCAAAGACCTGGGCGACGACCTCGTTGCGGCCGTCGCCGGGCTCCCGAGCGTCTGCGAGCACGTACACCTGCCCGCGCAGGCGGGCTCTGACCGCATCCTGCGCGCCATGCGGCGCGGATACACCTCCGGCGAGTACCTGGAGCGCATCCGCGCTCTCCGCGCAGCCGTCCCCGACGTGAGCATCACCACCGACCTCATCGCCGGGTTCCCCGGAGAGACCGACGAGGACTTCGCGCGCACCATGGACCTGGTGCGCGAGGCGCGCTTCGACGCGGCGTTCACGTTCGTGTACTCGCCGCGCTCGGGCACACGCGCCGCCGGCCTGCCGGACCAGGTCCCGAAGGAGGTCCGCACGGAGCGCGTGGAGCGCCTGATCGCGCTCACGCAACAGCAGGCGCTGGCCTCGCATCAGGCGTGGGTCGGCAGGACCGCCGAGGTGCTCGTGGAAGGGCCCAGCCGGGACGGGCGACAGCACCGCGGGCGCACCCGCCAGAACGTCACGGTGAACCTCGCGGGAGCCGTGGAGCCCGGTGCTATAGTGACGGTGGAGATCATCGCAGCGACCTCCACAACGCTGCGCGGCACGGTCTGAGCCGGCGACCAGGGAGGTACCGTCATGCAAGGCTGCATCTGCCCTCATCCTCCGCTGCTCATCCCTGAGGTAGGCGGCGTCGCACGCAACAAGATCGCCTCGACCGTCACCGCGATGGAGAGGCTCGCCGCCTCTGTCGGCGAACCCGAGACGATCGTGGTCATCTCGCCGCACGCGGACGACTTCGGCACCGCCCATGCCGTCAAGACGGCGCCGCGCCTGCGCGGCGACTTCGGCCGGTTCCGCTGCCCCGAGGCCGCGTTCAGCTACGACAACGACGTCCAGTTCGCGGAGTTGCTGCTGGCGCTCGCCGGCGACAGCCGCAAGGTGCGCGTGGTGCCCGACGACGGCGAGGTGCTCGACTGGGGCGTGCTCGTGCCCCTGAGCTTCCTCAAGCCCGAGCGCATCGTGAGCCTTTCGGTGGTCGGCCCCTACGCCGAGCACCGCACGCTGGGCCAGCTCGTGCGGCGCTGCGCCGAAGAGCTGGGCCGGGACACGCTGTTCCTGGCCTCGGGAGACATGTCGCACGCGCTCATCCACGGCGCGCCGGCGCCCTACGACCCCAGAGGCAGGCTCTTCGACGACGAGGTCGTCAAGGTGCTCGGCGTCGGCGACTTCGCCGCCCTCATGCGCATCGAGCCGATCCTGCTGGACGGTGCCGCCGAGTGCGGCCTGCGCAGCTTCGTCGCGCTCGGCGGGTTCCTCGGCGACGACGCCAGCGTCGAGCCCGAGATCCTCAGCTACGAGGGTCCCTACGGCGTCGGCTACCTGGTCGCGCGCTTCGGCCCGCGGCCGGTGACGGCGGAACCCGGGTCGTGAGCATCCCCGGCCAGGAGGTTCCGGGTCCGGCCGACTTCGCGCTCGCGCTCGTGCACCTCTACGTGGGCGGGGGCCGGGCCCCCGACCCACCGGCCGACCCGTTCTACGAGCGCCCCGCGGCGTGCTTCGTCACGCTCAAGAAGCACGGCGAGTTGCGCGGCTGCATCGGCACGCTCGAGCCTGCCGAGCCGTCCTTGGGCCGGGAGATCGAGCGCAACGCGTACTCCTCCGCCATCTGCGACCCGCGGTTCCCGCCGGTGAACGCCGATGAGGTGGACGCCCTCACGTGCTCCGTCGACGTCCTCGGCGCCAGCGAGCCGTGCTCCCCCGCGGACCTCGACCCGCAAGTGTGGGGGGTCATCGTGGAGTCGGGCTTCAGGCGCGGCGTGCTGCTGCCGGCTCTGGAGGGCGTCGACACGGTGGAGCAGCAGGTGAGCATCGCCCTGCAGAAGGCGGGCATCGCGCCGGAGCAGGGGTACGAGGTGCGGCGCTTCCGCGTGACGCGCTACCGTGAAGGCGACCCGGCCGCCGAGCTGCGACGCGGGCCCCGCCGGGCCTGTGTGCGACTGACCCGGCGGCCGATGACGCAGTCCGCCCCGGTGGTCGCCCTCTACGGCGCCACCGCCCTCGGCAAGAGTGACGTGGCGCTGGCGCTGGCGCGCGAGCTCGGCGCGGACATCGTGGTCGCGGACTCCATGCAGATCTACGCCGGGCTGGCGATCGTGACCAACCAGCCCGGCCCTCAGGCGCAGGCCGCGGCGACGTACCACCTGGCCGGCTGGGCCTCGCCCCAGGAGGACCACAGCGTCGCCGAGTACTCGGAGAGGGCGCACGCCGTGCTCGACGGGCTGGTCCGGGAGGGCCGAGGCGCGGTCGTGGAGGGCGGCTCCGGCCTCTACCTGCGCGCGGCGCTCGGCGACCTCTCCTACGGCGGGTCGCCGCACGAGGACGACCGCCGGGCACTCGAGCAGCGCTGGCGGCGCGAGCCGCAGGCGCTCGTAGCCGAGCTCACCGAGCGCGCGCCGGACGTGGCGGCGCGCGTGGACACGAAGAACGGCCGCCGCGTGATCCGCGCGCTCGAGGCGCTCGACGGGGGGTCGCCCATGCCGCAGGACGAGCTGTGGAGCACCGGCGGCCGCTACGCGCACCGGCTCTTCGCGCTCGTGCCGGACGACGACCGCGCGGCGCTCAAGGCGCACATCGACCGCCGCGTCGACGAGATGCTGGCCGCTGGAGCGCTCGAGGAGGTGGCCTCAGCGCGCGCCGCCGGAGCGTTCTCGCAGACGGCGGCGCAGGCCATCGGCGTGCGCGAGCTCTGCGCCGTGCTCGACGGCGAGCTCACCCTCGAGGAGGCGGCAGCTCGCATGAAGACCCGCACGCGCACCCTGGCCCGCCGGCAGCTCACCTGGATGCGCAAGCTGCCGTCCGCCGCGCTGGTGCCGGTGACCGGACGAGCGCCGGCCTACGTCGCCGGGGACATCCTGCGCGCGCTCGGCGAGCCGCCGGACTGACCCGGCGGCGGCCGCTCCGCCCCGGTCCGGCCTTTTCACTCTCATGGTAGGATTTCCATTCCGGTGCAGCCCAAGCCGCGCTGTACCCACACAGGAGGGTCAAGACTCGTGCAGCAGCCTCAGTGGCAAGGCCTCGGCAAGGTCCAGTTCTCCAAGTGGCAGGGGCTCGGCAACAACTACATCGTCCTCCACGCGGACCAGCTTCCGTTCGAGCTCACGCCCGAGCGCGTGCGCCTGCTCTGCGACCGCAACCTGGGCATCGGCGCGGACGGGATCCTGCTCATCGGCGCGCAGACGGGCCCAGCCCGGTTCGGCCTCCGCATCTTCAACCCGGACGGCAGTGAAGCCGAGATGTGTGGCAACGGCGTGCGCATGGTGGCGCGCAAGCTCAAGATGGAGCGCCTGATCGAGGGCGACACCGTCGTGCTCGACACACCGGCCGGCGAGATCGTCCCCAAGCTCGGAGAGGGCTTCGAGGTGACCGTGGACATGGGCGTCGCCCGGTTCGGCGGCGAGAAGCTCACCGGGTTCGACGGCGACGCCGTGGAGGAGACCCTCAACGCCGCGGGGCGCAGCTTCACCTTCACCTTCGTCGACGTCGGCAATCCCCACGCCATCATCCAGTCGCCGTGGCCGCTCGAGCTCGTGCCGCTCCACGAGATCGGCCCGATGATCGAGAAGCACAAGTACTTCCCGCGCAAGACCAACGTGGAGTTCGTCAAGGTCCTGGGCGAGCACGACGCCAAGATCCGCGTGTGGGAGCGCGGGGTGGGGGAGACCCGCGCCTGCGGCACCGGCGCCACCGCCACCGCTGTGGCCCTGGTCAAGACCGGGCAGTGCGCGAGCCCGGTCACGGTGGAGCTCCCGGGCGGCAAGCTCGTCGTCGAGGTGCAGCCGGACTGGCGCGTGTTCATGACCGGTCCCGCCGAGGAGATCTACCACGGCGACCTCTCGCTCGAGTTCCTCGCGCACCTCGAATAAGCAGCCCGCAGTCACGACCAGCTCCCCTCGGAGGACCACTTGAGGATCGCAGAACGCGTGCGCACGCTGCCCCCGTATCTGTTCGCGGCCATCGAGCGCCAGATCACCGAGCGCAAGGCCGCCGGCGTCGACGTCATCAGCCTGGGCATCGGTGATCCCGACCTGCCCACGCCGCCGCACATCATCGACGCGCTGGCGCAGGGCGCCGCGGACGCGGCGACCCACCAGTACCCGAGCAACCAGGGCGAGCTCGGCTTCCGCGAGGCGGTGGCCGGGTTCTACGCGACGCGCTTCGGCGTCACGCTCGACCCGGCTACTGAGATCGTCCCGCTGCTGGGCGCCAAGGAGGGCATCGCGCACATCTGCCAGGTGCTGCTCGACCCCGGCGACCTGGCCCTGGCCGCCGATCCGGGGTATCCGGTGTACGTCACCGGCCCGATGCTGGCCGACGGCGCCGCCGAGTACCTGCCGCTGGTGCCCGAGTTGGGCTTCCAGCCGGACCTCGAGGCGATCCCCGCCGACGTCCGGGCCAACGCCAGGATGATGTTCGTGAGCTATCCGAACAACCCGACCGGCGCGGTGATCGAGGACGACTTCTTCGCCCGGCTCGTCGCGTTCGCCAAGGCCAACGACATCGTCGTGGTGCACGACAACGCCTACGCCGACATCACCTACGACGGCTACGTGGCGCCCAGCTTCCTGGCGACGCCGGGGGCCTCGGAGGTCGGCGTCGAGATGTTCAGCCTCTCCAAGAGCTACAACATGACCGGCTGGCGCGCGGGCGCGATCGTCGGCAACCCCGAGGTCGTCGACGCCTACTGGCGCCTCAAGACCAACCTCGACTCCGGCATGTTCGGCGCCGTGCAGCGCGCCGCCGCGGCGGCGCTCGGCGGCTCGCAGGAGTGCGTGCGCGAGATGTGCCGCGTCTACGAGCGGCGGCGCGACCTGCTGGTCGCCGCGCTGCGAACGGTCGGTATGCACGTGGAGCCTCCCAAGGGCACCATCTACCTGTGGGTACCTGTGCCCGAGGGATACACATCGGCGAGCTTCACCCAGCAGGTGCTGGAGCAGGCGGACGTCGTGGTCACGCCGGGGGCGGCCTACGGGCCCTCCGGCGAGGGCTACGTGCGCATGTCGCTCACCTTGGCCGACGCACGCCTCGAAGAGGCCGTGCGGCGCATCGAGGAGCGGGTACGGCTGTGATCCGCCGCACGCGGGCCGCGAGGCCCCGCTGATGGGCGCCGAGGCCGGCACCGACAACGGCGCCACCGAGGTCCGCCCGCGGAGCGTCGTGTTCGCCGTCGTCCCGGGCCGCCAGGGCGAACCCGGCGAGGACGAGCAGCTCGTCGAGATCAAGGAGCTCCTGCGGTCGGCGGACATGGAGTGGGTCGGCGACGTCATCCAGCACCGCGACTCTCCCAACCCGCGCACCTACCTCGGCAAGGGCAAGATGAGCGACCTCAAGGAGGTCGTCGCCGAGCAGAAGGCCGCCGTGGCCGTCTGCGAGGACGATCTCACCCCGGCGCAGGTCGCGTCCGTGCTGGACGCTGTCGACGCCGATGTGCTCGACCGCACGGAGCTCATCCTCACCGTGTTCAGCAAGCACGCGCACTCCCTCGAGGGCACGATGCAGGTCCACCTGGCGCAGCTCGAGTACGAACTCACGCGCATGCGCGGCAAGGGCCTCGTGATGAGCCGCCTGGGAGCCGGCGTCGACATGCGCGGCCCGGGCGAGACCAAGATGGAGGTGGACCGGCGTGTGGTGCGCAAGCGCATCCAGACGCTGCGCAAGCGCATCGAGCAGATGGCGCGCACCCGCCGCACGCAGCGCGCCAGGCGCCTGCGCACCGGCGTGCCGCTCATCGCCCTCGCCGGCTACACCAACGCCGGCAAGTCGACGCTGCTCAACGCGCTCACAGACGCCCACGTCTCGGTCCAGGACCGTCTCTTCGAGACCCTGGACCCGACCTCGCGCAGCTACCGCTACCACGACCGCGACTACGTGCTCACAGACACGGTCGGCTTCATCCGCAAGCTGCCGCATCAGCTGGTCGACGCGTTCGCCAGCACGCTGGAGGAGACCACACTGGCGGACGTCGTGCTCGTGGTCGCCGACGCCGGCCTCGACGCCGCCGAGATCGCCGTGCGCGAGCAGACGGTCGCCGACGTGCTCGACATGATCGGCAGCACGGCGCCGCGCATCGTCGTCTTCAACAAGATCGACCGCCTGGACGAGGCCAAGCTCCTGCGGCTCAAGGCCATGTACCCGGACGCGGAGTTCGTCGCCGCGGCCGAGGGCGCCGGGCTTGACGCGCTCCAGGAGCGCATCGGGAGGTTCTTCGACCGCGCGCTGCGCCCCGTCAAGCTGCTGTTCCCGTACAGCGCGGCCGGCGACATGCACCGGCTGCGCGGCCTCGCCAGCGACGTGCGCGAGGAGCACACGCCCGAGGGCGTGGTCTTCGAGGCCCGGCTGCCCGTGGCGGAGGCCGGGCGCTATGCGCGCTACCGCATCGAGCCGGACGTCCCGGACGACCTCGGCGACGCAGCGGAGGCGCGCGACGCAGGCGCGGACGACCTCGACGAGGCGGACGACCAGACCGCCGAAGGCGGCGACGGTGCCTGACAACGCGCTTCCGGTGCCCGTGAAGCTCCTCACGCCCGAGGCACGGCTGCCCGAACGCGCCTACGAGCACGACGCCGCCTGGGACCTCTACGCGGCGGAGGCTGCTACGCTGCCGCCGCTCCACCGCGCCGTGGTCGGCACCGGCATCGCCCTCGGGCTCCCGAGCCACCTCGCGGCGCTCACGCTGCCGCGCTCCGGCCTCGCCTCCGGCAACGGCATCTCCATCGTCAACTCCCCGGGACTCATCGATCCGGGATATCGTGGCGAAGTACGCGTCATCCTCCTCAACACCGACACGGAGGCCACGTTCAACGTGGAGCCCGGCGACCGCATCGCCCAATTGCTGTTCCTGCCTATCACCGGCGCGCGACTTCTGCCGACCGATGAACTCGACGACACCCATCGTGGCGATCGCGGCTTCGGCTCGAGCGGCACGGGGGAGAGCTGACATGAGCGACGCGCGCCAAGAACTTAAGCCTACTATTCGTGTAGCGGGCCTGCTCATCCACGAGGGTAGTATCTTGATGGTAGAGCAGGGGAGAGGGGACGAGCGCTACTGGCTCCTGCCCGGCGGCGGCTTGCAGTTCGGCGAGACGCTCTCCGACGGGCTCCGACGTGAGTTCCAAGAGGAGCTCGGCATGCGCGTCGGCGTCCAGGGGCTCGTCGCCATCGTCGAGTCGATCTCGCCCGAGCCGGATTACGCGAAGCACGTGGTGCACCTGGTGTTCGAGGTGTCCGCGCCGACGGAAGACCTGCCGGAGCCGCAGGAGGCCAAGGTCCTCACGGCGCGGTTCCTCAGCGAGTTCCAGTTGCAGTCGGCCGACGTGCGCCCGCCGATCTCCGAGTTCCTGAGCTCCTGCGTGAGGGAGATGCCCTCGTCGCCGCAGTATCTCGGCCGTCGCTGGTGACGATCCTCTCGTAAGTCAGCCCCGAAGTGCGCCCGACTGGGTCGCTTTGGCTCCTTCGTGTGCACGCGATAATCTCCGTTATGTAAAGCTAGCGCTGAAGTGGTCTTCCACAGGGCTGCGCGCGCTCCACTCCCTCCGCCGTCGTGCGGTCCCGACCCATGTTCGTGTGTGGTCAGAGGGTCTCGCGGCTCGCGAATAGGCACACTTCCCACACTCCCCGGCGCTGTGGCGGCACCGTCAAGCAGGCCCCGGCGCCGCCGAGTCTCGTGCGCCGGCCATGACCAGCACGCTCAGCTTCCCGCACGGCCGGGACCCGTGCCGCCGCGTTCCTCGACGCTCCTCAGCCTTCGGTGTCGGCCCGTCCTGCGCGGCACGAACACCTGTTCGTGTGTCGGGGACGCGAAAGCGGCCGGGGCCGCCTTGGACGGTTGGAGGCGGGCGCGGCCCTTCATGCACACGGCGGGCTCTTCCCCGCCGTCGGCTCTACTAGGAACTTACTCGACGGTCAGGACGATCGCTCCGCCGTACGTGCCGGGTGCGATCGGCGTGTCGACCCCGGCGACGGTCATACTGACGGTCTTGCCGACGGGAGCCTTGAGGCCTGAGAGATCAAGGGGCGGCGTGTGTCAGTAGGTGATCAGGCTGAAGACGTCGTAGCCCTCGAGCTTCTTGCGCCCGTCCAGGGCGGAGAGCTCGATGATGAAGGCCACGCCGACGACCTCGCCGCCGAGCTTCTCGACGAGCTCGATCTTGGCCCTGGCCGTACCGCCGGTGGCCAGGAGGTCGTCGTGGACGAGGACCCTCTGCCCCGGCTTGATGGCGTCCGCGTGCACCTCGAGCTTGTCGGTGCCGTACTCGAGGTCGTACTCGGCCGAGACCGTGGTGTGCGGCAGCTTGCCGGGCTTGCGCGCGCAGACGAAGCCGGCGCCGAGGCCGTAGGCCACCGCGGCGCCGAGGATGAAGCCTCTGGCCTCCGCCCCCATGACGATGTCGACGTGTTTGCCGACGCCGTACTCGACCAGCCTGTCGACGGCCTCGTGCAGCGCGCGCGGCTCCTGCAGCAGCGGCATGATGTCGCGGAACAGGATGCCTTCCTTCGGGAAGTCCGGGATGTCGCGCACGTGCGCGGCGAGGTCGAAGCCTGCGTCAGTCATGGGTTCTCCTTCTCAGCGGCCCTCGCCGCCGGTGAGCCGGCGGACCCCGCGGGCGAGCAGCAACTGCCGGAGCTGGGTGGCGGCCTGGACGATGTCGTCGAGCTGGTCCAGGCCCTCCCGCCGGCGCTCAGGCCGGTTGGAACGGAGCGCCGGCAGCAGCACCTGCTCGATGAGGCCGATCTCGCGGTCGATGGCGCTTTTGAGGACACGGAGGTTCTTGGGGCGCAGGCCCAGCTGCGCCAGCTGCGCCGCGGCGGCCACGATGCCCGCGTCGGTCTCGGTGTAGCGCTTGACGCCGCTGACCTGCCGGCCGTGGATGAGCTCGTAGTCCTCGAGCTCGTTCATGAGGCCGATGTCGGCGCCGGTGAGCTGGATGACCTCTTCGGCCGTGTACTCGCGACCTTGGCTGCCGGCCACCAGGTCCGTCTTGCGCAGGCCCTGGCGTGCCGACGGCAGCGCGCTCGCGGGGCTCCGCTCCAACTCGCGGCGGATGACCTTGAGCGGCAGGTACTCGTCGCGCTGCATGCTGAGCACGCGCACCAGACGGTTGAAGTCGTCCTGGGAGAACAGGCGGTAGCCCGATTTTGTACGCCTGGGCGTGATCAGGCCTTGCTCCTCGAGGTAGCGCAGCTTGCTCACACTGATGTCGGGGAACTCCGTGCGCAGACGCTCCACGACCGCGCCGATGGTGAGCAGACGCTCGTCCCCGACGTCGAACAGCAGTTCAGCGGTCTCGGACACGTGGACCCCCCGGCCCCCGTCAGCTCCCCGCCGGGGCGAGGAACGTGAACTTGTACTTGCCGATCTGGATCTCGTCGCCGTCGGTGAGTACGGTGCGGTCGCCCCGACGGCGGTTGATGAACGTGCCGTTGAGGCTGCCCTCGTCGACGATGACCCACTGGTCGCCCTCGCGTTCGACGACGGCATGGTTGCGCGAAACGGTGACGTCGTCGAGAAAGATCTTGGCGTCCGGGTGACGGCCGATGGAGACCCGGTCGTCGTGGAGCACGTACGTCTCGCCCGCGCGGCCGCCCCCACTGCGGATGACCAGGCAGGCGTCGTCGGCGCAGGCGGCGAACGGCGGGACGTCGCCGTCCTCCTCGCCGGGCACGTAGCTCATGGTGGTCGCCGACTCCGGCTGGTCCGCTCTGAGGCTGGCGCCGCAGCGGACGCAGAAGCTGGCGCCCTCAGAGTTGCGGATGCCGCACTCGGGGCAGAACACGCTACTTCGCGTCCTCGTCGTCGGCAGGCTCGGGGTCGGCCTGAGACTGAGCCCCGGGGACCTTGCCGGCGAGGATCTCCGAGAGGCCGGCGACGTCGTCGGCCGAGATGATCGACTCGCCCTCGGCGTGCTTGCGCTGCAGGCGCATGACCAGCTCCGCGCGGAGGATGTCGAGCTCCCCGTGCAGGATGCGCCGGCGACGCGAGATGTCGCGCTCCTCCGCCTCGAGCTCGGCGATGAGCGCGCGCAGGTCGTCGTCCGAACGGGACACCAGATCGACGATGTCATCCATGGCGCGACTCCTCTCCGTACCTAGAGGGCTGAGCAGCCGATGCTACCCCCTCCGGGCTCAACGTTCAAGCTCAGGTTGAGGTGGTCCGCCGGTGTGCTGAGCGGACCACCCGCCGTCCGGCGGGAGCTCGACGCGCACCGTCCCGCCGCTGGCGAGACGCGACAGTGCGTTCAGGGCGTCGTACTCGTCGGCGTCGCCGCCCACGAAGATGCCCTGCCGGAGCGGGCGCCGACCAGGCGGCCGGCGCGGAACATCAGCACGCCGGCCATGCTCTGACTGCTTCGCAGCTCGAAGCTGCCTTCCTCTCTCATGCTTTCCCGCCTGTGGACGATACAGAGTGCAGTGTCGGCGGGACAGGCAACACCCTGCCGCGCTGCTATATACTCGCCCCACCGCGGGCGTGGACAGGAGGGGCTTCCGTGGCTCGTCGTAAGGGACTTGTGATCAACGACCGGCAGCTGAATCGCTGCGACGACCTCCTGCAGAGACTCAAGGAGGTGTCCGGGTCCAGCTTCCTGGCGCTCATCAGCACCTCCGGGCAGCCCATCACGACCGCCTCGGACGAGTACCACCCCGAGACGCTCTCTCTCGCCTCTCTCGCCGCCAGCTCGTTCGCGGCGACCCAGCAGCTGGCCAAGATCCTCGACGAGAACGAGTTCACGCTGCTCTTCCACGAGGGCAAGGGGCTCAACCTCCACGTCGCGGAGGTCACCGACCAGGTGCTGCTCATCATCACCTTCGGCCGCGACACGCAGGTCGGCAAGGTGCGCCTGTACACGCAACGCGCCATCGAGGTGCTCCGGCAGATCTTCGACGGGCCGGAGGACGAAGCCGCTCCGGCCATGGACACAGGCTTCGAGGCCGCCGCCGGCCTCGCCATGGACGACCTCTTCAAGGACATGTGAGACTGCCCTATGCCCCTGATCAACTTCGCCGCCCGTGAGATCAACTACAAGATCGTCTACTACGGTTGCGGCCTGTGCGGCAAGACCACCAACCTCCAGTACATCCACCGCAAGATCAACCCCGACGCCCGCGGCAAGCTGGTCAGCATCGCCACCGAAGAGGAGCGCACGCTCTACTTCGACTTCCTGCCGCTCACGCTGGGCACCGTCAAGGGCATGCAGACCCGGTTCCACCTGTACACGGTGCCGGGCCAGAGCTACTACAACGCCAGCCGCAAGCTGGTGCTCCAGGGCGTGGACGGGGTCATCTTCGTCGCCGACTCGCAGATCACGCGCCTGGACGAGAACGTCGAGAGCTACCTCAACCTGTGGGACAACCTCATGGGCCAGGGCGACGACCTCAGCAAGCTCGGCTTCATCATCCAGATGAACAAGCGTGACCTCACCGACATCTTCTCGGTCGCCGACCTCAGCGAGCTGCTCAACCACACGGGCTCACCGGTCACGGAGAGCAGCGCGGTCACCGGTCAGGGCGTGTTCGACACCCTCAAGCTCTGCTGCAAGCAGGTCATCGCCAAGACCGGCTGAGGGTGGGAGGCCGGCGGCGCGGGATCTCTCCCCCGCCGGCCCGCGCGGCGCCGTCAGGTGCCGACGCGCTTGATCCAGTCCATGGGCGCGTAGTGCGACACGAACGTGTCGCGGAACAGCACCTTGCCGTCAGCATCCTTCACCGTGCGCTCGACCTTGACGCTCTGGCCGTCGATGCCCTGCTCCCAGCGGGTCACGCCGGGGCCGAGGTCGCTGTCGTAGACCACCTTCGGGTCCGACTTGCCGTGCGCCGGCTTGTGGACGTCGTAGAAGGAGCCGGTCGTGTACGCGACGGTCCGCCCCGTCTTGCCCACCAGCGCCACCGTGAGCGCGCCGCCGCCGATCCAGCTGCGGATCATGATGCTCTTTGCCGTGTCGTTGCGGAACTTGAAGTCGAGGGCGCCCCACGCCACCGTGGCGTCGCGCCCGGTCGGGTAGTGCGAGATGTACAACGAGTGCGCGTGGCGTTCCACCACCGGCAGGCCGGCGAAGAACACCGCGTTGAAGAGCGTGGTGGCGTACTGGCAGACGCCGCCGCCGACCCCCTGGCGCAGCACGTTTTCGGCGGCGATGACCGGGGCGTAGTCGAACCCGCGGTTGGCCGTGCGCGGGCCCATGGCCTGGTTCAGGGAGAAGGTCTGGCCCGGGGCCACCACCGTACCGTCCACCAGCTTGGCGGCCAGGGCGATGTTGTTGGCGCGCGTCGTGTTTCTGGGGTCGAAGTAGGTGACGAACTGCGAGCCGAGCGCAGCGAGGCCCATGCTCTGGACGTCCTGCGTGCTCAGCTTGGGGAACTGCTCGCTGAGCGCGACCCAGATGGTGCGCAGCCCGCCTCCGGTGGCTGCGTCGTCGAGCTCGTCCATCAACACCGGCATGTCGAGGACCAGCCCGGTCTTGCTCTCGGTGACGTTGACCGTGCCGTCGTCGTTGAGCTCGACGTCGGCGTTGACCGCCGGCGTCTCGGCGAACGCGAAGAGCCGGTGCAGCTCGGCGGCGGCGTGATCGTTGTGGAAGGTGAGCGGGTACCGGTCGGCGTCGCCGCCGGTGTTGACCGAGAGCATGTCGGCGAGCTGCTCCGGAGAGAGCGTGACGGCCCGTGAGCGATAACGCAGCGTCATGGGCGCGGCGAGATACTGCGCCGCCGCGGAGGCGCGCGCCTGGGCGTCGGTCGTGCTCACCTCGGCGGGCACCAGTCGGGTCGGGACTGGGCCGGCGTAGGGCCGCCCGGCCGCCAGGCTCGCGAGGATGGCGCGCTCGAGCGCCACCGCGTCCACCTCACGGCCGTCCTTGGACGGCACCACCGCGACGCGGTCGGCGGAGAGCTTGAGGCGCGCGTCGCGGGCGGGTACGTCCACCTGCGCGCGCACCGCCTCGAGCCCCTTCTGGTACCTGGTCGGGTCGACCTTCACGACGGGCGCCACGACCCCTGAGCCGCCCGGCAGCCACACCTTGACGCCGAGCGGCAGCTCGTGGCGGCCCACCGCACAGGCGTCCCGCGCGGTGGCCGCGGCGTCGACCGACATGCCCAGCTGGCCGAGAGACATGCTCAAGGGAGTCTCCCGGCCGGCGGCCAGCTCGAGCGCGTCGAGGCGCGAGACGACCGCCTCGCGTACCACGGCCGCGGCCGCCTGCTCGTCCAGGCCCTGCAGGGAGACGCCGGCGACGGTCACCCCGTCGCCGACCTTGCCGCTGGTGAGAGCCTGGACGGCCACGAAGCCGGCCACGAGAAGGACGGCGATGAGCAGCGCGGTCGTCGTCCACACATGACGGCGGTACCACGCCCCGAGACGGCGCACAGGACCTCGACGGGTCGTGACCGCGGGCTCCCCGGCCCCGGGGGACACTGCATCCATACCACCCATGATACGGCAGCGTTCGCCGCCCACACCCCGCGTCCTACTCGCCGTGCTCCCGGATGACGCCGCGGACCACCTCGAGGAAGCCGTCGGCGAGCCTCTCGGAGTCTTCGCGGTCGGAGCCCTCGGCGTAGATGTGGAACACGGGCTCGTCGGCGTCCGGCAGCAACTGCACCCAGCCGCCGGCGCGGCGGAGCTGGATGCCGTCGAGCAGGCCGATCTCGGCGTCGCTGCCGGCCGCCTCGCGCTGCAGGTGCTCCGTGGCCGTGCGCATCACGGTGCCCTTGAGCGCCCACGGGCACGCCACCGTCTTGTGGACGAGCGTGCTCGTGGGGATCTCGGCGAGCTGCTCGCTGAGCGGGCGCGCCTGCGGCGCGAGCAGCTCGAGCAGCTTGCCCAGGCTCATGACGGCGTCGAACGCCGGCAGGAACCGCGGGAAGATGTACCCGCCGCCCAGCGAGCCGGCGAAGACCACGCCGTCCTCCGTGGAGGACTGCGCCAGCGCCGGCAGCGACACCTTGGCGCGCACCACGTCCACGCCGAAGGGCTCCGAGAGCGCCTCGGCGAGGTGCGTGACCGTGAGCGGCAGCACGATCTTCTCGCCGCGGGAGGCCTGCTGCGCGACGAGCTTGATGTACAGCAGCAGCGCCTTCTCGAGCGGGACCTCCGCGCCGGAGTCATCCACGATATACAGCCGCTCCGCCCCCGGGCCGATGACCACTCCGAGGTCGGCCTCCATGGTGCGCACCAGGCGCTGCACCTCCTGCATGTTGGCGCCGAGCTCCTCGGCGCCCATGCTCACGTGCTGCTGGTCGTTGAACGCGCGCACCGAGAGCACCTCGGCGCCGAAGCTGCCGAGCAGGTACGGCAGCGTGAGCGAAGCCGGCGAGTACGAGTAGTCGATGACGATGCGGTAGGCGCGGCTGCGGATGCGCTCCACATCCCAGGAGCCGATCAGCCCGCGGATGTAGGTCTCCATGGCCCTGTCCGGGAACTGGAGCTCGCCGAACTCGCTGTAGAAGGCGCGACGGAAGTCCTGGCGGCCGTAGTACTTCTCGACGTCCTTCTGGCGTCCCTCGCTGAGGTTGATCCCGGGCGGTTCGAACAGCTGGATCTGGATCATCTCCGGGTCCCAGCTGGCGATGCGCACGTGCACGCCGCCCTGGGAGTTGCCGGTCTTGACGTCGAAGCGGTTGATGGCGCTGCTGGCGATGCGCAGGTCGCGGACGACCACGCCGGTGGAGTTGAGGCCGGAGATGATGGCGCGCTTGATGACCCGCGACGCCGGGTGGGCGTCGCGGCTGGTGCACACGCTGGCGCCCTTCGTGAGCACCGTGCCGTAGGCCATGGCCATCCTGAGCGCCAGCTCGGCGGTGATGTCGACGTTGATGAGCCCGGTGATGCCGTCCTTGCCGAACAGCTGGGCGCTGCCGCGCGACTCCCAGATGATGCTGCTGTGGATCTGCGCGCCGGCCTCGACCGTCTTGTTGGGGTAGATCTTGACGTCCGGCGCGATGTACGCCTGCTCGCCGATCACGGACTCGTCGCCGATCGCGGAGCCTTCACTGAAGGTCGAGCCGGCCTTGAGGTCGCAGTTGCGGCCGACGATGGCGCCGTACACCTTGGCCGAGGCCCCGACGTAGGTGTTGGCGCCGACGACGCTGTTGCGCGTCTCGGCGTGCTCCTTGACCACCACGTTGCTGCCGAGCACGGAGTAGGCCCCGATGGAGGCCGTGGGGTCGATCTTCACGTAGTTGCCGATGAAGGCGGGCCCCCTCATGTTCTCGAGCGAGTCGAGGTTGACCCCGTCGCCGAGGAAGATGCGGTTGTGCAGCTCGATGCCGGGGAGCTGCGCCTTGACCTTGCCGTCCAGCAGGTCGCGATTGGCCGTGAGGTACTGCGGCAGGCTGCCGATGTCCTGCCAGTAGCCCTCGGCCACGTAGCCGTAGAGCGGGGCGCCCATCTCGAAGAGCCTGGGGAACAGCTCCTGGCTGAAGTCGTACTCGGTGTCGGCCGGGATGTGGTCGAACACCTCCGGCTCGAGGATGTAGATGCCGGTGTTGACCGTGTCGCTGAACACCTGGCCCCACGTGGGCTTCTCGAGGAACCGCTGGATGCGGCCCTGCTCGTCGACCACCACGACGCCGAACTCGAGCGGGTTCTCCACGCGCTTGAGTACGATGGTGACCATCGCCCCCCGATCCTTGTGGAAGCGCAGGGCGTCCTGCAGGTCGATGTCGGTGAGGGCGTCGCCGCTGATGACGACGGAGGTGTCGTCCCGCAGCTCCTCCTCGGCGAGCTTGACGCTGCCGGCGGTGCCCGCCGGCGACTGCTCCACCGAGTACTGCATCTTGACGCCGAGCGTGGACCCGTCGCCGAAGTAGTCGCGGATGACCTTCGGCAGGAACATGAGGGTGACGACGGTCTCGTCGATGCCGTGCGTCTTGAGGAGCTCGACGATGTACTCCATGCACGGCTTGCCGCACAACGACACCATCGGTTTGGGCTGGTTGCTCGTGAGCGGGCGCAGGCGGGTGCCCTCGCCGCCGGCCATGACCACTGCGCGCACGCACCACCTCGCTGTCGAGTGTATCGGTACGGCTAGCGTACCAGATGGTGACCAGCGCTCAGCCGCTGCCCTCTCCCCCCGGGGCGACCGCCGCAGATAGACGAGGACCTTGTAGCCGTATCCAGAGGCCGTTGGCGATGTAGAGCGTGGCGCCCACGGCGTAGAACGCCCAGCCGAGCACGCGGATGTCCACGATGAACCACTGCAGGGCGCAGATGAGGATGAAGTTCGCAGCCTTGCCCCACCGGGTGATCTCCGGTTGCACGAAGGCGCGACGCCGGGCCCGCCGGCGCAGCCGCGAGCCTGTGTTAGAATGCCCGCTACGGTCGGCGTGTGGCGCAGCCTGGTTAGCGCACTAGTCTGGGGGACTAGGGGTCGCCAGTTCAAATCTGGCCACGCCGACCATTCCCTCTCACTCTCATTGACGCCACTCGTACGATGAGACGATGAAGTCCGCACTGCCACGAAGGGGGCCTCTGACCTTGAGAAACGCCGCCGCAAGAGTCGTCCTCTGCCTGTATGTGCTCGGCAGCGCGGCGGTGATTCTGCCGCTCGTCCTTGACCGCGCCGGGGACCTTTCTTCCACGACGTCGGGCAAGGTCCTGGCTGCGGCGCTCGCAGCGCTCGCGATGGGCGCCGCCTTGGCTGCGCGCGATCCCTGGCAGAGTCGCGCCGTCATCCAGGTGCTCATCGCGTTTCTCAGCCTCGCCGCCGTCGCAATCCTGTACCGACTTCTCTTTGAGGGGCAACACCCACCGATACCCACCGCGGCCGTCCTCGTCGGGGACGTGCTCGGCGCGGTCCTTCTCGCCACATTCTATCCCCACCCACCCGAAGGCTGACGCGGGGGAGTCTGCGGTTCGCGCATCCCTGTGCCCAGTGTCGCGGTTGGACGCGCCGTGAGAGTCCGTGGTAGCTTCGATGACCCGCACCTGCGTGGGCAGTCTCCGGCGGGAGCGGGGCGTCAGAAGGAGAGCTCATGATCGTGGGCATCACGTCCAGCTGGACATCCAGAACCGCCTTCCTCGTCGTCCTTCTGGTGACGTTCAGCGTTGCTCTGATAGCGTCCGCGTCTGCCCCTCTGCCAGCCTCCGCGGCGGAAAAGGGCGTCATCGACCATCGGCTGGAGTGGGCCGGCGGGGTCGACCTGAAGTCCGTGCCCGACCTGGTCGCGGAGATTGGCCCCGGCAGGCTGGGCGCTCGCTGGACCCGCATCTCGGTCTTCTGGAACCGGCTCCAGCCGGAGGCGCCCGGGACAGGGCCGTCAGCTGAGGACGTTGACGGCGACGGCTACGCCGACGACTACGTGAAGGAGCTCGACACCGTGATCGCCGACTTGCACGCGGCCGGGATCAGCATCATCATGACGAGCTTCGACGTGCCGCGCTGGGCCAGCGACAGGCGCTACTGGCCCGGCGGGGTCTACGACCCGGACGTCGCCATGCGGATCGACGACGCGACGGTGCGCGCCGCGTTCGCCACCTACGCACGCTTCTTGGCCAACCGCTACGCAGGCTCCGTCCACCACTTCGAGGTCTGGAACGAACCCAATCTCGGCAGCGGCATCTTCCCCCAGTGGCGCGGCAAGAAGGCCGTCGGCCCGCTCGTCTATCTCAAGATGCTGAAGGCGTTCTCTACCGCAGTCCGCAATGTCGTTCCACGTCCGACGGTTATTGCCGGAGCGACGGCCCCAAGGGGTTCCAACAACGAGTACGGCACGTCGCCGCAGGTGTTCGCAAAGTACCTCAGCGATCACGATGCGTCGAGGTGGTTCGATGCCTACTCCCATCACCCCTACACGCCCAAGGGCTCACGCAACGCCTCACCGAGCCTCCCGCCGAACAAGCCCGGAAGTTGCGTCACCCTCTACAACCTACCCGACCTGATGCGCGTGTTCCCCGGCAAGCCCTTCTACCTCACCGAGTACGGCTACGACACGCAGTACTCCGACGTCTGCGGTCTCCTCGTCTCGCATGCCGACCAGGCGCGGTACCTCAGAGAGGCCTACGCTCGCGTCGCCCGCTGGCGACAGGTGAAGGCGTTGCTGTGGTACCTCGTCTCTGATTACTTCCCGAATCCGGCGGACCCGGGCCACGCCCTGTACTTGGGCCTGATAGAGTCGGACGGCGTCACGCGCAAGCCCTCCTGGTACGCGTTCGCCGGCTCCAACCGCATCGCACTCTCGACTCCTCCACGCGTTGCCGCCAGAGCAGCCTTCACGGTGTCGGGGACGCTTACGACCAAGCTCGGCATGCTGGAAGGCATCAAGGTGACACTGCAGATCAGGCCCGCCTCAGGCGGACCGTGGAGAGTGCGGAGGACCACTACCACTCTCCCCGACGGCACGTTCATGTTCACGGTCCGCCAAGAGAGCAGTGCTTCGTACCGAGTGATCTGGGACGGTGTGCGTGAGAGCCGCTCTCGCGTGGTCAGGACCTTCTAGGAAAAGCTGCTCCCGGCAAGCCGAGAAGTGTTCTAGACTCCACCCATGCGACGCCTCGTCGAACACACAGGGATCAGGCTTCAGAACTGGGCCGAGACGTACCCAACGTGGCCCACTCCCCGGCAAGACCTGCTGGCACTCTTGGAAGCTCTCTTCCCGATGACCACGGACAAGCCACTCGTCAGGCTGGGTCCAGACGCCGACGGAGGCTACCTGGTCCCCGACGACCTCTCCGGCCTGGCGGCTGTCTACTCGCCTGGGGTCAGTCTCGAATCCGGGTTCGAGGAGGCTTGTGCCGCGCGCGGTTTGGACGTGTTCCTCGCGGACGGCTCAGTCGAGGGCCCAGCTCTCTCCAACGCGCGCTTCCACTTCCTCAAGGCGTTCCTCGGCCCGCTGCCGGGTCAAGGCGTCGTCACGCTCGGGGATTGGCTGAAGGCGACGCTCCCAGAAGCGGAGGGCGATCTACTCCTCCAGATGGACATCGAGGGAGATGAGTACGGCGTGCTGCTCACCACACCCGATGCCGTGCTGCGCCGATTCCGCGTCATGGCGATCGAGTTCCACAGTCTCCACCTGCTCTTCGCGCGGCAGTTCTTCCTGATAGCGGCGCCGGTCTTCCGCCGGCTCCTAGAGACGCACGTGTGCGTGCACCTCCACCCCAACACGCACTGTGGGTTCATCGATCGGGACGGCCTGCGAATGCCGCGGATGATGGAGTTCACCTTCTTGCGCAAGGACCGCGTGGCGAACACGAGCTACACGACCCGGTTCCCCCACCCTCTGGACTGCCGCAACACAGACAGAGCCGAGCTGGACCTGCCGCCGTGCTGGCACAAGTCCTAGCGTAGAAGTCAGAAGCCGACTACTGCGGTCTCTCGCACTTCGTGCCCGTTCCCGCCGTTGCCCCTGGTGGCCTGCAGGGCTTCGACGAGGTCCTCCGGCACCGGCTGGTGCTGCAGCAGGATGCCGTACAGTTTGTCGGCCAGGGCCGGTGAGCTGTCCAGTACGTCCGTGACCTGCCTCAGGCGGTACTCGAGGAAGAAATCGGGCTCCACGCGGAGCGCCTCGGCGATCACCGCGATCACCGGGTCCGCCGGCACCGGCCGGGTCCCCTTGGTGAGGTGGTTCAGGTACCCGGCGGAGAGCTTGGTCTTGTAGGCCAGTTGTCGGTAGCTCAGCTGGCGCTCATCCATCAGCCCCTTGAGGGCGACCGGAAAGCGGTCCTGCGAGTAGCGGTTCTTCGTGATGGGCGTTGTGTACATGGCTCCCATGGCACTAGCCTGTATCGCCCAGAACGGCTGGATACTTGATAGGCAACGGTGTCCATGTTGCCCGGGCAGGCAACGGATTGCGGGAGCCCCACCGGGGCCGCGCGATGAGACGGGGCGGCGTCAGTCCAGAGCGAGCAACTCCGTGAGGGCGGCGGAGAGGTCCGCGACGGCCACGTCGCGCCGCTCGCCGCCGTCGCGCCGCTTGAGCTCGACGAAGCCCTCTGCCGCGCGCTTGCCCACGACGACCTGCGCCGGGCACCCGAGCAGGTCGGCGTCCTTGAACTTGATGCCTGGGCTCATGTCGCGGTCGTCGTAGACGACCTCGAACCCCTCGGCGCTCAGCTTGGAGTACAGGTCGTCGGCGAGCTCCCGCTGGACCTCGTCCGAGGCGCGCACCAGCACCAGGTGGACGTGGAACGGCGCGATGCCCGCCGGCCAGATGATGCCGTTGTCGTCGTGGTGCTGCTCCACGGCCGCCGCGGCGATGCGCGCCAAGCCGATGCCGTAGCTGCCCATGACGATGGGCTGCTCCTTGCCGTCCTCGTCGAGGTACGTGGCGCCCATGGGCACCGAGTACTTGAGGCCGAGCTGGAAGATGTTGCCGATCTCGATGACGCGCGCGCCCTCGAGCTCGCCCGAGCACTGCGCGCAGGGGTCGCCCACGCGCGCGTCGCGCAGGTCGGCGAAGGTGGCCTGGGGCACCTGCGCGAGCGTGACGCCGCTCCTGTGGAAGCCCGCCTTGTTGGCGCCGGCGACGTAGTGGCCCAGGCGCAGGGCCTCGTCGGCATACACCGGCAGCGGCGTGGGCACAGGGCCGACGAAGCCGGGCTCCACGCCCTGGGCCTCGAGGACCTCTTCGGGCGTGGCCATGCGGAAGCCCGCGCCGAGGACGCCCTCGAGCTTCAGCTCGTTGAGCTCGTGGTCGCCGCGCACGAGGACCATGACGGGGCCGGAGGTGGCGGCTGGGTCGCCCGCGCCGGCCTCTCCCCCGCCCTCCGGCGTGACCACGAGCGCCTTGACGAAGGCGCGAGCCGGGAGGCCGAGGTAGGCGGCGACCTGGTCGATGGTCTTGCAGTCCGGCGTGTCCAGCTCCGCCTCGGCCATGAGGTCGACGGGCGCGCCGGTCGCCCTGGCGAACGGCGCGTCCGCGGCTCCTCGCGGATCGAGCTCGCTGGCCGGCGGCTCGGGGTCGACGCCGGCGACCGCGGTCTCGACGTTGGAGGCGTACCCGCACGCGCGGCAGAAGACGATCTCGTCCTCGCCGGCGTCGGCGTAGGCCATGTACTCGTGGCTCACGGCGCCGCCCATCATGCCCGAGTCGCCCTCGACCATCATGAAGTCGAGGCCGCAGCGCGAGAAGATGCGGTCGTAGGCGCCGATGTGCAGGCGGTAGCTCTCCTGCAGAGCCTCTTCGCTCACGTCGAGGCTGTACGAGTCCTTCATGATGAACTCGCGCGTGCGCAGGATGCCGCTCTTGGGCCGCGCCTCGTCGCGCTCCTTGGTCTGGAAGTGGTACCACATCTGCGGGAGCTGCTTGTAGCTGTGGATCTCCCGTGCCGCCAGCCAGGTGACGGCCTCCTCGTGGGTCATCGCCAGCGCCATGTCGGCGCGCTTGCGGTCCTTGAGGCGGAACATCTCCTCGCCGATGGCGTCCCAGCGGCCGCTCTCCTGCCAGATCTCCGCCGGCTGCATGACCGGCAGGAGCATCTCCTGGCAGCCGATGGCGTCCATCTCCTCGCGGATGATCTGCTCGATCTTCTGCATGACGCGCCAGCCGGCCGGCAGGAACACGTAGATGCCGGCGGCGAGCTGACGCACGAGGCCGGCGCGGACCATGAGCTTGTGGCTCACGGCCTCTGCGCCGGCCGGATCCTCTTTGACGGTGGGCAGCAGCAGCTGACTGAGACGCATCTGGCCTCGCGATGTCGGGTGGCGGACGAGGCCCTATGCTACCAAACGGATGGAGACTGGCAGCGCCACGGTCAGTCCCTCGCGTGACGCAGGATCTTCTCGATTGACACCTCCACCACAGGCACAGCATCTCCGGGCGCATCTTTCGGAAGCTCGACTGTGACCTGCTGGGCAAGAGTGCCGCGCCCACGCACGTCGAGGGGTTCACGCGTTGACAGCATCTTCGCCCCAATGACGGAGTAGCCCGGAAGGTCGATGTCGATCCGGCCGCTCTTCGGCCAGCTCGTGAGGAAGACGTACATCGCGTCTGGCATACTCGTATTATAGTACCAGCTAGGATCCTGGATGAGCCCCGCCCGGGTGCCGTAGATGCTGCTTCCGTTCCTGCGCATCCATTTGCCTATCTCGGTGAGGATCTCGCGCTGCGGCCGCGCGATGGTGCCCTGCGGCGTCGGCCCGACGTTGAGCAACATGTTGCCGCCCCGCGAGGCGATCTGGATGAGGTCGAGGATGTACGTGTCCGGCGATGGGTAGGTGTCATGCTTCCTGTAGCCGAACGACGTCCCCAACGTTCTGATGCCCTCCCACGGACGGCCGTCCACTGGAACGTCTTCGTATGAGTACGTCTCAATAGTCACGTAGTCGCCTCCCCGGCCGATCACTTCCCCACCCCAGCGATCGTTCACGAGCAGCGTCGGATCCACCTTGGTGGCCCAGGCCAAGAAGTCCGGAGTCGCGAGCGTGTCACTCCATAACGGCTCGAACTTCGTGCCGTCATCGGTGTCCTGGAGTCGCCATGGACCGTCAGCCCAGAGCAGGGAGGGCTTGTACCGGTCCACGAGACTACGGAGCTGCGGGATGTTGATATCCCTGGCGTACGCGGCAGGGTCCGTCCGCGATTCCTCGCTGAACCACTCGCCCAAGGAGTAGTAGATGCCGAACCTGAGGCCTTCAGCTTTGACGGCACGGGAAAGCTCTCCGGTGAGGTCCTTGTGAGGTCCCGTATCGACGCTGTTCCAACCGTCCGACATGGGAGCCGGCCAGTTGCAGTAGCCGTCGTGGTGCCGGGCCGTGAACACCACATACCTGGCTCCCGCCTTCTTGAACAGTCTGGACCAGCTGGCCGGATCGAAGGCCTGCGCGCGGAAATCCCTGGCGAAGTCCTCATAGCGGCTGTCCTCCCCGAAAGTCTCCTTCTGGTGCTGCGCGACAGCTCTGTCGCCAGTGCGTAGCAGGTACTGGTACCACTCCGTGAGGCTACCCTTGGGCGCCCACGCTGGCACTGAGTACACCCCCCAGTGAACGAAGATGCCGAACTTGGCGTTGCCGTACCATGACGGCGTCTCGCGCTTCTGGAAGGCTGTCCAGAACGGGCTGCTGAGCGGCACGTCTGGAACCGCAGCAGAGGACAGCGAACGCACCGAGATGGATTGGATCTCGGCCGTGCGATCCTCGCCACCGCTAGCGGCATCATTGATGTAGGCCAACTCCAGGGTGTGAACTCCAGTCGGCACCTCCACGACCCAGTCTCGGCTTGACCACTGGCTGCCAAGCTCCCGGTCGCCTTGATCTCCACCATCCAGTCGCAACCTGAGCACTGGGCCTACGCCATTCAGCGGAGAGCCCTTGCCGACGACGGTAACAAGGAATCTGCCCCCCTCCTTGAACAGCCCTTCAAAACTGATCCGTCCGTTCCTTGAGAACCGTGCCCAGGATCGCAGGGAGACCGCGGGATCGCCTGTCTGCATCGTTCCGACGGTGCCTGGCAACAGGTCTACCGCATCCACGCTCAGCCCCTGGCCTGGACCCTGGACGACCCCGTTGGCGA
The DNA here is from genome assembly GCA_963696935.1 of uncultured Thermoleophilia bacterium. GTDB lineage: Bacteria > Actinomycetota > Thermoleophilia > UBA2241 > UBA2241 > CAIXSE01. Next base: position 6,497 of record CAVOMB010000064.1, on the reverse strand, counting down.
GCCCATGCCCCAGAGCGCCCGAGACGACTGCCAAGCCGAAGCTGACCGCGAGCACGACGGCGCAAGCTAGTCCGATCGCTACCGATAGCTGCGCGCTCACGCTCTCCCAATCGCCAGGAAGCCAGCGAAGGAGCCGCATCCATTCATCGTGCGCGTTGCGGACAATCTCGTGCAGACTTCTCTCGACCATCGCCGGCACACCCCGGTCATTGTCGAGCACCGCGGGAATGAGCTTGTTCTCATCGAGCCTCAGCACGGCGCCGGCACCTTCCCAGTCTCGATGACCAGAGGGCACAGCGCGAGCGCCAGGAGGATGGGCGCGAGCGGGTAGGTGTAGTGATCAGCAAACAGGACGCTCGCCGCCAGTGACTGCGCAAGCATGGCGGCAAGGACGGCAATCGCACAGGCGACGACCCAAGTACGTTGCCCGACGCGAAGGGCGTTCCTGAGCGCCAGGGCGGCCAGCAAGCAGGCGGCGCACAGCAGTGTGACTCCTCCCACAAATCCCAAGTAGATGCCGATCCAGGCGACCCCCGAATGAGTGGCGAAGTAGCGCGACCGAGACTCCCGCAGATCTGGGTCGGCAGTGAATGTGCCGTACCCCGAGCCAAAAGGATACCGCTGCGCCTCAGTCAGCCCATAGACCGCTGCCTCGATCCGATCTCCTCTCGTATGTTGCGCCATCGCCGACGCGGCTTGCGGAACGAAGATGGACAGCGTGCGTTCCCCCACCGCGGACACCACGGACGGACGGACCGCGACCCCAACTGCCAGGGCGACAATGAGCAGACCTGCCGCGACGGCGACAGAGAACTTCACGCGGCGCCGCAAGACCGAACCACGCTTACTCACGACGACTGCGAAAGCTCCGAGGGATGCGGCACCGATCACAAGGCCGAGCAGATCACCTCGAATCAGCGTCGAGACGGTCGACGCCGCCAGGAATGCCGCACCCAGCCAGGCGGCCCAACGAAGGCGCGATGACATGGTTCCCAGGAGTGCGAGGGCAACGGCGACGACCGATCCATACGCGTACCAGGGCATAGCGGACCACCAACCGTAGCCGCGCGAGAGCACACTTCCGGAGCCGGTAGCGACGACGCTCATCGAGTTGTCCCACTCCCAGCCCATCGCGCGGGCCAGAACGCCGTACGCCGCGCCAACCAGAGCCGTCAACAACACGACACCGAGGACGCGCGCACCCGCCTTGTGATTCGGGACGAGCACGCAACCGGCGAAGAATAGGAGCTGCGCAAACGCAACGCGCGCTCCGTAGACCGAACTCTGCCACGAATGGCCGTCCGCGACGCCGATGAACACCGGACAGACGAACAGGGCGATGATCCCGGCGACGAGTACATGCTCGGGGCGAACCTGGGTCTTGCGGTCATCACGCAGTAGAAACACCAGCGCGGCAATCAAGGCCACGGCAATCGCCACGTCGGTGGGTTCGATGCCGACCGAACCAAGGCTGATGTGCCCTAGGGACGTGAGTGGGTCATACGCAGCGGCGACGATGATGACCGGAAACAGCCAGGCTTCCCGACCAGGCTTGGCGCCCCTCAACCAGCGTGCTGTGGTAGGGCCCAGCCCCTCGTCCTCCATACTTCTATGATATTCCATGCTCTCCATCGCCCAAGATCAACAGCGAGTAGGCCTCGGCAAGCGCGTGCGTGTAACGATCCCAACCGAGATGTCCCCGTGCCCAATCCGCCGAGGCCAGCTTGACCGCGCTCAGCCGGCCAGGATCAAGCAGGAGCCCGGCCAGGGCACAGAACGCCGCGCCCGGGTCCTCAGGAGAGACGCCGAGCACCGGCGCGCCGTTCGCTGAGAAATCGGTAACGGCGCCCGCGGCGACGCTCCCTACCACCGCGGTGCCGGCACCCATGGCTTCGGCGACCACGATCCCATAGGCCTCCCTCGATGGGAGGTGCAGCAGGATGTCCGACTCGCCGAGGACGTCAAGCACCTGCTGATTCATCATCTGGGGAATGTGCCTCGTCACACGGGTCAGGCCACCTGCAGCGAGACGCTCCATCAGGAGGGAGGTCGCGGCTGCCGAGCCCGACCCGATGATCAGCCATTGGAAGTCGAGCCCCATCGAATGACATTGCGAGAGTACGTCCACGGCCTCGTGGATCCCTTTGTGTGGGAACAGGTTTCCAATCGTCACTATCCGCACCGGTGAATGGACGATCGAGGACGCGGCGCACGAATCGCCGCCCTGCCAAAGGACTCGCACAGACGCGCGCCCATCCGTCAGCTCCGCAATCTCCTCGCGTGTTGAGGAGCTGTTGGCGATGACCAGGTCGACATCAGAGAGAATCCGGCGCACATGCACGCGGCTCTCTAGAGAGGCACGTGCCGTCACCGCAAGATCGAAACCGTGGACACTCACGACGCTTGGCACATCCAGGCGGCGCGCGAGCTGAAGAGCCACGTCGCCGGACGGGACTGCCCAGTGTCCGTGCACAAGGTCCGGCGCAAACCGTCTGGCCTCACGGAGCAGCTTCGGGCCGCGCAAAGCCATCGCCCAGGCTCCCCACGCGTGCTCCCACCGCAACCGCGGGGGCGACGTATACGCGACCGGGACCACCGGAGCGACGGGCAGTGGCGACTCTATGACGCTCCTGACCCATCGGGATGTATCCTGCAGGCGGTCAACGACCGGACTTCCCGGCATGACAAGCGCGAACGGCGGGAACACGCGCCGCAGCCAGAGTCCTTGCCAGTGGATCAGGCCAGCCCCTTCCTGCATCGGTCGCCATGCAGAGGGCCCCGCAGAGGGATTGCCCCGCCGAGGCCACTGATCGGTGACAACGAGCGCTCTGACGCGACGCGAATCCGATCCAATCAAGGCCGGCAGCGCTCCCGGACGTACCGAGACACGATCCTCTTCAACCCGGAACCCAGGTGCATGGCATACAGGTGGCCCAGGGCCAGAGGCCAACGGAATCTGAGGTGCCGACGGTAGAAACGTGCCGCATCAGCAACGCGATAGGGACTTCGACGTGAGACAAGCGACTCCAGCAGACGCTGCAGAGAGGCGTCGTTCCCCTCGATCCGGATGCCGGACGACGAACGGTCGTTGATGACCAGCAGGTCGTCGCGGTATCTCACTGAGGCTCCCAAAGTCCGCGCGCGGAGACAGAAGTCCGTGTCGGCGAAGTAGTGCGGGAACGCGCCATCGTCGAACCCGCCGAGTCTCTGCCAGAGTCGGGCTCCAAGCATCACCCCCATGCCGCCGCACCACGCGACCCTGCCCGACGGGAATCGAGTGCTCGCAGGCGCACGGACGCCACGCATGGTGAGCATGCCCGTCCACGACTGCGTACCGCCGGCGAACAGGACTTGATCGTCTCCACCGGCTTCCACCCTGCACGCGATCAAGTCCGTCGGAGATCGCTGATAGTCGTGGAGCAACCCGTCAAACGCAGCCTCAGTGAACAGGCAGTCGTGGTTCAGAAGGCAGACGGCGTCACACCGCAGACTGTCCTGGGCGAATCGGCAACCGGCGTTCGTGCTTGCCGCCCACCACATCGAGTCCTCCCCGTGAACGACGCGCGCCCAAGGCGTCTCCGCGGCGAGGAACTGCGGCGTTCCGTCGCTGGACGCCGCGTCCGCAACGACGAGTTCGACGTCGTCTCGATGTTTGGCCCAGGCCAGCGCCTCCAACGTCGCCCGCAGTTGCGGCAGGGCATTGTGCGTCGGCATGATGATCGCGGTGCGGAGCATGAGACCTATCGCCGTTCGTGCCCAATGCGACCGGCGATAAGCTCCCATCGATGGGCCCAGGTGTGGTTCTTGTTCACCACTCGCTGGTTCCTATCGACGAGTGGGAGATAGTCGTCATATGAGTCCAGGATGTCAATCAACTGACCGGCGGGGTCCGTCAGGTCGGCTTCGATCAACGGATCGTAGCCGAACAGACGGATCATCTCGCTGGGAGCCTGGCCGACGACGAGGCAGCGCGCGGCCATCGACTGCAGGTATCGCTGTGTCATGGTCTCCGTATCGGCGGACCGAGCCGGATGAGTCACAGAACTCGGAAAACAGACGGAGATCTTCGCCCGAGACAGGCCGTCGACGAATGCGCGACGCGTTGGATAGACCATCGTACCCTTCGTTTCCTCGTACACGTACGACCGCCCCGCCTTCGCGAAGCCAGCCTGGACGGCCTCGTGGTAGAGGTCGTGCTTCCGTCCGAACTGCACGACATCGATATCCCGGTCGGCGGCAGGCAGCGAGCGGTACTGCTCAGGGTTCACGCCCTCCGGGACCCAGGATACGCGGCACTCCGGCAGGAGGGCGCCAAGCGCGTCAGCCGCCTGGGACGCTGAGACGAACAGGTGGTCGACACCCCAGCACCTGGCCACCTGAATGATCCTTGAGTAGGTGGAGGGCCAGGCATCGAAGAGGTACAGGCAGCGGCAACCAGACAGGATGAAGCCCGGGAGGTAGGGACGTCCGGCCGGCCCCATCATGAGCACGAGACAGCTTGCGCCCCGGGGCACTCCGCGCCGCATCTTCCTCATTGGGGCCGGACGATGCTCGGCCAGCCGGCCTAGCGCTCTCGCGCATCCGTCCAGCGCCGGCGCCTTGCGGGCGAGTCTCGTCCGGGGATCAAGGAGAATCGTCCGCGCGAAGTCGTCGAGGACATCCTGCGACGAAACGCTGGCGCACGATTGGACCACCACCCTCAATCGCTGGTCCATCACTGGGCCGCTCGCCGAGCGCGAGTCAACGTTTGCGCCCCTCTGCAATCGCCGCACGGACGGTCCGATCCGCCACTTCTATCTCCTGGATGTCCGGCAGCGCGCTCTCGAACGGTTCCCTGGGCGCGGCGTCGAGGCCGCAGCTCTTCAGAGTGTTCACCAGGCTCTCCACGTCGTACATGCACTTGTGCGGGAACTCGCTCCACGGAGCGAGCCTTCGCTTGAGCCCCACCTTGTCCGCGCCGCACAACACTCCGAGCGCCTCAACGAAGTCGCGTGCGGGAAGGGCACCATCCACGTATGTCATGACGAATGAGCGTAGATCGGGCACCACGATGCGCACCAAGCCGCCGGTCTTCAGAACCCTGCCGCACTCCAGGAGGAACCGCTGTCCCTCTTCTCTTGTGAGGTGCTCGAGCAGGTGAGAGCTGTAGATCGCCTCGATGCTCGCATCCTTCCACGGGAACTTCTTCCTGAGATCGTGCAACTGGATGCCCTCGGCCCACTGCTGATCGAACATGTGCAGTCGTGTGTTGACGGGGCGAAAGAGCGGCAGTTTGGCGAACCGAGCTCCGAGAGCCCAGTCAACGTTGACCCAACCCGGCGGCATGTGGCGCCCGCAGCCCAGGTTCAGCCGCAGAGCGGGCGTCACGCCGAAAGCCTGACGGCTTGGTCCAGCATCGTGATCAGTCACGAGCCGATCCCCCAATCAGTCGTCAAGAGGCTCTCATGACGAAGCTGCTCCTCTCGATCCATACGCTGACCCACGCTGCGCGCCGGATTGCCGGCGACGATGTCGTAGGGCTCGACGTCGTCGGCCACGACGCTCCCTGCGGCGACGACGGCCCCACGGCCGATGCGCACTCTCGTCAGGACGATGGCCCCGTAGCCGACCCAGACATCCGGGCCGATGACGACCTCGAGGCCACGCCCCGGCCCGCGGTAGTCGGGGTTGCCGATCCACGGCGCGGAAACCATGGGGACCCCGACCGCGCCGGCGTCGTGATCGTGCCTACCTAGCAGGGCGACACGGTTACCGATGAGTGTCCCGCTACCGATCTCACCGTCACATTCGAACGTGCAGGAACGTCCGATGTATACGTCGTGGCGGATCACGAGTCGAGTGGGGGCCCACAACATCGTGCCGAGGCCCAGGTGGACTCGCTCCTCCAGCACGACGTTGCCGCGGACGGCGAACCGCCTCTGAAGCTCCTGGACGAGGGGGACCCAGGATGGCGTGTCAATGCGTCCCTTCACTTGGAGCCCCCCTTCCGCGCTTGCCGGCCGCAAGCGCCATCATCACTCCGTCGGCGAAGCGCTCAGCCATGGACTCGACTGTGAGGCCCTCCGCAGTCGAACGGCTACCGGCCTGCAGCTTCGCAAGCTGGACCTCGTTAGTGAGCAGTAGAGCGACGGCGTCAGCGTACGCCTCCGGGCTCTTCCACATGTCGACCATGACTCCGTTCCGTCCCTCGGCCAGATAGGCGACCTCATGGCTGTGGTACGCGACATTCGTCGTGACCAGCGGCAATCCCACAGCGAAGGCGTCAAGAATCCCGAGCCCCACCAGACCGGGACACAGGTACAGTTGAGCGCACGCCATGGCCCTGACCTTCTCTCTTCCGTACAGTGGACCTGGATACCTAAGCCAGGGCCGCGTCTCGGCCGCGCGCCGCACATCGGCAGCGCCGGGGCCCGCCCCCACGACGACAAGCTCAAAATCCGGCAGGGTCCGCCTGACAAGATCGGCGGCCCGGATCAGGAACGGCAGCCGCTTCTCCT
>CAVOMB010000063.1:0-29562 GCA_963696935.1 uncultured Thermoleophilia bacterium | reverse complement strand
CACCGAGAACACGTTGCGCGTCCAGAAGTCGCGCACGCGCTGGCGGGTGGAGATGAACACCACCGAGTCGCGGGAGTGCTCGAACAACTCGATCGTCGCCTGCTCGTCGGCCGCGAGGTCGCCGCGCGCCACCACCGCTCGCGCCGTGGCATTCCGCTGCGCGGCGCTCCCGTTGGGCGCCCGGCCGTCCAGCACCGGCAGCCAGCGCCACAGGCCAATCACGATTGCGGCGGCCGCGAGCACTGCGGCGAGTCGCCATAAGAAACGATCCGTCATGGTCTCGAGGTCACCCGCCCGGCAGGAAGCGCGCCTGGGTTCGAAGCTTACCGCGCCTGTATCATCCCGCGCCGATGATTGGCTCGTCACGAAGTGTTTCGCTGCCCGAGGCCAGGCGCATCGCGCTGGCCGCGCAGGGGCTCGCACGCCCGCGTCCGTCACGGCCGGTCGCGGTCGCGGACGTTGTGCGCGTCGCGCGGTGCCTTCTTGCGGCAGCGCATCGCCGCGAGGGAGCAGGCGATTCCCGTGGATCTGGGGCATACGAGCGCCGACCTCCTGAGGATCAGGGACGCGTGCGATCACTTCCTTGATAGCAGCGCAGAGAGCGGGAAGAGAGCCCAGGCCCTTGTGGCTGCGGCATTCGACCTGGTGTTCGACGACGTCCGGACCGCCAAGGTATTTGATCCCTCCCGAAAGTTGCCCGGCGACGTGCAAGCGTTCTACAAGCTGGAACCAGTCCTTGCAGTGGAGGTCAGGGCAAAGATGGTCACCTACTCGGACGCGGTTCACTTCGTCAGGGCTGCAACTGCTGCCGGCTTCCCGCACGCAATGATCGCTGGGCTAGCGTCTACTAGCGCGGAGGTGCTGCACCTGTCTCACCAGGCCTGGGAGGAGACGGGGGTGTTTGTGACGGTCTACACGCGGTTCTCTGACCTTCTCCTGGACGCACTCGCCTGGAGCCGACGCCCGCTCCACCAGCTTCTCGCTGAGTTTCCCAAGGATGTCGTAGCTCGGCTCACCCAGCTCGAGGTCAAGACGAGTTCGATGGCTCTGTGGGGTGAGCTCGTTAGCTAGTAATACTCCGTTAGCTCAAGCAGGTGGTCTCCTCCAAGCTGGCGAACCCGTCGTCGAGTATGCTCTTCGACGCGGGAGGAGATCATGCACGGAGCGCTGACCCGATGAAGCCGGCGGAGCTTGCCGCAGGCGCGCGGCCAGCTGGTCGCCTTCGGGGCAGGAGATGTTCGGCTCGCTGCCGCGCCCCGACCAGCGCCGCTGGGGCGAGACCTACCTGCGCGGCCTGATGCTCGACGGTCGACGCAAGTCGATCGAGCCGATGGCGGCGCGCCTCGCAGACGGCGACGAGCAGTGTCTGCAGCAGTTCGTCAACCAGAGCCCCTGGGAGTGGCAGCCGGTGCGCGAGCGCCTGGCGAGGCGCATGAACGCCGACGATGGGGCCGCTCGGCCTGGATCATCGACGACACCGGTTTCTCCAAGGCCGGGCCGCTCGTCGGTCGGCGTCGCCCGCCAGTACTCGGGGACGCTGGGCAAGGTGGGCAACTGCCAGATCGGGGTCTGCGTCTCGGCGGCCGCGGAGGCGGCCAGCTGCCCGCTCGACCTGGCGGCTCTTCCTGCCCGAGGCCTGGGACGAGGACGAGCGAGCGCCGCGCCAAGGCGCACCTGCCGGCCGGTGAGCGTCACCGCGAGAAGTGGCGCCTCGCCCTGGAGATGCTCGATGAGCTGCGCCAGTGGGGGCTCACTCCGCCGCCCGTCGTCGCCGACGCCGGTTACGGCGAGGTCACCGCCTTCCGCGCGGCTCTCGAGCAGCGCGAGCTCGCCTACGTCGTCGAGGTCAAGGCTCAGACCAGCGCCTACGGCGAGGAGGTGCTGCCCGAGCGGACCCGCCTGGCGCGGCTGCGGGCGGCCGCCGCAGGCCCGCTACCGGCGTCCGCCGGACTCGCTGCGCTCCCTGGCGCTCGCCACCGGGGGTGAGGCAGCCTGCGAGGTCGCCTGGCGCGAGGGTTCGCGCGGCCCCATGCCGGCGCGCTTCCTCGCCCTGCGCGTGCGGCCCGCGAACGTCGGCCTGCGGCGCGCGCACCGCGAGGCGCTGCCGCTCGCCTGGCTGCTCTGCCAATGGCCCGAGGATGAGGCCGAGCCGACCAAGTACTGGCTGGCCAACCTGCCGGCGGAGGCGACGCTCGTCGAGCTGGTGCGCCTCGCCAAGCTGCGCTGGCGCATCGAGCTCGACTACCGCGAGCTCAAGGACGCGCTCGGCCTCGATCACTTCGAGGGGCGCTCGTTCCGCGGCTGGCACCATCACGTCACGCTCGTCAGCCTCGCGCACGGCTTCCTCACCCTGCAACGCCTCGACTGAAGAAGCGGATGCGCCGGCCTGAGCCTGTTCGCCGCCCTGCGCGAGCTGCAGCGGCTGCTGGCCTGCTGGACCGGCGCCTGCCCGACCTGCGGACGGAGGCTGCCCTCCGCGACCGTCTACCTTCATGCACCGCCATGACCATACATAGCGGAGTATTACTAGTGCCGCAGAGCAGTCGTTGAGTCCCTAACCTGGGCATCTCTCCGTGGCAGCTCATCGCAGCTCTCGCGGTCGTCGTCTATTGGGGCTGCTGGCCCAGCGCTCGACGAGGTTTTCAGGAGAATGGCTCCGGATACTGCGCCGGGAAGCTCTTTCGCAGACCGCAGGCGGTACTCGAGTGCCGCGTTCCCTGGCCGACATGCATCGAAGGATGTAAGAATGCATTGTCAACCTCCAGGGGCCATGGGATTCGATCCGGGCATACAACCAGGCGATGAGCTGACGCACTCGGAGCTCACTCAGAAGTTCCAGTGCCAGCAGGGCAAGGGCATGCGCTGTTCTCGCGCCACCAACAGCCTGGTTCTTGTTGTTGACCACACTCACAAGCACAGCATCTCCATCTACGCCGACGAATGGGATGACGCTGGGGTCATGCACTATCGCGGCACAGGGCTGCATGGCGATCAGAGCCTCGATTATGAGGGCAACCGGTGGTTGCGGGACGCGGAGAAGAACGGGACTGGCGTGTTCCTGTTTGAGAAGGAGCAGTCAGGACGGTTCCTCTTCCGCGGGTCGGTCAGACTGGCGGACGAGCCGTACAGACGCCGCGAACCGGATGCGGACGGCGAGATGCGCTGGGTCTGGGTCTTTCCGCTGAGCCTGGCATCGGAAGCTGGGCGTGAGGTAGGAGAGGGAATCGTCTCGATGGACCCGCCGCTGACCACCCCCCCGCGCCTCGTCGCGCTTCCCGAGCTGGCCGATGACGCTGCCGTCGATGAGCCTGAGAAGCAAGAGGACGTTGATCTCACCCATGAAGCGGTCCAGTGGTGCCTCCTCGAGATGGGCGCGAGTCTCGGCCTTGACGTCTGGGTGGCGAGAAACGATCGCAGCAAGTCCTTCGGGGAGCATGTCTTCCAGGACACTCCTCGCCTCAGAGACTCTCTGCCGCATCAGTTCGAGGCGCAGGTCATGAAGCTCATCGAGCACATCGATGTGCTCTGGCTGCGCGGAAACAAGGTCGAAGCGGCCTTTGAGATTGAGCACACGACGGCGGTGTACTCGGGGCTTCTCAGAATGTCGGACCTCGTGACGATGAGCCCGAACATCATGATTCGGCTGTTCATCGTTGCGCCGGACCTGAGGCGAGCTAAGGTCTTCGCGGAGCTCACCCGCCCAACGTTCGACGCCCTGGAACCTCCGCTCCGGAACGTTTGCGGCTACATCTCGTACTCGCACCTCTTCGAGGAAGCGGAGATGGTCCGGCGATATCGAGACCAGCTCAAGCCGGGCTTCCTCAACGGCATCGCCGAGTTCGCACCAGCGCTCGACGTGGGCTTCCGCTCGGCCTGACCCAGTGCTGCTCGCCCTGCTGACCCCAACCCGCGACCCGGGAGGTCCTCATGGGCGAGCTCCTTGCCGTCACCTGCGACTCGTGCGGTGAGCCGATGGTCCCTAACGTGAGCACGCTGGACGATGACGGCTGTGGCTGGATCTGCCTGAACCCCGGCTGCCCGGAGCTGGCTGCCGGGGAGCTGGAGGCCGAGGACCTGGTAGGAGGCGGGGTGTCAACGAGCTGGGGAACCGGCTCGGATGTCGAAGACGAGGCGCTCGCCGGCCGTCTCGCGCGGCTGGTCGATCACTACGTGGACGCGGAAGAGGCGCGCGGCCGTGAGGCGGACGCGCCCACGTGGGCGCGCGAGCGGGCGCAGGCCGATCTCGCGCGCCTCCGCGCGCTCGTGCTCGAGCTGGAGCGCCTCGCCGAAGGCGCCGGCGCCCTCGCCGCCCGTCTGAGCGACTCGCTCGTCGTCTCCTACCACAGCGACGACTTCGCCGAGGCGCAGGACGCCCGGCAGGCGCTCGCCGTCGCCGCCGCCCTCTGCACCTCCATCCGCCGCACCGCCGGCGACGCCCAGGAGCGTTTCGCCGGCATCGACCCCGAGCTGCCTGGGCTATTCGCCATCGGCGAGATCTGACTCTCGCTTCTCCCGCGCAACGTCTACTGCGTGCGCGGATCGTCAGCCTTGAGCTGCGGACTGCTCGAATCCAGACTCGGGGGCATGCCGACTGCTCATGCAACATGTCCATCTGCGTCATGTGACCCGGTCATGGGTCGGTGGTGGATCGTCACCGCGGTGCGGCGGCCATGCACTTGCGCCGCTCCGCCGGCGGAGTACACTGTTTTCAATCTTCCCCGCCGTCCGGGTTCGCCCGCACCGGCGGGGCTTTTCTTTGTGCGTCTTCGGCGGTGTCCGTGAGCGGCTCGGCGGTTCCGCGGCTCGTCGTCTTCATGGACTACCAGAACGTCTATCACCGCGCCCGTGATGCGTTCTTTGATCGCGAAGCGGCCGCTCGGGAAGGCCAGGTCGACCCGCTGGCACTCGGGCACCTGCTCGCGAGCCGCGTTCCCGGTGGCCGCCTTGCAGGCGTGCGTCTCTACCGAGGGCGCCCCAGCAAGCGTCGCGATCCGCGGTCATACGCCGCGTTCCGCCGACAGACCGCCAAGCAGGTCGGCCGCGGAAAGGGGCTTGTGACCGTCGTCGCGCGCGACCTCCGCTATCCGCAGGACTGGCCACGACGACCTGCTCAGGAGAAGGGCATCGACGTGGCGCTCGCTGTCGACATCGTCATCATGGCCGCGCGCGGCGAGTACGACGTCGGCATCCTGTTCTCGAGCGACACCGACCTGGTGCCTGCTCTGGAGGCGGTGATCGCGCTCCGGCCCGGCGACCCACCCGCGTGTGACGTGGCCGCCTGGGCTGCTCCGGGTGAACGCCCCCGGTCACTTTCGGTGCACGCCGCACGCATCCGTCGTCACCTGCTCGGCGAATCTGACTACCGCGCAGTCGCAGACTCCACCGACTACACCCGGTCTGGCTGAGCGCACGGGACTGCGGTATCACTCCAAGCCTCGGGAGACCCTGATGGGCGAGCTCCTTGCCGTCAGGCGCAGGACGCCCGGCAGGCGCTCGCCGTCGCTGCCGCCCTGCTGCGCGTCCGTCCGGCGCACCGCCGGCGACGCCCGGGACCATCTCGCCGGCGTCGACCCCGAGCTGCCGGGGGCTCATCTTCTGCTGACCACTACCGCGCGGTGTGCGACGATGCCGGGGACTGGAGGTGGCGTCATGAAGCGCGAACAAGCTCTCAAGGTGCTCGCTGGCCATCGCGAGGAGCTGCGCGCCGTGGGCGTGGAGCGGCTCTCCCTGTTCGGCTCCGTGGCGCGCGACGAGGCCGGCGAAGGCAGCGACGTCGACCTGCTCGTCGAGTTCGTCCCCGGTGCCCGCATCGGCATCTTCGAGTTCCTTGGCGTGGAGGAGTTCCTGGCGTCGCTCCTCGGCGCAGAGGTGGACCTCGCCACTCCGGCGTCTCTCCATCCTCGCTTGCGTGAGGCGATCCTCAAGGAGGCTGTTCTTGCCGCGTAGGGAGTGGGTCATCCGCGTCGACGACATCATCGCCGCCGTCGATAAGATCCAGAGATACACGGCCGGGAGCCAGCAGATCCCCTGGGCGCGCATGCGCGGCATGCGCAATCTCGCCGTGCACGAGTACTTGGGGATCGACGTCAACGTCCTGTGGGACACGGTCACGGTCAACCTGCCGTCGCTTCCGCCCCTGCTGCGAGAGCTGCTGTGAGGCTGACCCGCGCGAGCGGGCGCAGGCCGATCTCGCCGTCGCCCTCTGCACGTCCATCCGCCCACCGCCGGCGACGCCCAGCACTCGCTCGCCAACATCGATCCCGTGCCGGGGCTTCTCCATGATCTGCGGCGCCATGAGGAGGTGCTTCGCCGGTCGCGACGAGTATCGTCGCGAAGTCGGGGCGCTCGAAATGGACAACGCCGGTCACCCGAAGTCCGGTCACGCCCCGAAAGACTTGCGGATGTCCTTCATGACAAGGACGAGATGGAGCGGGTGCGTCGGCGACTGCTCGAAGCCGTAGTTCTGGTAGAACGAGCGCGCTTGGCCGTCCTTCGCGTGCACCAGCACGGCGCGTGCCCCGATGAGAGAGGCTGCCTCTGCGGCACGAGCCAGAGCCTGGAGCAGCATCTGTCCGCCCAATCCCTGGCCCTGCTCCGCCAGGTCGACCGCGAGTCGCGCGAGCAGGATGACCGGGATGGCCTGCCGTCCCTGACCCCTGGCGAGTCGCTCCGTCGCGTCCTGCGGCTCGACGCTACCGGCCGCGACTGTGTAGTACGCGACCACGCGCTCGCCGCGGCAGGCGACTTGGGTGACCGACTTGCCTGCGCGGGCGTCGCTCAACGCGTGCTCCGACAGATACGCGTTCAGGGCTGTGTCGCCGCAGTCGAACGAGTCCAGCTGGTGGTGCGGGCTGAGCGGCTCGGGCGCGTAGAGCGTCTCAGCGTTCACTGGAAGAGGTGCGTCTCAGCGTTCGCTGAACGGCGACGGCCGTGCGGCTGCCTCTCGGAGTGCCGCGATTTCCCGTGCGGGACGGTCCCCGCGGTCCGTGCTCGACGCGTGCAGGCGCAGGCTTCGCGCCTACGACAGGATTGCGGAGGGGAGGGAATGAGCGCGATGGAGAAGACCAAGCTGGATCGCCTGAGGGCCGCGGGTTGGCGCAGCGGCGACGCGGCCGACTTTCTCGAGTTGAGTGAAGAAGAGGCGGCGTTCGTGGAACTCAAGCTTGCGCTGGGCGACTACCTGAGGAAGGTGCGTGCGGAGAACTCCTGGACACAGTCGGAGGTGGCGCGCCGCCTAGGCTCCAGCCAGTCCCGCGTCGCCAAGATGGAGGCGGCCGACGCCTCGGTCTCCGTCGACCTGCTGGTCAGGTCGTTGCTCGCGCTGGGGGCCTCCCTCCAGCAGGTCGGGCGCGTGATCGCGCGGGCGGCGTAGGGCCGCGTTCGGTGGCGGGTTCGGGATGATCGGCTGGCCGGCGTCACCCGCGGACTTCCGGCGCATCAACCCGGTCGGCGGCGCCATCATCCTGCTCGCGGCGGTGCTGCCGCTGATTGCGGTGCGGCTGTGGCGCTATCGTCTTGTGCGCACGCTTGTGCCGGTCATAGCCTGGATCGCCGCCGTCGGCTGCTGCACCCACGCCTGGTCGACATGACGAGCGACCTGCTCAGCCTCGCCGGCGTGCACGCCATTGACTATCCCGCCGGACTTTGGCTCTCCATCGACCGCCGCGAGGCCGCCCTCCAAGACCTGTTCTTCAACGAACCCTGGTTCTTCATCGAGGGCGCGTTGTGGGGCCTGCTCGCGTGGGTGACGACGCCGTCGTCGTCGCGGAGGCGGTGGCTTCTGGCGGCGGTGGCCGCGTGCGCCCTGGCGACGGTCGTCGGTGTACTGAGCGCCCTGGGCGTCATCCCTACGTTTCGCCTCGGGGCGGCGGGTTCCCACGCGGCGTTCCAAGCGCCAGGATCCCTGACGGCGTGAGGCGGGGGACGCGCCCATGCGCCGGGTGATATACGCCTCGCCCTGCTCGTCGCACCGCGCCCGCCTTCGTGGAAGCTCCGCGAGCCGCCCGCCTGCGCCCGTGCCTTACCCATCGGTTCCCCAGGCGACCCGGTGGGGCGGGGGTATGTCGTCCGGGGGTCGGAGCCTTCGACGGAGCTTCGGATGGCGCCAACAAAGGTGCCATCGAAGGCGCCAAGGGCAAAACGACATACCCCCCTTCGGCCGCGACCTGTGTCCCCGACGAGATCGCGTCGAGCTGCCGGTCCGGTCGGACCGGTGTGACCACCCGGGGCTGCGGCGGGTCTGCGGCGCCCGCCGGCCTATCTGACCTTGAAGGTGCGCCAGCGAGTCTGCGTCGCCGCGTGCGTCGCCGTCTTGGCCATCGTGATGCGCACGCGCCAGGCGCCGGCGTCCAGCAGGGTCGTAGCGCCGCGCAACCGTTACGACACGCACGCGCCGTACGCGGTCACGGCCAAGTCGGGCAAGCCCATCGGCGCCGGCAAGGTCGGGCTCGTCCGCACCGGCGCGCCCGCCGGCTCTCGTGGGGCGCTCGGCGGCGGGGACCCTGCGCCGCAACCCGCAGAGTTCCAGATGTTCTCGAACTTCAAGCTCAACGGCGATCAGGGCATCAATGTCGACATCCCCGGCATCACCGACATCGACGGTCTGGGCGACGTCTACGTGCTCGAGCACACGCTGGGCGGCGTCGTCTATCCGCTGATCGAGACGCCGGCCTGGGTCCCGGCGACCCACAGCGGTCAGTACCTCGACCTCGTCGCCGGACCGGGCCGGAACGGCGGCGTCCTGGTCATACCGGGCGCCCTGCCGGACGAGATCGGTTCGGGCGACGCGTTCGTTGAGAGGACGCCCGACGGCGTCGCCTACCGAGGTGCTGTACGGCGCCGACGGCGTGCCGCTGGACACGGCGCCTCTCGTCGTCCCGCATGGCGCCACGGCGGTCACGCTCACGTGGTGGCGCCCGCAGCGCAAGGCCGTGCGACCGGCCCCTACTCGAACGCCGTCTCCAACGGACAGTCGGTCGCCACCGGCGGCACCGAAGGACGGGTCGTCGACCCGGCGATGGACAAGCCCGCGAATGGCGACAACACGATGTCCTTCACTCTTTCCTTCACCAAGACGTACTCCGGCTGGGCCGACTTCGGCCCCGGCACGCTGGTCGAGTTCGACATCACCGGGTCCACGATGTATGGCGACAACGCCGCCTGCCTCCTCCACTTCAAGCTCGAGGACACCAAGTGAGGAAGAGGGGGTCCGGCGGCCCCCGCCGCGTCAGCCCAGGCGGGCGATCACCTCGTCGGCGGTGACGATCTCGGCGAACCCGGCGCCGAGCGCCGTCACCGTGTTCGCCAGCACGACGTCGTGCGGGACCTCGCGGCCCGCGGCGTCTGCGAGGTCCGGGCCCGCGACGGCGTCGGCCGCGAACAGCACTTCGTAGTCGCGGCCGTGCGCGTCCCGCGCCGTCGTCTCGCAGCAGAAGCTGGTCATCAGGCCGCAGATCGCCACCGCCCGCGTGCCGGCGGTGTGCAGCACGGCCTCGAGGTCCGTGCCGCGGAAGGCGCTGTAGCGGCGCTTGGTCACGACCACGTCGCCGGGCTCCACGTGCAGGTTCGGGATGAACTCCACGCGCGGCGTGCCCTCGACGAACGAGTCCTCCTCGCCCGCGGCGGAGAAGTCGCCCATGCGCCCGGCGTCGCTGCCGTCGGCGCGGTGCGCGTGCCTGACGAACACCAGCGGCAGCCCTTGGGCGCGGAACGCGTCGACCAGCCGGTTCACGTTGCCGACGATGTCGCGTGCGTGCTCCACGTAGGCCGGGCCGTCCTCGTCGAAGTACTCGCGCTGCACGTCGATCACGAGGAGGCCGACCCGCCGATGTCCGAGGTCGTACATCATCGTCGGTCGGGCGCCTTGCCGAACTGCTCTCTGTCCGGTGTGAACCAGCTCATGGCGACCAGTATGCCACCGCCCCGTCGAACGTCTCCCTCGTGCGCCGTTAGGATGATCGCGTCGGCGGCGCAGGGGAGTCAGTCTGCGGGCGCGGTAGGATGACGCGACCCGGCGAGCGACCAAGGTGACGATGCGCCTCATCCCACCGACCATGAGCGAGAGCACCAAGAGCGGCGGCGAGCGCGCCGTCTTCAAGGCGCTCGCCGCCGCCGCCCCCGACACCTCCGGTTGGACGGTCCTCCACTCCTTCGACATCGCCGACCACCGGCGGCAGCTCGCCGGCGAGATCGACTTCCTCTGCGTCGTGCCCGGCAAGGGCGTGCTCGTGGTGGAGGTCAAGGGCTGCCACGAGCTCGGCCGGCACGGCGGCGACTGGTACTACGGCCGCCATGCCGAGCCCGACCACCGCAGCCCCTTCCGCCAGGCCGCCGACGCCATGCACAGCCTGCGCGAGCGGGTCTCCGGGCTACACCCGGAGCTCGCCGGCGTGCCCTTCTGGTCGGCGGTCTGCTTCCCGTTCGTCGACTTCACCGAGAGCTCCCCGGAGTGGCACACCTGGCAGATCATCGACCGCCGCGCGCTGCAGGCGCAGCCCATCGCGCGGCTCATCGAGGGCGTGCTCACGCAGGCGCGCCGGCACCTCAGCGAGCACCACGCCGGCTGGTTCCATCCCGAGAAGGGCGAGCCGACGCCCCACCAGTGCGACGCGCTGGTCAACGTGCTTCGCCCCGACTTCGACTTCTTCGAGAGCCCCAAGTCCCGTCTGCTGCGGCTGGACGAGGAGGTCCGCCACTACACGGAGGAGCAGTTTGAGGCGCTGGACATCATCGACTCGAACCCGCGCATCGTGTTCGACGGGCCGGCCGGCACCGGCAAGACGCTGCTGGCCATCGAGGCCGCGCGCCGCGCCGTCTCGCGCGGCCGGCGCGTGCTGCTGCTCTGCTTCAACCGCCCGCTGGGGCGTTGGTTGCAGGAGGAGACCGCCGGCATGGGGCGCGGCGTCACGGCGCGCACCCTGCACGAGCATCTGCGGGTGCTCGCCGGCATCACGCCCTCGCGCGAGCAGCGCTGCAGCACCGGGTTCTGGCAGGACGAGCTGCCCGCGCTCGCCGTCGAGGCGCTGCTCGAGCGCGAGGGCGGCGGCCAGTTCGACGAGATCGTTCTCGACGAAGCGCAGGACGTGCTCCGCCGCAGCTACCTCGACGCCCTCGACCTGAGCCTGCGCGGCGGCCTCGAGGGCGGCCACTGGCGCTTCTTCGGCGACTTCACGTGGCAGCGCATCTACGACGCTGCCGCGCTCACGGTGGACGAGTTCCTCGACCCGCCGGCGGACGCGCGCTCGGCCGCCGCCGCACCGGTCTCGGCCATGCGCTTGACCTCGCCGATCGCGATCTGCTCGTAGCGGACGGGCTCGCCGAGTGCCTCGCTCAGGAGAGCGCGGACCTCGGCGAAGCTCTGCTCGCCGGCGGCGAGGGGGACCGGACCGGGGCAGAGGGCTCCGGGCCGGTGGGGAGACGACCCGGGCGCGGCCTCGCGGGGACCGGGCCGCCGGGCTGCCGCACGGGGAGGGAGGTACATCATCCGGGGGTATGAGCCTTCGATGGCGCCACCGTTGGCACCTCGGACGGCGCCTCCGTCGGCACCATGGTTGGCACCTCGGACGGCACCTCCGTCGGCACCATGGTTGGCACCTCGGACGGCGCCAGAAAGGGTGCCATCAAAGGCTCCGACCCCCAGACGACATACCCCGGCGCGCGCGGGGCCGGTCCGGTCAGCTAACGGCCACGGAGCTCGTGCTCTGCGCGCAAGTAGGCGACGAGCAAGGCGTCGCGCTCCGCGACCAGCTCGTCGTAGCTGCGCGCGCCCTTCTCCTCCGCGAGGCCGGCCGCAAGGACGGTGCCGGTCTCGCGAGGGAACGTCGTCCAGGTGGCGAGGTCGCGCAGCATGCCTTCCTTGACCGCGGCCAGGTGCTCCACGTGGCCGACGATGCCCTCCTGTCCGCCGCCGAGGTCGTAGAGCAGGTGCGGCCCCATGGCGGCCCAGCGCAGGCCGGGGCCGTAGCTGACGGCTTTGTCCACGTCATCGACGGTCGCGATGCCGCGCAGGACGAGGTCGACGGCCTCGCGCCACAGCGCGGCGGACAGCCGGTTGGCCAGGTAGCCGGGCAGGTCGCGCGTGAGCTTGACCGGGACTTTGCCGACGGCCGCGTAGAAGGCGGCGGCGCGCTCGAGCGCCTCCGGCGCGGTCAGCGCGCCCGGCGCCAGCTCCACGAGCGGCACCAGGTGTGGCGGGTTGTAGGGGTGGGCGGCGAGGCAGCGCTCGGGGTGCGCCGCCGCCGTCTGGATCTCGCTGATGGAGAGCCCGGACGAGCTGGTGCAGATGAGCGCGTCCTCCGGCGCCGCCGCGCTGATCGCCGCGAACACGGCGCGCTTGAGCGCGAGGTCCTCGCGCACGCACTCCTGGACGTGCTGCACGCCCGCGACCGCCTCCGCGAGGTCCGCGGTCGCGGTCAGCAGGTCTACGCCGCGTTCGGCGGTCAGCACGTCGGCGAGGCCGCTCCCGGCGAGAAACCCGGCCGCGGTGGCGGCGTGCTCCACCGCGGCCTCCAGGCGCTCGCCGTCCACGTCTTGCAGGCGCACCTCGAGCCCCGCGGCCGCGTAGAGGCCGGCCCAACTGCCTCCGGTCAGGCCGGCCCCGATCACCGCTACAGGAGCGGCGCGCAGGCCGTTCTCCGCGGCGCGCAGGCCGTCTTCCGCGGCGCGCAGGCCGTTCTCCGCGGCGCGCAGGCCGTCCGCTCCGCTGCCCGCCGTCATGTTTGTCCCGTCGCCCATGTCGCTCACAGTCGCCCCTGTCGTCGAAGTCGCCGCTGCGCTCGCCCAGACGCCCGGGCCGCAGCTTCGTCCGCACGGGCCGATTGTACGTTGAGCGTCCGTCTGGACCACAGGCAGGAGCCTGCCGGTGCTGAAGGAGAAGCCACGTTCCTCAGGATCTCGAACAAGGGGATCACGATGATCGGCGACTCCGAATTCGAGGGCATCCAGGAGAACAGGAGAAGTACCTGGGCGGCGGGCAGTGAGGTAGAGCGGGAGCGCCCGCGCGTCGGCGACGGGAGTACCATGGCCGCCTGACGGTCCCCGCACATCCCGAGACCCTGCGCATCGCCCTCGTGCAACTGCGCCCCGCCGACGGCGACAAAGAGCGGAACCTGGCCGCCGCCGGCGAGGCGGTCGCGGCGGCCGCCGCCGCAGGCGCGCGCCTGGTCGTCCTGCCCGAGTACGCGCTCGCCGGCTTCCCGGCCGGGCGCATGCGCGAGCTCGCCGAGCCGCTGGACGGGCCGAGCCTCGCCGCCTTCCGGGAGCTGGCCGTCCGGGCCGGCGTCTGCCTCGTCGCCGGCCTGCCCCGGCTGGGCGCCCCCGACGAGGGCGAGCCGGGCGCCTCGGACGCGCCCGGCGCCTCGGACGCGCCCGGCGCCTCGGACGCGCGCCCGGTCTTCGACACCACGGTCGTCATCGCGCCGGACGGCGATCTGCTGACCGTCTATGACAAGACGCACCTCTTCGACCGCGAGCGCGCCGTGTTCACTCCGGGCGCCGTGCTCCAGTCGCCGTTCGAGCACGCCGGCATCCGCTTCGGCGTCCTGTGCTGTTTCGACATCGAGTTCCCCGAGCCGGCGCGCACCCTCGCCTTGCGCGGCGCCCAGTGCCTACTGGTGCCCAGCGCGAACATGGAGCCGTGGGGAGCCTCGCACCGCGCCTTCGTGCGCGCCCGGGCGCTGGAGAACCCACTGCTTCGTCGCCTACGCCAACGCCGTGGGCGAGGCCTGCGGCTACCGGTTCGAGGGGGAGAGCCGCCTCGTCGACCCGCTCGGCCGCGTGCTGTGCGACGCGGAGCGGGCTGAGACGGTGGTCTGGGCGGATGTCGACCTGTCGGCCGCCGACGACGCACGCGCGGTCGGCGACTACCTCGCGCAGCGGCGGCCGGAACTGCGCGACTGACCCGCGGGCTCCCGGTGGGCAACTGCGCCGGGCCGAGGGATGGTCCCGTCAGGCCCCTCTATCGATGTATAGCCAATGGCTATACATCGCCGCCGCTCAATCCCCACAGCCTTGCCGTAGGTATAGCCAATGGCTATACATGAACAGAGGACCCGGCGAGGGACACTCCTGCACCGCTTCGGCCGTCCCTGGCCGACTGCAGACTCCTTGCCAGCGGGCCGGCGAGACGCGGCGGGCCGGCAAGGCGCGGCGGGCCGGTGAGGCGCTGGGCGTCAGGAAGCGGGCGCGAAGGCCGCGACGTCGGGCGCGGTGAGCGGCGTCCACGTACCGCTGACGCCGGCGCGCTGCGCCCCCAGCTCCACGTGCAGGCGCGCGATGCCGAAGTCGATGGGCGCGGTCCAGTAGAGCTTGTCCGCGCGCCCCATCACGAGCGCGCCGCCGTCCAGCCGGAACCGCCACGGCTGGCGGTTGGCGCCGGACGGCGCGAGCCGGGCGGCCTGCACGGCGGAGACGGCCCAGTCGGGCCAGCCGCCGTCGAGGACGCCAGGCGCCACCTTCTCCACACTGAGCCGTGCCGAGGCCTTGACGAGCCTGCGCAGCAGGCGCTCGCCGCCGGTCTGCTGCGCGACGGGATAGCCGAGCGGCGTCACGGCGACGACCTGCTCGTCGTCCCCGAGGCCGAGGAGGCCGGCGGCGGCCGACTTGTCGAAGCTGCCGGCGATCCAGCAGGTGCCGAGCGCGAGGCGCGTCGCCTCCAGGATGAACGCCTCGCCGAGGTAGCCGGCCGCGTCTTGCACGCCCTCCGGCATGTCACCGCTCGCGGATCGGCCGACGAACGCCGCGGCCAGCGGCGTGCCCGTCACCTTGCCGTAGCTGCCGACCAGCCCCGTGAAGAGCTGCTGCCGCGGGTCGTCGACGAGAACCACGCGGGCGGACGTCTCGCCTGCGCCCGCGCCGGTGCAGAACTCCTCGAGCCGCTTGCGCGGCTCGCCGGGCACCCGGCGCCCGTCGAACCGGCGGCGCGAGATGCGCTGCGCGATCTGGTCGTACCACTCAGCCCTGACGTCCATGCGCGCCATGATAGGCGCCGGGTCGGGAGCGGTCCAGTACGGCGGAAGCGGCGGGGCCTCCAGGGGGAGGGGGGACCTGGGGCGAGTAGTCGCGTTGCGAAGCTTCACGTGATGTTTAGTGCAAACATGGGCACAAAAAAGGCGTGTCTTTTGACACTTGTCATCTCGGGATCCACCAGCGAACGCAAGGAGCGTCTCATGGACTCTCGTGACACTCGCGTCGCCGGCTGGCAGGCCTTCTCCGGCCTCGTGCTGGCCTTCGGCGGGGTTTTCGCAGTCATCGACGGCCTGATGGCCGTCTACAAGTCGTCGTTCTTCGTCGGCAACGCCGTGTTCGTCTTCAGCGACCTCGGGACCTGGGGCTGGATCACCTTCGGCCTCGGCATCCTCTCCTTTGCCGCCGGCCTCGCGGTCTTCAGCGGCAGGGAGTGGGCGCGCTGGACCGGTATCTCCGTCGCGGGACTAGCCGCCCTCGGACAGTTGCTCACCGCGCAGGCATACCCGCTGTGGTCGTTGCTGCTGACGGGCATCTTCGTCATGGCGATCTACGGGCTGGCCGTGTACGGCGTCCGCGAGACCGCGGCACGCTCCGGCAGTCGCAGCAGGTATGACTCGACGACGCCCGACATCGGAGAACGCGCCCCGAGCACCCCGAGCAGTATCTCGGAGGCCCGCGACACGGAGCGCCGCGCGGCGTAGCCGGCCGCGGCGCGATCTGCGCAAGGGGTCCAGCGCAGGCAGATGAGGGCCGCCGTTTGCGGCCCATGAAGCCCGGGGGGCGGTGGACCCCTTCCCGCCGCCCTCCCGGAGACGGCCCGGCGGCGGGAGGGTGTATCGATTCGGACCCCGGCGCTTTGGATGGCGCCATCGAAGGTGTCATCCAGGGTGCCATCCAAGGCTCCGACCCCCAAACGACATGTCCTCCCGTCCATGCAGCCGCACTCATGGGCGGCTCTCCGGGCGCGCCAGACGCAGCTGCACCGGCCGGCTCGGTCACTGCCATGGCGTCGCCTGTTCAATTGACTTGGACAAGTGACCAATTCGGCTGTACACTGCGCCGGAGCAGGGGGGTCGGTCCGTGCGGTGCGACGCGAGGAGCCGGGTTGGCGAGCAAGCGCATTCCCGTCCAGGAGCGCCGGCAGGCGCTCGTTGCGGCGGCCATGAGGGTGATGGAGCGCGAGGGCATCGCCGCGGCCACCACGCGCGCCATCTGCGCCGAGGCGGGCATGCTCAACGGCTTCTTCCACTACTGCTTCACCTCCAAGCAGGAGCTGATGCTCGAGGTCGCGCAGCAGTTCCGGCGGCGCTTCACGGCCATGCTCTCGCTGGCCGACGGGCTGCAGGGCGACGTGTACACCGTCCTCTCGACGGCGCTCACCACGCTCCTCGAGGATGCGGCCGCGCACCCCGACATCCACCAGCTCACCTACGAGCTCCCCTTGTACGCGCTGCGCGACGACGACCTCAGCGGCATCGCGCAGCGCTGCTACGAGGACAACGAGATCGTCGCCGCCGAGTTCCTCAGGATGGCGGTCGAGATCGCCGGCTGCGAGTGGACCCGGCCGGTCCACGAGCTCGCCCGCTTTCTCGCCGTCACCGTCGACGGCACGGTGCTCCAGTGGCTGATGCTGCGCGACGACGGTCGTGCGCACGAGCACATCGACGTCATCGCCTGCCACTTCGCGGCGCTCGCCCGCCCTCTGCGCGAGGGCGAGCCGGCGTCCGGAGCCGGTGCGGGCCGGAAGGGAGTCATCGACATGAGCCAGCAGGGAGGAGCCAGATGAGCTTCGAGGACGTCCGCGCGCGCCTCAACCTGTTCGCCGTCCTGCCCAACCTGGAGGACGTGGTCCGCGACGACCCGGAGATGCAGGCGCTCGTCGCCGACACCCGCCTCACGGTGCGGTTCACGGTCGCCAACGGGCCGGGGACGGCGGTCAGGTTCGACCATGGCGCGTGCACCGTGGGGCCCGTCCCGAGGAGGGACCAGTCGGGAGGGGCCGGCGACGCCGGCGGAGCCGGGGGGTCCGGCCCGACCGTGCGGCTGGCGTTCACCTCCGCGTCGCACCTCAACAGGATGTTCGACGGCAAGGGCCAGCCGATCCCGTACTGGGGCTTCAACCACCTCGGGTTCTTGATGAAGCAGTTCTCGGAGCTCACCGACCGGATGGGGTACTACCTCACGCCGACCGACGAGCTGCTCTCGCACCCCGGGTACCTGGCCATGAACACGCTGCTGACGCTCAACACCGCCGCCTTCGCCGTCCCCGTGCTGCTCGGCCACGACCCGGAGTGCGCGCCGCTGCGCCACGGGCTCTCGCACGGCACGATCGTCATCAAGGTGCTGCCGGAGGGCCCCGCCGTGAGTCTGGTCTGCGGGGCCTCGGGCGTGCTGCCGGTCAAGGGCGAGCTGACGCACCCGAGCGCGCTCGTGCTGCTCAAGGACCTGCAGACGGCCAACGACTTCCTGGCCGGCAAGCTCGACACGTTCGTCGCCGCCGTGACCGGCGACGTGCAGATCTGGGGCCGAGTGGCCATGGTCGACACGCTCGCGCTGGTGCTCGACCGGGTCGGCAAGTACCTGGAGCCGGCCGGAGCCGGGCCCGGCGGGAAGATCGATCCGATACCGACCGCCGTCGCCGGCTGAGGAGGGCGAACGCAAGATGGACACCTACTCGTTCGCCCAGTCCCAGGAGCTCTTCGTGCGCGCCGCCGCGGTCATCCCGTGCGGCATACCCGGGCACTTCAGCCCGGCCCCGCTGGTGCCGCCGACGGCGTACCCGTTCTTCGCCCAGAGCGGCAAGGCCGCGCACTTCACCGACGCCGACGGCAACGACTTCATCGACTACATGTGCGCCTACGGGCCCATGGTGCTGGGCTACGACAACAAGGTCGTGCACGACGCCGCGGCCAGGCAGCGCAAGCTGGGCGACACGCTCGGCCTGCCTGCGCCGGTGATGATCGAGCTGGCGGAGAAGCTCACCTCGATGATCGCCGGCGCCGACTGGGCGTTCTTCGCCAAGAACGGCGGCGACCAGACCAACTACGCGACGATGGTCGCCCGGGCGGCCACCGGCCGCCCCCTCATCGTCGCCATCGAGGGCGGCTACCACGGCGTGGCGCCGTGGATGCAGGGCCTCGGCCACCACGGCGTGATCCCCGGCGACGTCGCCGGGTTCGTGCGCATCCCGTGGAACGACCCGGCGGCCTTCGAGCGCGTGCTCGAGGAGCACGCGGGCCAGGTCGCCGGGTTCATCGCCACGCCGTACCATCACCCGACCTTCGCCGACAGCGAGCTGCCGGCGGACGGCTACTGGCGGCGCATCCGCGAGCTGTGTGACAAGCACGGCGTGGTGCTCATCGTCGACGACGTGCGCTGCGGGTTCCGCCTGAGTCTCCGGGGATCGGCCGACTTCTTCGGCTTCACCCCGGACCTGGCGTGCTACTGCAAGGCCATCGGCAACGGCTACCCGATCTCGGCGCTCGTGGGCACCGAGGCCATGAAGGGCGCCGCGGCCCAGGTGTTCTACACGGGCAGCTACTGGTATCAGGCCGTGCCCATGGCGGCCGGCCTGGCCTGTCTGGCCGAGCTCGAGCGCCTGGAGGCGCCCGCCAAGATGCAGGAGTACGGGCGGGCGCTCACCGCCGGGCTGCAGCGGCTCGCCGACAGGCACGGCTACGAGCTCCGGGTGACGGGCGTGCCGAGCATGCCGTACCTGCGCATCACCGACGACCCCAGCATGATGCTCCACCAGCGCTGGTGCGCGGAGTGCACGCGCCGCGGCGCCTACTTCACCTCGCACCACAACTGGTTCATGAGCTGCGCGCACACGCAGAACGACCTCGACCGGACGCTGGCGATCGCCGACGACGCGTTCGCCGCACTGGAGAAGAGCCCTGAGGGGCAGGGGGTGAGCTGATGCCGCTCTCAGTGGAGGAGATCAGGAAGCTGCAGGACAAGGCGAAGAAGCTGCGCTGCGACATGGTGGACGTCACCGTGTGGGCCGGGGGCGCGCACATCGGGGGGTCGCTCAGCATGGCCGACGTGCTGACGGCGCTGTACTACCACTACCTGGACGTGCGCCCGGAGGAGCCCGACTGGCAGGACCGCGACCGGTTCGTGCTCAGCAAGGGGCACGGGGGCCTCGGGCTCTCCTGCGTGCTCGCCGACAAGGGTTACTTCGACGGCGAGCTGCTCAAGGAGTTCAACCACTTCAAGAGCCCCTTCGGGATGCACCTGGACGGCAACAAGGTCAAGGGCGTGGACGCGAGCACCGGGTCACTCGGCCACGGCCTCTCGATGGCGCTCGGCATGGCGCTGGGCGCCAGGTTCCAGAAGCAGTCCTGGCGCACCTACTGCATGCTCGGCGACGGCGAGTGCGACGAGGGCTCCGTGTGGGAGGCCGCCATGGCCGCCCACCACTTCAAGGCCGACAACCTCACCGCGTTCGTCGACCGCAACCAGATGATGATCGACGGCCGCACCGAGGACGTGATGAGCCTCGAGCCGCTGGCCGACAAGTGGGCGGCGTTCGGCTGGCAGGTCCGCCAGATCGACGGCCACGACTTCGCCCAGATCGGAGAGGCGATCGAGGGCGCCCTGGCGACGCAGGGGGCGCCCACCGTCATCATCTGCGACACCGTCAAGGGCAAGGGCGTCGACTTCATGGAGGCCGAGGTCAAGTGGCACTACGGGTCCATCGACTCGGCGCTCGCCGCCAAGGCAAAGGCGAGCATCATGGCGGGCGGCGGAGCCGCAGGGAAGGCCGGCGCCGCACGAGCCGCCGCGCCGGCCGCGGGACGTGCGTCATGACCGAGGTCACCGGCACCACCTGGAACGTCTACGACGCCAACACGCTGACGCAGGCCGAGATCTACGGGCGCGTCCTCTGCGACCTGGCCGAGGCCGACCCGCGCATCGTGGCGCTGACCGCCGATCTCGCCAAGAGCACCAAGATCGGCGTGTTCCAGGACAAGTTCCCGCACCGCGTGTACAACGTCGGCATCGCCGAGCAGAACCTCTTCGGCGTGGCCGCCGGCATGGCCAAGAGCGGCCTGCTGCCGTTCGTCAGCACCATGAGCGCGTTCGCCAGCATGCGCGCGCTCGAGCAGGTGCGCACCGACATCTGCTACCAGAACCTGGACGTCAAGATCATCGCTACGCACGGGGGCGTGAGCTTCGGGCAGGCCGGCACCACGCACCACTGCACCGAGGACATCGCCATCCAGCGCTCGCTGGCCAACATGACGCTCATCGTGCCGGCCGACGGCTGGGAGACGGCCTGCGCGGTGCGCGCCGCCGTCAAGCACCCCGGCCCCGTGTACATCCGTCTGGGCCGGGGCTTCGAGCCCACGCACTACGAGAACGACGACTACGGCTTCGAGCTCGGCAAGGCGGTCACGGTGAGCGAGGGTACCGACATCACCGTCATCGCCTGCGGCGTCGCCGTCTACCACGCCGCCGAGGCCGCCAAGCTGCTCAAGGACCAGGACGGCATCAGCGTGCGCGTGCTCGACGTGCACACCATCAAACCCATCGACGAGGAGGCCATCCTCAAGGCGGTCCTCGAGACGCGGCGCATCCTCTGCGTGGAGGAGCACAACGTCATCGGCGGGCTGGGCAGCGCCGTGGCCGACGTCATCGCCGCCAGCGGCAAGGGCTGCGCGTTCGCCAAGACGGGCCTGCCCGACTGCTACAGCGAGGTCGGCTACCCCGAGGACCTCTATAGCCACTACTGCATCGACGGAGACGGCATCGTCGGCCTGGTGCGCGAACTGCTGCACCGCGAGTTCGAGGCCGACGAGGACTGGGAGGACGAGCTCTGATGGACGCCGGACCCGCAGCGCCCGCCGGCGCCACACAGCAGCCGGCGGCCGCCAAGCCGGCCGCGCCGCCGCCCAAGCCTGATGCGAACGAGCTCCCGCAGGCGCGAAGCCGCGAGTTCCTGCGCGCCCGCCTCTACCTGCGCGCGGCGCTGCCGTGCGTCAAGGTCATGCTCGAGGACGACCCGGCCACGGCCAAGCGTTTCAAGCACGTCAACGCTGTGGTCCAGTTCGTCGCGAAGAACCAGCCGCGCGCCGTCGGCGCCTACCTCTGGTTCGAGAACGGCGACGTCTGCGTGGAGCAGGGCTTCTGGGACGCGGACGGTCTGGGCAAGGAGCCCGACATCACGTTCACGTTCTCGTCGCTCGGCAAGCTGTGCGACTTCTTCGCCGGCAAGACGGTGCTGCCGTCGATCCGCGGCTACAACCACCCGGTGCTGCTCGCCAAGGTGCTTCAGCTCCTCCTGAGCTTGAAGCTGATGCTGCCGAGCGCGCAGCCCACCGACCCGGTCAAGCGCCGCCTCAAGGTCAAGCTCACGCTGTACATGATCACGACGGCGCTGAGCCAATACAACAAGGGCGGCGACCCCGCTATGGAGCGCTGGACGGCCAAGCAGCCCGACCGCATCTACCAGTTCTCGGTCGAGCCCGAGGGTATCGCCGCCTACCTGCGCGTGCGCGGCGGCCAGACCAAGGCCGGGCGGGGCGTCTACGAGCGCCGCCGCCCGTTCGTCCACATGCGCTTCAACGGGGTGGACGGCGCCCTCGCCGTGATGGGCAAGGAGGTCGAGTTCGTCGAGGGCGTGGGCAAAGGCATGGTGCGCATCGACGGCTCGCCTGAGTACGCGGCCGACCTCAACGACTACATGATGCGGGTGCAGTCGCTGCTGACCGACGGCTGACGATCACTGGCGGACGGGCCCGCTGAGCAGGCGATTCACCGCTCGCTCGCAGGCACTTCTCGTACATTCGACACGACGCCAATTGGATGCTGACCGTGCGCCCAGGGGCGCCTCACCTCCTGTCGATAGGTTGCCGTCTGCGGCCCGGCCCCGGTGTCGCCGGGCCGCGACAGCCCCCGAGATCTAGGAGGATCTATGAGACACTTCATCGTTTCAGCGCTCACGGCCGTCGCGCTCCTGACGGTCCTTGTGATCGCGCCGGCCGTCGCCGGTGCGGCGCCGACCAGCGCGAACTACACGGAGCCATATCTGGTCGCTCCCGAGCCGAGCAAGGCCATGAGTGTCTGCTGGATCACCTCCGATCCGGCCTCACGGTCCTACGTCGAGTACGGACGCTGCGCCTCCCTCAACCAGACCGAGCGAGCGAAGACCTACAGCCTCACCGGCCTGAAGACCGTCGACGCCGCCGGCGCCTACACCGTGCCGCTCGCCGCCTACCAGCAGATCGCCACCCTCTCCCATCTGCAGCCCGGAACGCGCTACTACTACCGCGTGGTCACCGTCACTGCCGCCGGCCGCGAGATGGGCGACCGCTACTACTTCGAGACGGCGCCCCGCAATGGCGGCAAGGTCCGCTTCGCGCTCCTTAGCGACCTGCAGTTGAAGCCGCAGATCACCACGACCGTGAAGCAGCTCGGCCAGCGCGACCTCGACTTCATCGTCTACAACGGCGACATGGGCAACACGCCCTACAAGGCCGGCGAATGGTTCAACGTCGCCGGCACCACCGAGCAGGACGACAAGCGCTGGTTCACGGTGATGCAGCAGACCGGTGACGGATGCCACCTGCTCCAGTACGTCCCGATTTACCCCACTCCTGGCAACCACGAGGTCGACGATCAGAGCATGCTGAGCACCAAGGCGCTGGCCGACCCGACGAAGATGACGATGAGCATCTACATGCAGCTCTTCCGGCCCCTCTACCCGGCCCAGGAGTCGTGGTACGGCGGCAAGCACTGGTACGAGGCGGACTACGGCGACATGCACCTGGTGTCGCCGTCGATCCAGCGCTGGTACGCATGGCAGCCAGATGAGGCGCCGGGCTGGCCGCTCTACGACGACATCGCTCCCGGCAGCGTCCAGTACCGCTGGCTCAAGCGCGCCCTCGCCGACGCCGGCCGCGGCCAGCACACATGGGTGACCATGCATTGGCACATGCTCAATCGCGGCATCGACGGCTGGACGCCCTTCTCGAACCCTGTGGCGTCGCTCGTCGATCCCAACGTCATGACCTATCCGACGCCGGACCTGCTGTACAACCAGGTCAAGCCGCTGTACGAGAAGTACGACGTCGCCGGCGTCAGCTACGGCCATTCCCACGTCTACGAGCGCTACCTCATCAATGGCGTCAACTACATCGAGGCGGCGAGCATCGGCAACGACTACCGGGTCGACACCGACCCGTATCACCCGAGCGGTAACAAGCCGGTCGTCGAGCAGAACGGCTTCCGCTCCTTCATGGTCGTGACCAGCGACCGCTGTAAGGGGCTGACGGCGCAGGGCATCCAGGCCAGCGTCGAGGCCGACGGCGTCGGCTACCTCGGCCGCGTCTTCGACAGCTTCGTCCTGGATCCGGGCAAGTAACGCCTTCGCGATCCAACTTGCGGCGGGCGCGCCCCCTACCGTGGCGGGGGCGCGCCCGCCGCGCGTACGGCTTCACCCACGCGGGGAGGCGGCGAAGGAACCGGCGATACCGACGGCAATGGCCACCACGAGACCGAGGTCGGTCGGCGCCGTGCGCCCGACGATCTGCGGATTCACATCCAGCGGCATCTGGTTCACCGGGAGCATGCCGACGAGCACGCCGATCAGGATGTTGACGGCGATGCCGATCACGAGCAGCGCCAGGGAGCTGCGCAGGGCGCGGCGCTGGCCGGCGACGGCCGCTCCCGCCAAGCCGTAGATCGGTGTGCCGAGCGGGGGCGATGATCATCGCCCCGATCACCGCCGGCGTGGAGTTCCCGATCACGCCGCCGGCGGCGATGATTCTGGCCGGCGCCAGTTGCACCCAGAACTTCGTCGTCTTGGCTCGCGTTGCACTGATATCGAGAAAGAGATCGTCGTCGATATCGGGCAGCGGTTTGCGATATTCGCGCCCCGCGTCGATGGCCCTCGCCAGCCAGCCCACGTGCGCCCTCCGTCGTCACGTCCAGCGGACGGCGCGAGCGTACGAGAGGAGCGGCGACCCCGAGGACCGCGTCTCGTTGGCCGTGACCCGAGCTCCTCGGCTAGGCTCGCCGCGCCCGCGAGAAGCCGAGCGCGACGAGCCCCAGAGCCAGGACGAACAGGATGACCGAGCAGGTCTTGACGAAGAGCGCGAGCTGGTCCGTCGCCTCGAGCGCGTTCAGCTGCAGCAGGATGTTGTGCCAGTCGTGTCCGGCGCCCGAGCCGTCGTCGCCGAAGAGCGGCAGGACCATCACCTGCGCGTCGGCGATGTACACCGAGACGTTGTGCAGGTTCTCGGCCGACCAGGCGATCATGAGGATCACGGCCAGCGAGTCTCGCCGCCACCAGAAGTAGCCGGCCAGGCCGAGTGGCGCGACCACCTGCAGAAAGGACCCAGCGAGCGAGCACAGCAACGGCGGCGCCCAGAACGTGAGCAGGTGGCCGAACTCGTGCACGCCGAGGTCGAACGAGGAGAGGATCGGGATCCAGCCGGCCCGGCTGTACGTGAGCCAGGCGAGTGCGATGGTCACGGCCGCGGCCACGACCCACTGCCAGGTGAGACCCCACTGGGTCGTCGCCGGCTTCATCTCCGGTCGGCCGACGATGGTGAAGCGCGCGAGCGGGGTGCGGGCGTTCGCGCCGGCGCGTGCCGCCTGCGCGCGAGACTCGGCCGCGCCGCCCTCGGTCGCGCCGCCCGTCTCGAGCGGGCGCGGCGCCGGCGGCGTGTCGCCGTCCCTGATCGTCGGTTCCATCGGTCCCTCCCTCCCGGGAGACACCATCGGCAAACCGGCCCCCACCCATGACCCGCTGGTGATCTGCGACATGGCGTCCTCGGGCACCCGGCGTGGGATACTTCTCCCCGGTGCCCATCTACGCCGACATAGGGATCTCGACCGGGGCCTACGCGAACTTCTCGCTCGCGGCGGCGCTGCTGCGCATCGCCGAGATCGCGCCGGCCGCCGAGATCCTCTCCATGGGTACGCACAGCCTGCTCGACGCCGCGAATGCACGGGTCATCGAGCTGTCGGGCCTGCCGTTCAGCGTCCACGGACCCTTCCTGCACTTCCAGTACGGCAGCCGGTCCGGGCGCGAGCACCGCAAGGCGCTCGACGAGCACCGCCGGCAGCTCGCGGTGGCCGGAGAAGCTCGGGGCGCGGGTGTACGTGGTGCACCCGGACCTGCAGCGCCGCTGGAGGGGCTGGGACCCCAAGGTGGTGCGCACACTGGAGAGCTCGTTCGAGGACCTCGCCAGGCTGCAGGAGGAGTCCGGCGTCACCATCGCCGTGGAGAACCTGCCGTTCGTCCGCCACACGCACTTCCGCGCCCCCGGCGATCTCGACCTCAAGGGACTGGGACTCTCGCTGGATGTGGGTCACGCGGCGGTCACGGGCACACTGGAGCAGTGGCTCCGGGACGGGCACTACGAGCTCAAACACGTGCATCTGCACGACAACGAGGGCCACATCGGCGGCGACCAGCACCTGCCGCTGGGGCGCGGCGTCATCGACGCCGCGCCCGTGATCCAGCTCGCCCGTGCCCACGGTGCGATGGTCGTGCTGGAGCACAAGAACGAAGCGGATGTCATCGAGAGCCTGCGCCACCTCGAGGAGCGCGAGCTGGTCCTTCGAGCGGTCAGGTAGGGAGGCGAGATGCCCAGCGTCGCAGATCCGGCACGCGTGGCCGACAGGATCAAGTTCCTGAGTCGCGTCGCGCCGTTCAAGAGCCTGTCGGAGGACGAGCTCCGCGAGGTCGCCGGCACGGTGCGCGAGCGCGCCGTGGCCGCCGGCGAGGCGGTCCTGGTCGAGGGCGGGCCGCCCGGCGAGGAGCTGTACGTCGTGCGCCTGGGCATGCTCGAGCTGATCCACAAGGACGCGTACGTCGCCATCGTCCCGGCCGGCGAGGTGCTGGGGCACCCGACGCTGCTCACCGGCCTCGCGCCCGAGTTCACGGTGCGGGCGCGCGAGGACTCGCTGCTGTACTGCCTGCCGCGCTCCGCCGCCATGAGGCTGCTCACGCATCCGGCCGGCGTGACGTGGATGGCCGCCAACGGGCGCGAGCGCCTGCTGCAGGCCGCGGGGACCATGCGGGCACTGCCCGACGTGCGCACGCTCCCGGTCACGTCGGTCACGCGCAGCAAGCCGCTCTTCTGCGACCCGGCGACGACCGCGCAGGAGGCCGCGAAGATCATGATCGCCGAGAAGCGCTCGGCGATCCTGGTACGCGTCCCGGACGGCAAGGGCATCCAGGGCATCGTCACCGACGTCGACCTGCGCAACAAGGTCGTCGTCGCCGGCGTGTCACGGCATGCGCCGGTCACCGAGATCATGTCCTCGCCGGTGCACACCATCGGCGCGCAGGTGCTGGCGCCCGAGGCCAGCATCGCCATGATGGCGTCCGGCGTGAACCACATGCCCGTGCTGGACAACGACGGCGACGTGGTCGGCATCCTGTCTGCGAGCAGCCTGATGACGCTCGAGTCGCGGAGCCCGTTCGCGCTGCGTCGCGAGATCATGGCGGCGCGCACCGAGGAGGACGTGGTCAAGGCGGCCGCCGACCTCCCGCAACTGTTCCTCGACCTGATGACCGCGCACATGGACGCCCCGTCCGTGACCCGCGTGCTCACCGTGCTCCACGACACGCTCACGGCGCGGTTCCTGGAGCTCGCCATGGAGCGTCTGGGCGAGCCGCCCGTGCCGTTCGCCTGGCTCGCCTTCGGCAGCGCCGCGCGCTTGGAGCTCACCGTGGCGTCCGACCAGGACAACGGCCTCGCCTACGAGGACACCGACGACCCACGCGCGCCTGACTACTTCCGCGACCTCGCGCGCGCCGTCAACGGCGGGCTCGAGAGCTGCGGTCTGCCCGCCGACCCGCACGGCGTGCTGGCGCGCAACGCCCAGTGGTGCATGTCGCTGTCGCGCTGGAGGGCGGTCTTCGAGGACTGCCTGGACGGCAAGGACCTCGACCGCATGGCGCGCGCCAGCGTCGCCTTCGACTACCGGCAGATCGCCGGTGAGCTCTACGTGGACAAGGTGCTCACCGACGTGCTGCGCCAGGTGCCCGAGCACAAGGGCTTCCTGAGCGGCCTGGTCAGGCTGGGGACCAAGGTCAGGCCGCCGCTCGGCTTCCGCGGCAAGCTGGAGGGCAGCATCGACATCAAGAAGAACGGGCTCGTGCCCATCCAGAACCTCGCCCGCTACTACGCCTTCGCCTCCGGCATCACCATCGCCTCCACGCTCGAGCGGCTCATCGCCGTGCGCGACGTGCAGTGCGAGGACGTGGAGTCCGAGCGTGTGCTGCGCGAGGCGTTCGTGGGCATG
The DNA here is from genome assembly GCA_963696935.1 of uncultured Thermoleophilia bacterium. Lineage (GTDB taxonomy): Bacteria > Actinomycetota > Thermoleophilia > UBA2241 > UBA2241 > CAIXSE01. Next base: position 2,331 of record CAVOMB010000063.1, on the reverse strand, counting down.
CAGCACCTGCAACTGCGGCACCACGCCAACCGCATGCGCAACGGGCGCCCCGTGGACAACATCATCGAGACGTGGACGCTGCCGCCGCTGACGCGCGCCAGTCTGCAGGAGGCGCTGCGCGAGGTGGTCAGCGCCCAGAAGCGCTTCAAGCCGGTGGAGCCGCCGCGGTAGGCGACTGTTCTATCGTCGCGGCAGCCTGGTGCACCGAAGATTTCTCCCGAGGAGAGAGCGCCGCGCCCCGTGCGTGGCGGACCCAGAGGGAGACGTGAGACTGCTCATCGCGCACGGCGACGCGGGTTCCAGACACGCCCTACGTGAGGTCGCGCACGACCTGAGCGCCCTCGGCCTCGAGCCGGTCGAGTCCGCCGACGGCGGCAACGCCGTCGAGATCCTGCTCGGCGACGACGCTCCCGGGCTCGCCGTCGTGGACTGGGACCTGCCGGGAATGGGCGGGCTCGAGCTGTGTCGTCACATCAAGGCGATCCGCCGCCACGGAAAGCCGTACATCATCCTCCTCGCTCCCAGCCAGGACGACGTGGGCGAGGCGTTCGCCGCCGGCGCGGACGACTGCGTCGCCGCCGGCTCGGGCGAGCACGAGCTGCACGCCCGTCTCTTCGCCGCCTGCCGCCTCGCCGCCCTCTGAGTCCGCCGCTCGGCGCTCAGTCGAGCTCGCACGGGCGAGACCGCCGAGCGGCCTCGCTCAGGCCGGGCAGGATGCGCGCCGGGCGATCGAGTAGTTCAACCAGCCGATCCCATTCATCGGCGGCAAGAACGAACCTGGTCTGATCCGCGAGGCTTGCTCGACCAACCTCTTGTCGGCCTCGGCCATGCGGATGCTCAACCTCTTGTCTCTCGGGTCCGTCAGGGAAGCTATTCGACCTCGTCGGCTTTGGTGACGACGTTGTAGTCCACGCCCAGCGCATCCTCGAAGTGGGCCCGACCGCAAACGGTCTTCATCTTCTCGGTCGGGCGCAGCTCGCCGTCGCCCTTGGTCTCGCGCACCAGGAACACTCGCTCCCCGGCGCCCTCGCGGTCGAGGACGATCGCCCAGTCGGGGTTGTACTCGCCGACGGGGGTGGGCACGGTGAACCAGGGCGGCAGCTTTAGGAAGAGTTTGATGTCCTGCCGGCGCTCGAGGCCGCGCACGAAGTCGCGCTCCACGAGTGAGTCGCAGGCGACTTGGCTGTACAGGGCGTTGACGCCGAGATTGCCGTCACGCTCGGACGGCACGATGTACTGACCGAACAGGTCCATGTCATCCTCATCGAGGAAGCGATCCATCGCGTACCAGTCGTCGACGCGCTCGTAACGGATGCCGTCGGTGAGCTGGCCGGCCAGCTTCTCGCGGATGATGCGCGCGGCGGCCGCCGCGAAGTCGTGAGGGTTGCGCGCCATGGCCGCCGAGCTGTCGGTCGCCTTCAGAATGGCGTGCAGCGTCTTGCGGCTCAGGCGCATCGGCGGCGTGGCGTACTCGAGCAGGCTCTCGATGAGCGCTATCACGTTGGGCAGCGCGTCGGGCCGTACCTCGTCGGCGACGCGTGTGCCGGTCAGGCGCGTCTCGAGCGCGTCGCCCACGGCCTCCACGCCGGCGCGCGTGACGCGGATGCGTGGCGCCTCCACGCGGACGCGGGCGAGCTCGCGAGCCACGTCCGCGGTCAGGCGCTCGCTCTCGATGCGCACCTGGTAGCGCGTCCTGCGGCGGATCTTCTCCCAGAGCTCCTTGAAGTCGGCGCTCAGAGCGCGCTCCTTGCGCAGCACGGCCTTGGGGCGGTCGGCGCGTGGGGGAGGGGGCGGCGTGCCGTCAGGCCCGTACTCCTCCTGGATCTCGCGCTGCAGCCCGGCCACGTAGCGCTCGTAGCTCTGGTTGTGTCTTGCGCGATCTACCAGGACGCAACGCAAATCGGCACGCTGGATTTCGCGGCCGGCAGCACAGCCGGCACCTTCACGCTTCGACCAGGCCGTCCAGTTCAACGCCGGCAATACGCTGCGCGTCATGCGCCCGGCGGCGCTCGATGATACCGCGCTCGATCTGAGCGTGTTGTTCGCCGGGATCAAGGGGACGCTGTGAGATGGGACGGCGCCAAGAGCCAGAAGCTAGGCGAGGAGCCCCCTAATGACCCAGTCTTCCGCAGTCACCATCTGGTATGTCTCGTCCGCGAAGCACGCGAACGTGTCGATTTGGCAGCCGAGCACGGCCTATACGGTGGGGCAGATCGTGCGGCAACAGGGCCGTTCGATCAATCCGACGATCTCGGTTGCGAGCCCGTGCGTCGTGACGTGGAAGGACCTGGCGGGCGCGACCGCAAACCACAACCTCGTCAACGGCGACCT
>CAVOMB010000062.1:0-27604 GCA_963696935.1 uncultured Thermoleophilia bacterium | reverse complement strand
GCTCGGTTCCTAGTCCATCCGCCCCTTGACCTGGTCGACGACGGCCTCGAGCTTCGAGGAGTCGAGCCCACCGTGCTCGTCGTCCCGAGTGGTGAACAAGGTCTCGCCCTCGACGAAGCCGTTCTTGCGGTACCACTCGCGCTTCCACTCCCAGCCGCGGCGGTAGTCCTCGCGGTCCAGCATGCCGAGATGCTCCCACAGAACCACATCGCCGACGGGAGTGATGAACGAGAAGTCTGGCCGCAGACGCCCTGGTTCCACCTCGCCCTCGAGCACCCGCTCATACTCGTAGTCCACTCCGCTGGCGTACAGCATGTTGGCGATCACGAGCTCGCTCTTGCTGCGCACCATGTGGCCCTTCGAGGTGAGGTGGATCAGGTGCTCCGCATACGGCAGCGACTCATCGTCCGCGCGGACTACACCGGTGAAGAGATTGGTGTTGCGCCGGGCGGTCTCTGAGCGCTCAGGTCGCGTGTAGTCGTAGAGCACCGAGGCGTCGTGGCCCTCGACGAGCAGGACGAGCTGCTCGCGTGACCGCGTGAGCGCCGTGTAGAGCAGCTCACGGGAAAGCAGCCGTGTCATGCGCGGCAGCACCACGAACACCTTCTTGAACTCGCTGCCCTGTGCCTTGTGCACGGTGAGGGCGTAGGCGAGCTCGAGTGGCCCGCTCCCGTCGCGGAAGTCGCGCGAGCCCCGGTAACCGAACGTCAAGTTCGGCCGCCCGGCGAACACACCGTTCATCCATCCGCTCTTCCCCTTGCACACGGTGCCGACCTCACCGTTGGCCAGGTAGCAGTCCTCGCTGGCATGCCCGTTCCACGCAGAACGCCACTGGTTCTGAATCTGGATGACCTTGTCCTTCACGACGATGTTCTCGTCGCCGAGGCTCACACCCCAGGGCTGGGACGCATCAGCGAGCTGTTTGCCGCGGAAGGAACGCTGCACCCAGCGGTTCAGCTCGAGCACGCCGTGCACCTGCATGCGCACCGGCGAGAGGATCTGCCAATTCTCCGCACCGTCCGGGTCGTCGTAAGGCATCCAGCCCCGCTCGTCGAAGCCGAACGACCGGTCAAAGCCGGCAATGTCGTCGGGCCCGGCGAGGCCCAAGTGGTGCTGGAACTGCTCCAGCAGACGATCCCGCAGCTCGTCGGGCGTGCTCCAGAAGACGATCTCGAGGTCGCCGAAGTCGGCTCCGAGCTCGAGGTCGCTCAGCACACGGTCGGCGTCGACGGGCGGCCGCTCGTTGGTGAACCAGGCCGCCAAGCGCAGAGCATCCGAGGCGCCGGCCCCCGCGGCGGCGCGCACCTCCACGCTGAGCCGCGAGAGAGCCTCCGACGTCCGCTCGCCGTTGGGACCTTCAACGCTGCTGCTCTCGAGGTGCGCCACGAAGTCGGCGAACGGCCGGCCGGCCCCGATCGGCGGCAACTGGTTCGGGTCACCGACCAGGACCAGCCGGCGCACGTGCGCCAGGTCGAGCGCCTCGAGCACGGCGCAGAGGTCGTCCATGGTGAGCATCGAGCATTCGTCGATGACGACGGTCTTCTCATGGCGGTACTTGTCGCCGCCGGTGAACAGCGGCCGCTGGCGTGAGCCGTCGTAGCGCCCCTGCTGACTGAGGAACTGCGCGACGGTCATCGCCTCACCACCGGCCGCCTTGGCGAGGCGCACGCGCGCTTTGCCCGTGGGTGCGAGCAGCAGGATGCCGTCCTTGGCGATCTGCTCGCAGAGCAGCAGCGCGCCGAGCACGGACGTCTTGCCCGTGCCCGCGCGGCCGACGAGCGCAGTCACTCGCCTGGACGCTACGCGCTCGAGTGCGGCTGCTTGCTCATCGAGGGCTTCGGCGTGGCGGGCGTCAGATGGGTCGAAGTGTGCGCCCGACGCCTCGATAGCGCGCCGGAGCAGGTCCTTCCAGTCAACGGTGATGGGCCCGAGCGCCCTCAGGGCGCGCTGGCCGAGCACTTTGCGGAGCCGCGACTCGCGTTGGTTGAGCGTCGTCAGCTGGAACGCGGGCATGGGTGAGGCTTGCTCACCAGCCGGCGGCAGTTCGAGGAGCTCGATGACGCCGGCCAGCGTGCCCGCATGAGCGGACGCCCAGTCGTAGCCCACCGTGCAGTCGCGCTCAAGATCGAGGCGAGCGACTCGCTGCAGCGTCTCGGGGACACTCATCAGGGTGTCACCGTCCTCGCTCGCGTCCCTGAGCACCGAGACCACAGCCGCCCGCACTCTGCGGGGGTCGTTGGGCGAGCCGACCGAGGAGGGCTCAGGCACGGGATGACGAACGGCGACCGTGGGGTCCGGCAAGAGCCCGCGGTCGATCACCCCCACCGAGACGGGGTAGTCGTCGTGAGCGCCGAGGTCCACCTCGGAGATCCGGTAGGGGTTTTCGAGGATCTCGCGATCGCCGACGTCGGGCTCCGTGCCCTTGCGGCGCTCGTAGGGATCGAACCAGCGCAGCGCTTGCTGCGGCGTCAGCGCGAAGCGCGACAGCAGATGGAGCAACTCCGTGCGCTCGGGCGCCAGCGCGGCGTACTTCTGGCGGACGGCGGCAAGGTCCGCCGCATACCCGGGCTGCGGCGGATCCACGGACCCCCTCAGGAGCGCGTCCACGTGAGGCCAGGGGTCCTCATCCAGGGCGACGCCACCGCTGCCCAGCAATTCGAGAGCGAGCGACGTGCCCATGCGCATGCCTAGTCCCTCGAGTACCGACCCCAGCCCTGGGAAGGCGCCGCGCTCCTCCCATACCTTGGCGATGCGCTCGTTCACCCACTCCTCGCGCTGGTCCCACGGCCCCGCAACGATCCCGTGGCGGCGGATCGTCCGCACTGCGTCGAGCAGACGGACGAGCGAGGACAGAGCGACGTCCGGCGCCGCCAGCTCCGACACGTAGGAGAACGAGCGAATGTGTGCGGGGTCGACGGTGACGGCGACCTCACGCAGCAGCTCTCGCCGTCGGTCGTCCTCATCGGGGTCACCAGTCGGCGCAAGGTACTCGTGGTAGGGCAACAGAAAGCCGTTCGAGCCGTTCGACCGGATCGAGTGACGTACCAAGCGGTCCCACAAGGGGTGCCCGGGACTGCCATCGGTGGTCTGGTACAAGAGGATCGGGGAGAGCGAGTCCACCGTCCCCACGCCAACGATGAGCCTCGACGCCCAGTCCCCCAGCGGCTGTCCTTCCTTGCAGTAGAAGAAGACCAGCGACTCCCCGGGCACCACCTGCCCAAAGAAGAGATCGAGCAGCGCGAGCTGGCGCTGACGCGAGAAGACCCACGTCTTGTACGGAGGATTGGCGTCCTCAGGCGGCAGCGGCGTCGCGTGCCGCTCGTCGATGGCCGACTGCTCGCTCGAGAGCATCCATGCGAAGGGCACGGCGAAGGTCGAGAACGGCGCGACCTTGATCGGCGTCGGCTTCAGGCTCCCGTGCGTCGACTTGGTCTTGTCGAGGCCCGCGTAGGGGTGGCGGAACACCCGGGTCCACTCCTGTTCCGCCATGAACGCGCCGGACTCAGCCACGCACGCTGGCTGCTGGGTCTCGTCGAGATCGCACCACGGCTCACCCGCCACGGCGGTCTCCGCCGCTTCGTCACGCTTCACCCTGATCCGGTCGAGCGCGACACAGAAGGGGTTGTGGGCGGGGTCAGCACAGACACATCCGTTCCACTTGAGGTCGTGCCAGGGGACACGCATGGTCAGGTGGCGCATGGGTGAGTCCTTCCGTCGACGGTTGAGCTTCGCGGCTGCAACCCGGCCGGTCCGTGAGCAAGCGTCACTTGCGCTTCCTCGTCCCCGCCGTCGTCAGATGGTCACCGCAGTGGCCGATGACGATGAGCTTCTTGTCGTGGTCTGGGTAGTAGTGAACGCGAAGGAGATTGGGCTTTGACGACCCGATCTTCACGTGAGCAGTGATATCCACCGCGTGGCCTTCATACATGACCGTTCGCTCGCGGACGGCCTTCTTGTTCTGCTTCGTCAGCTTGCCCTCGGACATGGCGAGATCGAAGCCTGTGCGAGTCTTGAACTCCTTGGCGACGTCCACGCCATCCGTCTCGAAGTGCAGCTCCGGAAGCACTTGTGCGACTGCCTTCAGCGCTCTCCAAGCATGGTCGACATCGAAGTCCCAGCCTGAAGCGCTGTCGAACGCATCATCAAGAATGACGACTCTGCCCGCGTACATCTCGCGTACGAGCCCGAGTACCCCTTCAAGGTCGCGGGGAAAGCCCTCAAGGGCGAGGATTGCCGCATTGACCGCATCCCTTTCGGCGAGCTGGGACTGAAGCCGCTCCGCGCGTTGTGTCGCTTCGCGCGTCTGGTGTTCGAGCCCTCCCTGAATGGTCTTGGCTTCCTCGGCCTGCAGATCTATGGCCAACTGGAGATCGTCGACGGTCTTGAGCGCAGTGCTTGTTTCCTCGCGCGCCGCGAGGAGTTCGTCTTCCAGTTTGGAGTTCTCATCAAGCGCGAACTCGACCAACTGTTTCTGCGCTGCCAAGTCATCGCCGTCTGCAGCATCCCGAAGTCGCTCGCGGAGCTGGGCGCGCTCAGCCTCGACGCGCCGCCGCGAGACATCGTCGATGTCAAGCGCGTGACTCGGACGTCTTATGAGTGGCCGCCGCGCGAGTCCGCGCGCAAGCATGTCCACAACGTGATCTGGGCCGGTCGTCTCGACATAGTCACGAAGGAAGAACCGGTGACGGCGAGAGTCCGCATCACTCGTGAGCTCGACCCTCGGCATGTACACACGAACCATGCCGTCACTACACCTGTATCGATAGGGCACGTAGTAGTTGAACTCGCTGAGCAGGTCGTCGGCAGACGACATCACCACGACACTGACGGCCCCGGCAAGGCCGCGGGCGAGAGCGTATGGATCGAGCGCGCAGACACCGGCTTGGTCCGGGCACTCGGAAACGAGAACAAGGGGAACAGCGCGTGTCGGAGCCGTCAGTCGAGCCACGAAGTCGGGAACACCACCCAACTCGAGTCGCTGAGGTTCGGCGGATAGCTCTTCCGGCCCAGAGAAGATCCGCCATTCGCGCTCTTCAAGCACAGCGCGAACGAGTCTAGGCGAGCTGGCCAATGGCGGCTCTGGTTCATCGCCGATGAAACCAGGGGTGAGGTAGTGACTCACCCGTACTCCGACTGAGACGAGCTCCTCTCCGAGTTGGCTGACCCCGATGTCAGTACGCCATCGCCGATGCTGGACCTGACCGCAAGGCTCGTCGTAGCGCATCGCCCAATGTCTAGGCGTTGTCGGTGTGCCCGCGTCCTCGAGGCTGCGCACCTCCACCCGCGAACCCTTGCCCTTCCACTCACCAGCGACGAAGAACCAGGCACGACCGAGTTCCTCCACGTCGCTGCCGCGTCTCATCTCCTTGCCCTTGATCCACGATCTCGTCATGCGGACGATGCTCCGCCACGTTTCGTCCTCCGTAGCAGTCCCCTTCACGTCGAACGCCGCATGGTAGTGCACACGAAGGTCAACAGGTCCGCTCACCATAGGCTCCCTTGATCCAACGGGTCGGTTGAGGGGCTCGTGTCGGACACCTTCGCTCCCTCAGCACTTGATGCCGCGACTTCATGAACCAACGCGCGATGCCCCTGTTCTCCGAGCAGATTCCGGCAATGAAGATGGCACTCGCGCCAGGATTCCTCGGCGCCCTGAGCGAGCTGCCAGTCGTAGAACCGCGGACCGAGGCGGCAAGCAACTGGCTGGGGCTGCTTAGCGCGCTCGTCGTGGCCGAGGCCGTAGTCCGCCAGTCGCAACGTCTCCGGCGGCATCCATCCCTCGCCGCCGTTCTGGCCGAGGAATGCGTCAATGCCGGCGTCGCGGTCGCCGCCGCATGTGCGGGTCTTCTCCATGAGGTCATCGAACGCTGCCAGAGCGAGCACGGTCTGGCGGAGTTCGGGGTCCTTGTCTTTGTCAACGCGCCAGAAGCCCTTCGGGTCGGCGTGCGCGGTCGACTCTCCATCACCCTCAAGAAGGAAGTGGGCCTCGTCCGGCTCGAGGCGGAAGGCAGCCAGCGAAAGAGCGTCAATCTGCGCAACGGCCGTCAGACGCGCAGCGGGCGTGAGTGTCCACGCAGCCGGCGGGGCCGTTGGCGATGTCGCCGAGATCCACGCCGGCGCGAAGAGTGCGGCCGGCGCCTGCAGGTTCATGGTCAGGGAGCCGAGTTTCGCGACCGACGCGGGCGTTGATGGAAGCGCGAACTCGGCGAGGATGAAGTAGTTAAGAGACAGCCCCGTCAGCCGGCGACGAGCCACGAAGTCGAATGCGAACGTTGACAGAAGGGCGCTCAGAAGCAGCGGTGACCGAGAGTCCAAGATGGGGACCTTGTTGCCACAGGGTAGTGGCGGAATCGCCGATGCAATCACCGTCCGCGTATTCGTCGCCGACGTGACGTCCATGATCGCGGCGCGCGTCCAGTGCTCATCGGGCTCGTCAATCGAGTCGCGATAGGTCTGCACACCCATCAGGTACTGCGGCTCGATGACCTTCCGTTCCCACGGGATGTCTCGCCAGACGGCGGACCTCCCCTTGCCGCTGACCCAACCCTTCTGGCTGAAGTCGAACTGGCCGATCATGCGACCCTCGTAGAGCGGAAGCGCCACGTCCTCAACGCGTTCTTCGCGGATCCAAGCGTCGGCCTCGCGGGAGAGGATGATCCCGGCGGGGACTTCCACGCGTGGGATGGGCAGCGAGTCGTAGGGCCACTGGGCACAGCGCAGCCGCCAGTCCGTGCGCGCAACGTCGCCAGGCTTGAGCAGGTGGCCGTGGGCGAAGCGGGCTTCGGCCATCCGGCGTTCGGGGCCGGCGGAGGCGTCGAAGAGCCAGTCCTCGAGGTCGACGTCGGGAGGCATCACCCACGTGGGGTCGATGCCAAGCTCGGCCCACAGCTCCTCGATCGGTCGCCAGTCACCGAGTAACCAGCGGCTGTACTCGTCGGGGCGGTAGCCCTTGGCCTCCCACACCGGCCGCGGCGGGAACAGCTTCGAGTCGTTCGTCATATGGAACTCGGTCGAGTACTTGACGCCCCAGCCGTCGGGCCCGTCGTCACCGAGCAGCACCGAGTTGGCGTAAATCTTGCCGAGGATCTCGAGGTCGCGTGCCGACTGGATCTCGAGGATCGCGCGCGAGCCTGGGCTGAAGCGCTCGACCTGCTCGCGCGCGTAGGGCACGGCGAGCTCCTCGGCACGCTCCCAGTCCTCCAGGGCGCGGCGCATGAAGGCGGTACGGATCGTGGCGGTGCGCCCGCCCTTCTCGATCACCACCGGGTTGAACTTGAACGACCGGTGGATGTCGAAGATCCCGTCGCGGTTCTCGAAGCCGAACAGCCACTCCCAGCGGCAGTGGTCGAGGAACAGCTCGCGCAGGCCGCCCGTGCCGTGGTCGGAGTAGAGCCCGGACGGCACGACAAAGCCCAGGCGCCCGCCGAGCCGGAGCAGCGCGTGCGCCTGCTCGAGGAAGGCCTTATAGAGGTTGATGTCGGCCGACCCCTGGTGGCGGAAGGGATGCCTGGGGTCGGCGTATCCACGACTGGTGGAGCGAGCCTCTCGCCAACGGTCGTGGAACGTGGCGTTCTCGCCGCCGCGGGCGACGGCGAAGCGATCCGCGCCCTCTCCGGCCGCAGGGTCGCCGAACGGGCTCGCCACCGCGCGCAGCAAGTTGGACTGGGCGCGGAAGTCGGCGTTGTAGTCGAGCCACGCTCGTTCGTCGGACGCATTGCCGAAGTAGTCAGTCTGACGGCGCAGCGCCTCCTGTTTGCCGTACGTGCGGTAGAGCGGGTCGATGTTGCTGAAGAACTCCTTGGAGTTGGGCTTGGCGATGTCCCACGGCGGGTTGCCGAGCACGGCGTCAAAGCCCGAGCCGAGGGCGCGGAACACGTCGGGGAACTCGAGCTCCCAGTGGAAGAAGCGCTTCTCGGCGGCGATGCGGGCGGCAAGAGCCACGGTGTGCGCGGGAGGCGCCGCCAACGTAGTGGGCAGCGGCGCCTCGTCCAGCCGGTCGGCCGGCCAGAACCAGCAGGCGCACCACATGTCCATGGCAGCCTTGAGCTGGCGGTACGCGGCCGAGCCCACGAGCTCCTCGCGGTACACGCGAGCCCGCTCGGCTGAGTCCTGCACGGGCAAATCGTGCAGGCGCGCGAGCGTCGCGAGCGCGTCGTCGTGCACCGCCGACGCCTGCTCCAGCGGGTCGGCCTCGTCGAAGAGCTGCCGCCCGCCCAGGTACCGCCGGAGGTCGGGGGTCAGCTCGTCCTTGACGAACGCCTTGAGCGCCTTGCCGCGTGCGTCCTTGGCGAAGTGCACCCCGTTGGCGTGCCCCTTGTCGCCACCCTCGCGGTTCTTGAACGCCATGACCGGATAGTGGCGGAACGTGTCGAACCAGGCGCCCACCAGCGCGTTGCCGCACTTGACCTTGTGGTCGAGGAAGCTGAAGGGCAGTTCGCGGTCCATCGTCTCGATCCACAGGCTGAGTCGGCACAGCTCCACCGCCAGCGGGTCAAGGTCCACACCGTAGATGCAGCGCTCGACGACGTGACGCCGCAGCAGCGCCTTGAGACGTGACTCGAAGGTCTCGTCGTCGGGGCGGCAGGGCAACAACTCCTGACCGAGGCGCTCCTCTGCGACCTGGTCGGCACCGTCAAGAGGCTCGATCAGCCGCACCACCGCCCGCTCGCCCTGTTCAGTGATGCGGTCGTGGTAGTGGAGCGACTCGTACAGGGCGTCGGTGAGGAAGCGCAGGGCGGCGACCGGGAAGGTCCCCGAGCCGCAGGCCGGGTCACAGACCTTGAGCGCCAGGACCTCCTCGGGCGGTTTGGGCTTCCATGCCGTCGGCGGCGCGTCGGTGTTGGGCGAGCCGTCTGAGTGCGTGGGCGGGTCGAAGGCGAGCGGACGCAACGTGCGCTGCACTGTCGGCACCGCCAGTCCGGGCCGCGTGTAGAAAGTGCCGGAGCCCTTGCGCGTGCCGCCCCAGCGCACCACGTACCACTCACCGGGCAGCACCACGCGCGCGACGAGCGCACGCGCCTTGCGCGCGACGGACTCGTCGTGGGCGCGGCGCTTCTCGGGCGTCACCGCGCCGCGCGGCGCGCGCACGAGCTTGGCCGCAATCACGGCGCGCCGCGCCCACGTCTCCGCGCGCGAGCGCGTCGTGTGGCGCTCGTCGCCGGCCTCTCCCCCTCGCTGTTGTCAGTCTCGGCAACAGCGGCGGCGTCCGTCTCATCGGCGACTTCGTCTTGCTCTGCCGCCTCTTCTCCCCCGCTCACCTCTTCCGCCTCGGGGGCGCCATCGTCCGCCTTCGTCTCCTTCATCTTCTCGAGCAAGCCGGCGATGGCCCTGTCGTCCATGCCCTCGAGCCGCGAGAGCGGAAGCGCCGGCGTATTGCCGACCGCGAGGAACACCACGGGGTCGCCCGTCGGCGCCGTCTTCAGCTCGAAGTCGAGCAGGCCCTCGTACAGGATGCCGATGTACTCGCTGGAGAGGTCCGAGAAGTCGACTGGCATCGTGACCCAGGTGCTGCCGCGGCCCTGACGCAGCTTCACGCGCGTGCGCGTGATGAGCCCGAGCAACTCGTGCACGTCACGGTCGCTGAGCAGCTCACGCGAGTAGCAGGCGCGCTCAAACACGGCGAGCGCACGTGAGAGGCCGTCGGGAGAGCCCGGATCGCCCGGCGCGAACAACTCGCCGCCGTAGGCGGGCACCGGCAGCGCTGGATGCGCGGAGCCCTCGCTGATCAGGCGGAAGAGCGCCAGCACACGTGGCCACGCCGCATGACCACGCGCCAGGCGGCCACCACCGCGCGCGGCCACCTTCTCGAGCTCCGCGATGAGGCCCGTCAGGCCGTAGCCGTCGTTGTAGAGCGCGTTGTCCCGCGGCAGCAGCTCGCGCGACTCGGCAAACAGCGCGACGACCATGCGCATCACCATGCGCACGGCCGCGCGATAGATGTCGGCCGGCGCAAGCGCGGGCTCGCCACTGCCGTGCGCCGCCTGGTCTGCCTCGCGCAGCACCTCGCCGTGAGCTTGCACCAGCAGCTCGACCGCCTCGCGCACGCGTTCGCCCAGAACCGCCGAGAGCTCGGCCTGACCCTTGCGGCTGTCGAGGATCGCCCGTTCGAGCGGGGCCAGTTCACTCTCGGCGCTCGGCGTCCACACCGCCGGCTGCACGAGCGTGCGCAGCGCAAGCACCTGGGGCGCGAGCTCGCCCTCCTCGAACCACAGGTCGACATCCCACTCGCACCAGGCGTCGATGTCCAGCCCAGCGAACACCAGTCGCCACTGCCGACCGTTGGTGAGCAGTGCCAATCGGCGATCGGCGGCGCGCAGCCACTGGAGCACGTGGCTGGCACTTTTGCGACCGCGACCCACGCCCACGCGCCGCTCCTGGTCGATGAACACCGGGAGCAGCGCGCCGTGAGGACCGCGCCACAGCTGCCGCGGCTTCACCGCTTCGCCGGTGAGCGCCTGGCGGCCCCACTCGGCGCCGATGGCGGAGCCGCGCAGCCACTCGCCGTCAGAGAAGCCGCACACCTGCTCCAAGACGAAGGTCACGAACGCCGTGGCGGCGTCGCGGTCGTCGCCATCGAGCACCGGCGCCGCGAGGCGGCGCAGCTCGCCCTCGGTCCACGCCGAGAGATCGTCCGGCGTGTGAGCGCCCACCACCGAGAGCCGCTGGGGATCCAGGAGTAGGCCCGCGTGGCGCAGGTCGGCCCAGCCGGGCACGGTCGTCGAGAGCGCGGAGACCGTCATCTCGCCGCCTCGGGGAGCCGCACTTCAACGCACACCGGCAACACCTGTGCCGGCGCCGGCATTGAGTGGCGGCGAGGCAGCAGGAATCGGACGATGCGCTGACGTTCGCGCTCGAGCTGCTCGCGCACCTCCTCGTAGTGGCGGGTGCGCCGGGCGATCTCTTCCCGCTTCTCGTCGATCGAGCGGTCGAGCTCGTCGATGTGAGCATCCTGGTCGAACAGCGTGCCCTGCTGCCGCTCGGTCTTGAGCTTCTCGATCTCACGTTCCAGCTTGGCGAGCGTGCTCTCCTGGATCAGTGCCGAGACCTCGCCCTGACGGCTGCGGTAGCGCTCCTCCTCCTCGGCCTTGGCGCGCTCGCCGGCCCGGCCGAGCTCATCGCGCAGCGACACGGTGAGGTCATCCGAGTAGGCGGTGAGGAACCGTGAGAGGTCAGGCAGCACATCGTCGAACAGGTCGGCGGCGCTCGCCTGGCGGGTCGCGTCGACCGCGCCGACAGCCCCGCGCAAAGCAGCGGCGGGCGCATGCGGCCGGGGGTCGCCGAGCGCGCCGTCGCGTATGGGGAACGCCACGGTGCGCACCCAGTGATGGAACGTCTCGCGTAGCTCGTTGACGACCAACTCCTCGATCGAGAGCAGGATGACGGCGTCCAGGTCGCCGGGCACTCCATTGAGCCTCACCGTCCAGCGCGACACCTCCTGTCCTGTGCCCGGGAAGCGCATGCGCGTGAGCGTCGAGAGCGCCCGCTCCAGCATGGGGTGCGAGAGATGCAGCAGGGCGACGTCGCGTCGCGGCGAGAACACGAGACGCTCGCCGACGCGGTCCAGGAACGGCTCGGAGCCGAATGCGAGGCGCGCGACCGGGCCCCGACCACCGCCGCGAGCGTCCAGCCTGAGCGACTCGTCCACGACCTCCGCCCAGCCGGGCAGGTCAGGCCGCAACAGGCGGTAGGTGCCGGCCTCTTGCGCGGGCTCAACCTGCGGCCGCCCGACGTGGACCGCCAGGCCTGCCTCAAGCGTGTCGCGTACAGCGCCGCCGTCCAGGTCGAGCTCAGCGGCCAGGGCCGCGAGCTGTTCCGCGGCTGCGGCGTCGTGGTCACCGGTCGCCACCGTGGCGTCCGCGTCCACCGCAGCGCGGCCGCGGGCGAGCGCCACGCGCGCGTCGAGCTCGCCCTGCACCGTCGGCGCGTCCTCGCCGTCGACCAGACGGCGCCGCGCCGCCTGGTCGAAGAGCTCGTTCGCCGAGCCGAGGTCCTCGCGGATGTCGTTGGCCTTGCGCAGCACGTGCGCGAGGAACTGCATGTCCTGGTCCTGCTCGGTCATGAAGTGGAAGATCTGGACGTCGCGCCCCTGTCCATGCCGGTCGAGACGGCCATTGCGCTGCTCGAGCCTGGACGGGTTCCACGGGCAGTCGTAGTGCAGCAGGAACCGCGCCGTGCGCTGCAGGTTGAGCCCCTCCGCGGCGGCATCGGTGCCCAGGAGCACGCGCACCGGCTCCGCAGGATCGTTGAACGCCTGCTTGACCAGGTCGCGCTCCGTCTCGTCCATGCCGCCGTACAGCGTGAGCACGCGCTCGGGTTCATAGCGCGCGCGCAGGCGCCGTGCCAGGTAGTCCAGGGTGGTCTTGTACTCGGTGAACACCACGAGGCGCTCGTCGTCCCGCCAGGCGCCCCCGTCGTGCAGCAGCGTCTCGATGACCGCGACCAGCGCGTCGAGGCGCGCGTCGGTCACCGGGTCGAGGGCGACCACGTCCCCAGGGCCGGCGTCGAGACCGAGGCGGCGGAGCGCGGAGTCGATCGCCGCCGTCTGCTCCTCCACGTGCGGCCCGGCCGCCTTCAGCCACGCGCCGACGACGCCGGCGGCAACCGCCTCACGAGACTGCGTCTCGCGGTCGTCGCCGGTCTCTCGCTCGACAGCGCGTCGCGCGGAGTCGACGTCGGTCTCGCTGGCCGTCGCCGCCTCGCCGAGTCCCTCGCTGCAGCGGCTCCACGACTCGGCGAACGCGACCGGGCAGCTCAAGAGCCGCTTGCCGAGGATCTCAACGGCGAAGCTGCCCGCCCGACGGCGCTTGCGGTCGCCGGCGACGATGTAGCCGCGCATGGCCGTGCGGAAGTCGCCGAAGGCGCTCGTGAGCTCGAGCTCCTGCTCGGAAAGGTCCAACGCCAGCGCCATGGGCTCGAGCCGCGTGCAGAACTTGGGCGGGTCGCTGCGCTCGTTGATTTCGCGCTTGAGGCGCCGGACGACCACCTGCTGGACGCGGGCGCGTTCAGCCGGCTTGAGCTCATCGGTTTGGCTGAAGCGCACCGGGTCGAGGATCTCCAGCAGCCCGGTGAAGCTGCGCGTATGACCATTGTGTGGCGTCGCGCTCAGGAACAGACGATGCTCGAATCGCGGCGCCAGCAGGCGCACCATTTGGCAAAGGTCGCTGTCTTCGCCGAACGGTGAGGGCATGACGTTGTGGCACTCGTCCACGATCAAGAGGTCCCACGGCAGGTGCGGCGAGCCCTCCTTGGGGCGCGAAGCCGCCATGAACTGCTCCAGTACATCCGGCTGGCGCAGGTAGTGGTACGAGGCGACGATGCGGCTGAACGAGCGCCAGGGACTCGCGTCCATGCCCAGCTTGCGGCGCAGCACCGCGGTCTCGTCGCGATCGACCAGGTTGAAGCGCAACGAGAACTTGTCCCACATCTCGTCGCGCCATTGCAGCCTGAGCGATGCCGGAGTGAGGATCAGCACGCGCTGAACGCGCCTGCGGATGAGGAGCTCGCTGAGGATCAGCCCAGCCTCCACCGTCTTGCCGAGCCCGACGTCGTCAGCGAGAAGGAGGTTGACGCGCGGCATCCGCAACGCCTTGAGGAGGGGAACGAGCTGGTAGTCCTCGACCTGCACGGCACCGTGGAACGGACTGCGGATGGGCAGCCGGTCGAGCGGACCCGATCCGTCGGGGTCGAGGAACGGGGTGGCCGCAGTCCAGCGAGCCGCACGGAGGAGCGCATCGAAGTCATCGGCGGGCATGGGAGCGGAACGCGACGGATCAGGGAGAGCGGTGGGCGCCAGTACTCGCGCGGTCGCTCCTTCAAGCTCCCAGATGAGCTGCTCCTCCTGCGGTAGCTCATCGTCCTTGTACTCGACGTGGACGAGATGGAGGCGGCCGGCGTCGCCGTCGAACGGCTCCACGCCGGCGATCACCCCTCGCCGGTTACGGACGTAGCAGAAGAGGCCGGGACGCGGGATCTCGGGAGTGTCTTGAGTCTGGCCCACAGCTCGTCAACCCTATCACCGCAGTAGGACGGAGCCAGGGCGCTTCCGGGCGAGTGAAGCAAACCGCTCTGGACAGCACGGGTGCAGCCCATGACCACGCCGGTCACCCGTCGCCGAAGAGTTCCTCGTTGGCGTCGGCGACGGCGAACGCGCGGTCGCGGTCGGTGACGGGGCGGCGGCGCAGGCCCGCCGTCGCGCCGGGCAGGAACCTGGCGTGCGCGTGGACGGCGAGCGTGGCGACGCGGATGGGCTGCTCGCGAGCCGCGTCGCTCGGCAGACACTCGCGGTGCTCGCGAATGAAGCGCACGGCCGCCAGCACCGCCTCTTGCAGCTCGCGGTCCTCCGCGGTCGGGTAGTCGAAGCGCCAGCGGCGGACCTGCGCGGCGATGTCCGCCCGGTCGGGCTCCACACCGGTGGCGGCGTACATCCGGCAGTCGTAGGTGCGGCAAACGAGCGGCCGGTCCTCGTAGATGGTGCACCGGCCGCCGACCAGCACCGGGCAGGCGCCCTCCTCGTTGTACCCGAGCAACAGGTAGCCGGGCGGCAGGCCGCGCGCGGGCGAGAGGTACTCCCTGGGCAGACGCTTGCGCGCGCGCCTCTCCCCCGGCCTCAAGTGGATCTGGTGGAACGTGCGGCAGCAGGCATTGCAGGAGCCGCACGGCACATCGGCCGGGACGTCCTTGTCGAGCGTGGCGATGGTGGCGCGCAGCCAGGCGCCGAACGGAGCCGGCGGCAGCGGCTCGGCGCTCACGCCCGGCGCCAACGGCTCAGCCGTCACGCCCGGCGCGCGCGGTAAGCGTCGGCTGGGCTCGGCGACGCCGGCGCGGACGGCCCGCGCTCGCCGGACGGTCCGCCCTGCCCGCCCTCCCCACCTTCAGCCGTCGCACGGACGACGGCCGCGGCAATCGCTGCGTCGTCGGCGCCGGCGAATGCGGGGCCGGCCGGGAGGAAGATGTCGGCTACCCGGACGGCGAGCACCGCCAGCCCCGGCGGGTCGTCCGGCACGGCGCCGCCGGGGAACGCCGCCGCGTGCGCCGGGATCCAGCGCGCGGCGGCGCGGACGGCGGCCGATCGCGCGGCGTCACCGGGCGCGGAGTACGAGAACCGCCAGCGACGCGCCCGCCGCGTGATCAGTTCCCGGTCGGCGTCGAGGCCGGCTGCGGCGAACACGCGACAGTCGTAGGTGCGGCACGTCAGCGGCCGGTGGGAGTAGATGGCGCACCGGCCGTCCTCGCCCAGTAGGGGACAACGGCCGCGGTCGTCGTAGGGCAGCACCAGGTGGCCGGCCGGCATGCCCGGCGCCGGGAACAGCAGCTTGCGCGGCACCCGGGCGAGCGTGTCGCGCTCCTCCGGGCCGATGTCCACGAAGTGCGACGTGGAGCAGCACGCGCAGCAGTCGCCACAGGGCACATCGGCGTCCGCCTCTCGCCGGAGCGCGCGGCGCATGGCGGCGAGCCAGGCGCCGAACTCCCCGGCGGCGAGCTCGTCCGTCGGCGTGCCGGTCGTGCCGGTCGGAGCGGTCGTGCCGGTCGGGTCGGTCGGGTCGGTCATGCCCTCACGGTGCAGTCACGAGGGCCGCGAGTCAAGCCTGGGGCTCGGCATCCTGATCGCGATGGCGGTGACGGGGAACAGCGACGTGGCGGGTCTGCTGCAGCGCACCATGACTGCGACGCTGCTGGTCTGGGTCGCGCTTGCCGGCGTGCAGGCGGGCCGGCTCTCGCTGGCCGCCCGGCCCGTCCGCGTGACGGACCGCGACGACTGACCCGAGAGTGCCGTCAGGCCTCGGCGAGCTCGTCGGGACGCAGAGGGCGCCCCGCGGCGGCGGCCGCGGCGATCTCCCGGCGCGCCTCGGCGCGGAGCTCTTCGTCCACGGGTACGGTGATGACGAGCGCCGCGCCGTCGGCCTGAACGGCGCGCGCGGCGATGAAGCACACCTCGCGCACGCTCCCCTCTCCGAGCACGGCCTCGGCGGCGAGGGCGTAGGCGGCGCCCTGCGGCCGGTAGCGCGCCAGCAGCACGTCCGGCTCTGCGCCCCGATCGGTCTTGTAGTCGACGACCACCCACGCGCCGTCGTCGCGGTACAGCAGGTCGATCGCGCCGCTCACGACGACGCCGTCGAGCAGCGCCCCGACCGGGACCTCGCGCTGGACGGCGTCCGGCCCCGCGGCCGCGGCGCGCGCGGCGGCGCGCGCCGGCTCGGCCCACCAGCAGGCGGCCGCAAGCTCCGCCGCCTCTCGCGCGAGCTCGGGCCACTCGAGCTCGGCGGCGGCGGCCTGGGCGACGCGCGCGACGGACGCCCCGTCGGCCAGGTCGCACAGCTCCATGACCCGGTGCACGGCGGAGCCGAGAGCCAGAGCCCTGGCCCGGCCGGCCGGCGCGCCGGGGCCGCCCGTGCGCACCTGCTCGTCCACGTGCTCGAGGCCGCTCGGGCTGGTGGCGGGCGCCGCCTGCCTCGCGCGCTCGAGCACGCCGGTGCGCCGCTCCACCCACTCCCGGCGCGCCCCGACGAGATCGGCGTCGTCCAGAGGGCCGTCGCTGTCGTCGGCCGCCGGCGGCACCCGCGGAGGCAGCACCAGGACGCCCCCGTCCTCGTACTCTTCCGGGACCGGAGCAGGATCCGGCAGCGCGTCCGCGATGGGGCCGAGCAGCACGGCCGACGGCGCCCCGTCCTTGTTCCTCAGCTTGCCGAAGCACGTGACGACGAGGCGGTCGCGGGCCCTCGTGGCGGCCACATAGAGCAGCCGCCGGCCCTCGCTTGCCTCCATCTGCTTCTCTCGTGCACGCAACACGGTGTAGCGCTGCGGCTCGAGATCCCGCGCCGGCGCACCCGGCAACTCGGCCTTGAGCTTGATGGCGAGGCGGCGTGCGTCGCGGTCGACGATGGGTTCGCCGCCGCCTCCGCTGGAGGAGAGTGCCCCTCCCGCCAGGATCACGATCGGATACTCGAGGCCCTTGGCCTTGTGGATGGTGAGCAAGTGGACCACGTCACCGTCGTCATCCACTTGTGACTCCTGCTCGCCGGCTGCATCCCCGGCCTCCGCGGCCCACGTGAGGAACGCGCCGAGGCCCATACCGCCGGCGCTGGAAAACGCCCGCGCCCGGTCGATCAGCTTCTCCAGGTTGGCGATCGCCTGCGACCCTCCGGAGCCGGTCGCGGCCAGCACCTCGGACGCCTTGACGAGCCGCACGAGATCCGCCGCCAGCTCGTGCGGCTCGCATGCGGCCCGGCGCTCGTGCAGCCCGCGCAGGACCGCGAGCGCCTCTGCGACCGCCTCGTGCCCGGCCGGCTGCTCGGCGAACAGGTCGAACCTGCCGCCGGCCGACCAGAAGAGGAAGAGCTGGTCGTCGCTGAACCCGAACAGCGACGAGTGCAGCGCGCCGTACACGGCCGGGCCGTCGCTGGGGTCGTCCACGGCGCGCAGGCACAGCAGGGCGTCGTCGACCTCGCGCCGGGAGAAATAGGACTTGCCGCCGTCGACCCGGTACGGCACGCCGGCCTCGCGGAACGCCTGCTCGTAGGTCTCGAGGCCGGTCGTCGCGCGGAACAGGATGGCCACGTCGCCCCAGCGCGGTGCGCGCCAGGCCTCCGCGTCGTCGTCTCCCCCGTCGCGGTCCTGGACGGTCCAGCGGTCCCGGTCCTCCCCGTGCATGGCGAGAAGGAGCGCGGCGAGCGCCTGTCCCTCCGCTCGCCGCGCCGCATCCGCAGCGCCGGCCGCAGAACCGAAGTCGTCGCCAAGGAGCACGGCCACCCGGGGATCCGCCGCCGGGAGCCGGTACGGCTCGACCCACTGATAGCCCGGCTGCCGGCCCTCCTCCTGGTCGTCGTCGAACACGCCGGCGAACACGTTGTTCACCCAGTTCACGACCGACGGCGTGGTGCGGAAGTTCTGGCGGATGGCCTCCAGCGCGCCCGTCCCACCCGGCTGACCGGCCACGAGCCGTTTCACCTGGTCGTACATGCCGATGTCGGCGCGGCGGAAGCGGTAGATTGACTGCTTGGGGTCGCCGACCACGAACAGCTTGCCCGGCTGTAGCACCACTTCGCGCCAGTCGCGCGCCGCCGGTTGCTGCTCGCACAGCAGGAAGACGATAGCCGCCTGGAGCGGGTCCGTGTCCTGGAACTCGTCCACGAGGATGTAGCTGAACCGCGCCTGGAGGGCGCCTCGCGCCGCGAGATCGTCGGCCAGCAGGTCGCGCAGGCACCCGAGCAGGTCGGTGAAGTCGAGGCGGCCCTGCGCGAGCTGGGCGCCGGCGGCCCAGCGCGAGAAGGCGTCTGCGACCGCCGTCGCGAGCGAGGTGACGTACTCGGCATAGGCCTCGCGGGCGGCGCTCACCGCGGCGACGGCGTCCCGGTACCGGGTCTGGAGCTCGTCCTTGCCGCCGAGTCCCTGGTCCCAGTTGCCCTTGGCGCCGCCCGGTGCCGAGGCCGTGGCCTTGGCCGGCAGGGCGAACAGGGCGGCAGCCAGCTGGTCGCCGTCGTCGGGCGGCCGCTGCACCAGGGCGCGGCCGGCGTCCACGAGCTCGACGGCGGCCACGCAGCCTTTGTCGCTCACGTCGCTGCAGGCCGACGAACAGAACTCCGCGAGACGCTCGAGAGGTGCGTCGAGACCCGACAGGAGCGTCTTCAGGTCCGGCTCTCCCGCCGGCGGCGTCATGGGATCGAGGTCGTACCGCTCGTTGAAGACTCCCCTGGGACCGAGCGCGAGCTCCCGCAGCCACTCGAGCCGCACACCGGCGCGCAGGAGCCGCGAGAGCCCCCTGCGAGCCGGGTCGGCCACCGGATCGCCGGCCGCGAGCTCGGTGAGCCATTCGTCCCACAGGCGCGCGCGCTCGAGCTCCGAGCCGAGCTGGTCGAGCTGCTCGAACGCAGGGTCCACACCGGCCTCGACCGGGAACTCGCGCAGCAGGCGGCCGGCGAAGCCGTGGATGGTGCTGATGGGCGCGTCGTCGAGCGCGTCCAGAGCGCCACGGATGACCTCCGAGCGGGCCGGATCGTCGCCGGCCTCGACGGCCAGGCGCTCGAACTCCTCGCGCACGCGCTGACGCAGCTCGCCGGCGGCCTTCTCCGTGAAGGTGATGGCCGCGACCGTGCGCACGTCGCTGGTGCCGAGCCGGGGGTCGAGCACGCAGTTCACGTACCGGTCGACGAGCACGCGCGTCTTGCCGGTACCGGCGCCGGCCTCGAGCAGGAACGTGGTGCCGAGGTCGGTGGTGACCCTCGTGCGGACCTCGGCGTCGCAGACCGGACGCTCAGCCATCGCCGGCCTCCTTCGCGGCCGGCGACTGCAGGTCGACCACCGGGGCGAGCAGCTCGTGCTCGCGCTTGCGCGCCCGTGCCCACGGGGAGACACCGCACGCGTAGCGCACGTCGCAGTACTCGCACCGCTGGCGCGTGGTGCGCGGGAACAGGCCGGCGTCGGCCAGCGCGACGGCGCCGGCCACGAGCTCGCCGAGCCGCCGCGTAGAGGCCGCTTCGTCCTGAGGCAGGTCGAGGTCCTCGAATCCCCCCCGGCGCGTGACGAGCCGGTACAGACAGCTGATGGCGGCGTACTCGGCGCCGCCGGCCTGTCGCAGGGCCAGCCGGTACACGGGCAACTGCACGCTCAGGCGTTCCTTGATGCGGTTGCGCTCGGTGCCGCCGCCGCCCGACTTGTAGTCGATGACACACGCGCCGGAGGGCGTCTCGTCCACGCGGTCCAGACGCCCCGCGAACCGGACAGTGCGCCCGTCGTCCAGGGCCAGCGCCACGGGACGGCCCGCCGACTCGCCGAACCGCCACTCCACGCCGACCGGCCTGCTGCCCGGGCTGGAGAACACGGGGTCGCGCCGGACAGTCTCCAGCAGATCCTCGAGGAGCAGCTCGCGCCGGACCTCCCACGACAGCGCGGCGCCGGTGACGCCGCGAGCCTCGGCCTCGGCGCAGCACTCGTGCCACGCCGCGACGACGGCCGCCTGCGCCTCGTCGCGCCGCAGGTCGCCGGCCATGACCTGCTCGTAGGCGCGCTGCAGGATGTCGTGGGCGAGCGTGCCGAACTCCAGTGCGTCCATCTCGAGCGAGTCGCCCGGCTCGTCCGGAGCCTGCAGCTCGTAGACGTCCCGCAGCAGGAACGAGAACGGGCAGGAGACGAACCGCTCCAGGCGTGTTGGGTGCATCTCGGCGTCGAAGGGGTGCGCGGCGGCCAGGGCAGCGCGAGCCTCCACGCCCAGCAAGCCGTCCCACTCACCGGGCACCGGACTGCGCGACGCGCGCCAAACACCGAAGCGGCGACGCGCCGCGACTGCGTCGCCGAGCACCGCCGTGGCGTACAGGCGCGCCGCCTCTCGGCGACCCGCCGACGACAGCGCAAGCAGCAGGGCGACGTCGCGCTCGCGCCCGTCGACCCACACGACGTCGTCCGAGAACGCCGGCGGACCGGCGGCGCGCCGCCAGACGGCCCTCAGCGGCTCGCCGCCGAGGAACTCGTCCAGGCCCACGGGGCGGCCGGCGGCGGCGGAGGCGAGCCGCAGCAGCAGCCGGGACGGCAGCCGCGGTCGCCCGTCGGCCGCGCTGGTGCGCGGCGCCAGGAGTACCAGCCGCTCCCGGGCAGCCTCGCAGGCGAACGCGAACAGCACGACAGACTCCGCTTCGCGGTGCTCGGCCAGCGGCAGACGCACTCCGAGCGCCGCGGCGACGCGCCGCCGCTCGGCGTCGCCGAAGAGAGGGTCCGGCCGGCCACGCGCGGGGAACCCGCCCTCGGCGAGGCCCGTGAAGACCACGGTGTGGAAGCTCAGCCCGCGCAGTTCCAGCGGCGTGAGCACCGCGACACCGTCGCGGCCGGCACGGCCCACAGGGACGCGCGACCCCGACAGGATCTCACGCAGCACGGCGGCTGCCTCGACAAGGTCCACCTGCTCGTCCAGGACGGCCAGCGCCTGCAGCCGGCACGCGGCGTCACGGGCCTCGGCGGCGGTCGCGCCGTCGAACACCGCAGCGGCCACGCCGGCGAAGAACTCGGCCCACACGCCCCACGGAGCCCGGTCGGGGGCGGCCGCGCACA
The DNA here is from genome assembly GCA_963696935.1 of uncultured Thermoleophilia bacterium. Taxonomy (GTDB): domain Bacteria; phylum Actinomycetota; class Thermoleophilia; order UBA2241; family UBA2241; genus CAIXSE01. The sequence continues at coordinate 6,571 of CAVOMB010000062.1, read as the reverse complement.
CCTCCACGAGATCACGGACGACCGCCAGCAGACCCCGGCACGCCTCGAGACGCCGGCGTACGGCCTCGGCCTTCCCGGCGACCTCGTCCTCGTCGTCCACGGCCTCGGCGCCCCTGGCCAGCAGTCTCTCGAGCCGGCGCTCCAGGCCCCGCCGCCGGCCGGCCAGCCGCGACAACCATTGGTCGGGCCCGGACACCACGCCTGCCTGCCGGGCCTCGTCGAGCCAAAGAGCCGTCTCCCCCGGCTCGCCGCCCTGTGCGAGGGGAGCGGCCGAGAGCAGATCCACGACCGCCCGCCGGGCGAACGCCTCTCCGGCCGGAGGAGCCACACAGTCGGCCAGCCTGCCGAGCACCCGTACTCCCGCGGAGCGGTCCGGCAGCCGGCAGGCGACCCGGAGACCAGCCTCTCGCAAAGCGGCGGCCGCCAGGTCGACGTCGTCGCCGCGGGACACCACGACGGCACACTGCCACGCGGTGGCGCCGTCCTCGATCGCCGAGAGTACGGCGCGGACCGCCTCGCGAAGCTCCGCGCGCTCGTCGGAGACCGACACGACCTGGAGTGAACCGTCGCCGGCGAACGCGCGCCCGCCGGCGCCGTCATCCGTCCACACCGAGGAGAGAGCATCCCGGTCGCAGCGAGCCTGGGGCGCCTCCAGCCGGCGCATCGCCAGACCCGTCTCGACAGCCGCCTCGAACGCCGGGTGCCCCGCGGGCGCTCGGCCGGCGGGCGCCGGCACCAGGAGATCGGCTCCACGGGCGAGCAGCGCACGCACGAACTGCTCTTGAGCCTGATTCAGGTCGTAGAGGCCGTACAGGACCACCGGATCCGCTGGTCCCGCCGCCGACGCGGCCGCTGCGGCCTGCTGCACGCCGGCGCCATCGAGCAGGTCGCGCTCCTCGAGTTCTTCGCAGTAGGCGCGATAGAGGACCTCGAGGTCGCCGAACTTGTCGGCGGAGGAGCTGACCCCGGACGCCCCTGGGCCGGACGCGGGACCTGCCTGTGCGGCGGAACTCCAGCTCGAACCTGGAGCGACGCACGCCTCGCGAAGGTCGGCCAGGGTGGCGGCCACGGCCTGGGCGAAATGCGGGCGGTCGACCACGGGCCCGAAGTAGCGAAGCCGGGACGCATGAGCCGCCACGAGGCGCCGCACGAGGCGTTCGCGCGTCAGGGCGTTGACGGTGGCCGGAGGTGCGCCGCCATGCGCCGCGACCAGGTCCGTCGCCAGCCGACCGAGCGTGGCGACCTGCACGTTGGCCACGGCGCCGAGGCGGCGCACGAGCAGATCGAGCACATGCGTGCGCACCGCCGCAGACCCGACGACGACCGTGACGGGCGTCAGCGGGCGGCCGTGCTTGAGCTCGGCGACCCGCTCGCAGAGCGCGTCTTCGAGCTCCGGGAAGCGGCCGCTGACGAGGATCCCCTGGTGTGCTTCAGCCCCGGTCGTCATGGTCGGCCGGAGCGTATCACGCGGTCCGGACGGGTCCGGGACGAGGGACTCACGACTGCCCCGGAAGCGGTCGCAGACGCAGGCGCCCTCCGCCCGGCGACGGCAGGATCACGTCAACTGGTCGACGATCTCGCCGTGCTGCGGGTACGCCGCCGCCAGCGCGGCGCGCTCGCCCATCTCGAAGTCGGCGAAGTCGAACCCGGGCGTCACGACACAGCTCACCAGCGCCCAGGCGTACTGGGCCGGCAGATGCGGGCCGCCCGCCAGGCGGGCGCCCTGCCAGCTGCCGGCCGGCACCAGCGCCTGCGGCAACAGGCCCTCCCCCTCGAGATCGCCGAGCACGCGCCGCTGCAGCTCGCCGTCCGGCGCGATGGTCACGATCTCGAGCGGCAGCCCACCTTGGTACACCCAGAGCTCGTCGCTCGTCAGACGGTGCAGGCGGCTCACCGACTCCGCGGTGATCAGAAAGATGATCGCGGTGGAGGCCGGCCGCTCGCCGCGCGGCGTCTGCAGCGTCTGGGCCGCGCGGTACGTCTCGAGGTAGTAGCCGCCCTCGCGGTGGGGCTCCAGCCCCAGTGAGGCGGCCATCTGTGCGGCGGTCAGTCCCATGGCGCGAGCATACCGCAGAGCGACCTGCGCGGCGCGGAAACCCCAGCCGCCGCGCCTCTGCCACTGGTAGGATGCTGCCGCCGAAGGGAGTCCCCATCCAGCTCACGAGCTACACGTTCCTGTTCGCGTTCCTGCCCATCACGCTGGTGGTGTACTGGCTGCTGCCACGCGGCGTGTGGCGGCTCGCGTTCCTGACGCTCGCGTCATGGGTGCTCGTCGGCTGGTACGACTGGCGCTTCGTGCTCATCATGGTCGGCGCGACGACCGTCGACTGGGTCGCGGCGCTGCTCATCGCGCACAGCCCGGCGCCGCCCGGCGGCACACGTCGGCGGCGCTGGATCCTCGCCGTCGCGATCGTCGCCAACGTCGCGATCCTCGGCTACTTCAAGTACCGGGGCTTCTTCCTCGACTCACTCGACGGCCTGGGCTCGTGGGTCGGCCTGGACCTGGACCTGCCGATGCTCCGGGTGCTGCTGCCGCTGGGCATCTCGTTCTACTCGTTCAGCGCCATGAGCTACGTGATCGACGTCTACCGCGGAGACGCGCGGGCGACGAAGAGCTTCCTGCGCTACGCGGCGTTCATCGCCCTGTTCCCGCGCGCCATCGCCGGGCCGATCCTGCGCTGGCGCGACGTGGAGGGCGACTTCGAGGACCAGCCGCGCCGCCTGACGACGCGTCTGGCGGCGCTCGGCCTCTTCTTCATCGCCTGCGGCATGGCCAAGAAGCTGCTCATCGCCGACGTGATGCTGCCGCACGTCGACGACCTCTTCGGCAACGCCGCCCACCTCCACCTCTTCAGCGGGTGGGCGGCCGCCCTCGGCTACAGCCTCCAGCTCTACTTCGACTTCAGCGGCTACTCGGACATGGCCGTCGGCATCGCCTACCTGCTCGGCTTCCACCTCCCCCAGAACTTCGACTCGCCGTACAAGGCGGTCAACCCCAGCCAGTTCTGGCGGCGCTGGCACATGACGCTGTCGTTCTGGCTGCGCGACTACCTGTTCATCCCGCTCGGCGGGTCGCGGCGAGGCATGGCCGTGACGGTGCGCAACCTCATGGTCACGTTCATCATCGCCGGCATCTGGCACGGCGCCGGGTGGACGTTCATCGTCTGGGGCCTGCTGCACGGCGTCTACCAGTCGGTGCACGCCGTCGCGCGCAAGAAGGGCTTCACGCCGAAGACCATCTGGCTGAACCGCCTCCTCACGTTCGTCGCGGTGGTCGTGGCGTGGGTGTTCTTCCGCGCCTCGACGCTCAGGCAGGCCGGCCAGGTGCTCACGGCCATGGCCGGACTCAACGGACTCGGCAGCCTCCACTCGGCCAGGCTGCAGATCGGCTACGCGTTCACGCTGCTGATCTTCGCCGGGCTGGCCTGGGTGAACCTGGCGCCGAACACCTGGGAGATAGAGCCGAAGCCGACGTGGCGCTACGGCATGGTCTTCGGCCTGCTGCTTGGGGCGGCCATCCTGGCCATGGGCAAGCCCGCCGCCTTCCTCTACGTGCAGTTCTGAGCCCGGCGCCGCCGCCGCGCCGGCCGCCGCCCGCCCCGAGCATTGGAAAGGCCCCTCGTCCAGCTGGACCGAGGGGCCTTTCTGTAGCAAGCCGTAAGCCGGATCCTGTCGTGGGTGACCATCCATCTCGGGCCGTCCGTTGCCGGACGGCTCATGCGACCGAAACCCGGGAGCCTCGGGCGAGCAACCCTCGAACGCTCCCCTATTTGGTCTTGCACCGGGCGGGGCTTGCCGAGCCGGCCTGTCACCAGGACCGCTGGTGAGCTCTTACCTCACCGTTTCACCCTTACCCGCACCCCTCGAAAGGGGCCGCTGGCGGTCTGCTCTCTGTTGCGCTTTCCCTCGGGTTTCCCCGGCTGGCCGTTAACCAGCGCCCTGCTCTGTGGTGTCCGGACTTTCCTCGACGGGCGCCTCACGGGCTTCGAAAAGCTCCGCGACGCGTGACCACCGCGGCCACCTGGCTTGCCCCAGAAGTGTACCACCAGGGTCGCAAGCTCAGACGTTCGGGCGGCGCACCGCACGCGCGGCGCGAGACTCCCGGGTCAGCGCAGGATCAGGATGAGGACGGCGATGACGGCGACGAAGCCGCCGACCCAGCCAAGCGCCCACAGCCAGGGGCGGCGCTTGTTCCGCGATCCCTCGTTGGCGCTCGACATGACCGAGGCGGACAGATGCGGGTCGGCCCACACGCCGCCGAGGGTGGACGATTGCGCCTGGCGTGACTCCATGCCGGCCTCGCCGGGCTTCACGTGCCCTGATCCGGACTCGCTCATGACGACCCCTTTGTCGACTTGGACGGCTGCACGACTCGCCGCGGCGCGGACGCAAGCCCGCAGAGACAGCGTACTCCCTCTGCGCGCGTCAGGAGAGCCCGGGCGGCGGCACCTCCGCGTCCCACACGGCCGCGAGCCGGCGGTAGTCGCCGGCCTCCAGATGCATGATGACGTCCGCGTAGGAGACTTCTTGCCGCGCTTGCCGCTCATGCCTGGTCTCCTCCCGCGGACTGGTCCTCGATCAGTATGACACCCGGCAGCCCACGGAAGTCCGCGTCGGCGGTCACCAGCTCGCACCGCTGCAGGCGGGCCGTCGCGTAGATCATGGCGTCCGCCGCGGCCAGACCGTGGGCGACGCTCATGTCGACGGCGACGATCGCCGCCGTCACATCCGCCGGAACGAAGAGCGTGGTCTCCATCTGGCTCACGACGTCCATGGCCACGCGCTCGTCCACGTGGCGGATCGTCCAGCGATAGACCTCATACAGCACCTGCACCGGAGTGAGGATGGACCGCTCCTCGGCGAGGTACGGCGCGCACTGCTCGGCAAGCGCCCCGTCTGCCAGGTGCTCGATCCACACCGACGAATCGAGCACCCTCATCGCGTCAGTACCGGTCGGTCTCATCGCGATAATCGTCGGTCGGCGCACCCTTGGCGATGCCGCGCAACTCGGAGATGGGCCGCCGTGGGACCAGCGCGATGTAGCTGCCGCGGTCGATCAGCGCCAACTGCTGACCGGGCTTCAGGTCGTAGCGCTCGCGTATCTCCTTGGGGATGACGATCTGAAATTTGGGGGAAACGGTGGCGCGCGCCATGATGGGGACCTCCTCGCCCGGTCGGTCCATCATACGCTTCAGCTATCGACCGCTCAACGGTATGTCGGCTGTGCTGTCGACCGACCCCTCAGGACTGCGGCAACCCCTGACGGCCGGGCCTGAGGCAGCCGAGGATGTACGTGGTGACATCGTCCGGACTCCGCGAACTGGGCAGCGGTGAACTCACGCACCGTGCCGTCCGGCTGCAGGATCTCGTAGGTGTCCGCCATCGGGCGCCTCCTCTTCTTCTCAGGCGCGGGCGTCGGGGCTCAGTTCCGACGCCGCGGCCTCGTCCAGGAACCAGGCGAGCGAGCCGTGCACGGGCGCGATGCCCTGCGCGGGCACTGCCATCGGCACGCGCAGGCCCTCGATGACCTCGGCGACCATGCCGGCCTTGTCGGCGCCGCTCACCAAGAACCACACGCGGCGCGCGGCGTTGATGACCGGCGCCGTCACGGTGAGCCGCGGAGAGCCGTCGGGCGCCGTGGTCGGCACGCAGAACCCTTCCTCGACGGTGAGCGCCTCGCTGTGAGGGAACAGCGAAGCCGTGTGGCCGTCGCTCCCGAGACCCAGCAAGACGAGGTCGAACACAGGCACGTCCACGCGCGGCCGCATCTGGTCGGCCAGGCGGCGCAGCTCCGCGTCGTACTCGTGCGCCGCCTCCTCGGGCAGGTCCTCGCCGCGCATGCGGTGCACGTTCTCCGGCGCGATCGGCACGTGCTTGATGAACGCGTCGCGCGCCATACCGTAGTTGCTGCGCGGGTCGTCGGGCGGCACGCAGCGCTCGTCACCCCAGTAGAGGTGCGTGCGCCGCCAGGGGACCTTCTGACTGAACTGCTGGCGCGCCAGCAACTTGTACAGACTGCGGGGGGTCTCGCCGCCGCTGAGCGCGACGGCGAACCGCGGACGCGCCGCCGCCGATTCCTGCGCCGCGAGCGCGAACAAGTCGGCGTCGCCCTTCGCGGAACTGATCCTCGCGGAATTCCGCCCGTGGGTGGAGCCGTCGCGGGTGCGCCGCATCCTCGACATCGGCACCGGTTCGGGCTGCATCGCGATCGCCTGTGCGAAAGCCTTCCCGGACGCGACCGTGGACGCCGTGGACATCTCGCCGCAGGCGCTCGAGGTGGCGAGGCGCAACGTCGAGCGCCACGGCGTCCAGGCACGGGTCGCGCTGCTGCAGGGCAACGTCTTCGAGCCGGTGGCGGGCCGCCGTTACGACCTGATCATCGCGAACCCGCCCTACGTGAGCGACGCGGAAATGCAGGCGCTGCCGAAGGAATACCTGCACGAGCCGGACCTCGCCTTGCGCGCCGGGCACGACGGGCTCAACGTCGTGCGGCGCATACTCGCAGGTGTCGCGGACCACCTCGCGCCGGGCGGCGCGCTGTTCGTCGAGGTGGGCAACAGCGACGAGCGCG
>CAVOMB010000061.1:0-79126 GCA_963696935.1 uncultured Thermoleophilia bacterium | reverse complement strand
ACGGCCAGAAGGTCAAGAAGAACGCCTTCCAGGTGCACATCTACAACGGGAGCGGCATCGACGGGCTGGCGACGAGCGCCGCCTCGCAGCTCGCGGCGCAGGGCTACAACACGGTGGCCGATGCCGACGCCTACGAATTCCCGGGCGAGACGACGGTCATCTACGCGCCCAAGGAGCTGGAGTCGTACGCCAATGCGCTCGAGTCGATGCTCTCGCCCGCGAACGTCGCGATCGTGGAGCGGGCACCCGGCGTGGTCGACGACGGCATCACCGTGTTCGTCGCTTCGTCGTTCAATGGGACGATCACGGTGCCTCAGGAGGTCGTCCAGCAGCAGACGCTGGAGAAGCACCAGAAGGTCGACTGGACGACCTGGAAGACCTACGACGCCAAGACGCCGATCAAGCTCGAGGCGCCGACCGCGTGGTCATCCGGGTTCACCTACGACCAGTGGCGCAACTACAACGTCGAGACGACCGAGGGCAAGCACTCGGCCGCCTCGGTCGCCGTGGTCGAGACCTCGCAGTACGGCTACTGGAGCATCCAGGCCATGCGCTGGACGGACCCGCCGGCAGTGCAGAACCCGGACTCCACGCAGACCATCAAGGGCCGCAAGTTCATGCTCTTCTACCAGGGCGAGCACCTGCACCTGGTGGCCTGGCGGGAGCACGGCACGCTCTATTGGGTGATCAACACGCTGGACAACCAGCTCTCGAACGACCTCATCCTGGGCCTCGCGGCCTCGTGTAAGCCCGTGAAGTGAACTGGCTGCGCGCAGCGTTGCGGCGGCTCGACCCGTGGGCCGCCCTCCTGCTCGGCGGCCTGCTCGCCATGGGGGTCGTCATCCTGCTGGCCACGCCGGGGCCGTGGCAGAAGGTCGTCGGCAAGGAACCCCCCGTCCATCTCGAGGCGCCGGCTCCCGACGACGTCGCGGTGTTCGTGATGGCCGGCCGGGCCTCTTCGTGCTCCGGCGTCCTGTGGATGCACGTCGACGCCGAGAGGCACGCGCTCACGGCCGTCGTCGTCGCGCCGGCCGTCTCCGGGTTCTCCCCCACGGACGGCTTTGCCCCCATCTCCGCGATCGCCGACAGCGCCGGTCCGGGCACGGCCGCGGCGGCGCTCGGAGGAGCGCTCGGAGTCAGCATGGACGCCTGGGTGGCTTTGGACCGCGCGGCGACGGATCTCGCGGTCCAGGCTATGGTGCCCATGAACGACGTGAAGGCCGCGCGCATCCGGTACCGGGCGGCGCGCGCGGCCTGGCGAGGCCGGGGAAGCCTGCGCTCCACGTGGACGACCCAGTACGAGACCCTGCGCGTCGCCCTGCCCCAGGTGCAGTTCCAGGACCTGGGCGTCGTGGCCTTCGCCAACTACGTACTCGGGTTCGGCTTCGTGCGCAGCGACCTCACGCTGCAGGGCGTGACCTCGCTGGGCGAGGCGCTGCGCGACGCGAACCGCAGCCGTGTCGAGGTGCGTGCGGCGCCGGTCATCGTGGAGCGCAGCCGCGGCGCGGAGGTGTGGCAGGTGGACGCCAGCGCGATCGAGCCGCTGTGGCGTTCGCTCGCCACCGGGATCGTACCGCCGGAGAACGACCGCTTCGTCACCGTGCGTGAGCGCGTGGCGCGCGTGCTCGTGGTCGCGCCGTTCGCGCGCCGCTCGGCGCAGCGCTACGCGGCTCAGGTGAGCGCCGCTCTCGAAGCATCGGCGGCCGCGCCCGTGCGGGTGACCGCCGTCTGGGGCGTCGACATGCGGCTCGCCTTCCGCGCGGCTCGCGAGCTCGACAGGCGCCCCGCGCTCGCCGTGCTCGTCGCGCCGGCCGGTGAGGGGTCGCCGGCCGTCCAGAAGGTGTACGCGATGCTGCGCGGCCGCCGCCAGCAGGCCGTCGCCTCCGGACCTCTGCCGGGGGCCACCTCCGGCCCTGGCGCGGCGAACGCGGCAGCTGCCGCCGGGAGGCTCCCGGTCTCCTGGCTGCCCGACGTACAGCCCGCCGGCGCGAGCAGCGCGGGCTCCACGGGCGCCACCGGGATGAGCCTGGCCACCGCGGCGCAGGACAACGTACAGACGCTGGTCCGCGCCTGCTGGCCGGGGGCGCTGGCCCCGCGGCTGCGTTCCACTGCCCTCGGCTTCACGTTCATCGAGGCGCGCCACACCGGGGTCGGTGTCTTGGGTACGTCCCAGCCGGCCATGGCGGGGATGCTCCAGAAACTGCGCCTGTGGGGCTTTCCGGCAGGTCGTCTGACGCTGGACGACGGCGGCTGGCAACCACCCGCGCAAGGGCCGCTGCTCTGCTACCGTCCGGGCTCAGGGATGGCCGCGGCTGCTCTGGCCGGCGATCTGGGGCTGTCGCCACAACGTGTCGTCAAAGCTGGCGACAGCCCGCGCAGACTCGTGCTGGTGCTGCAGGACTGAGGTCGCACGAGGGCGTCACCGGCGGCGGGGGTGTCTTTGCATCCCGGATCCACCACGGTCGTGCCCCCGCCACCACGTCCTTCCGCGACCGCGTCGTCCCGGCCCGCGCCCGGGACCCAAGACGACGACGGCGCCCCACCTCGAAGGGTGAGGGCGCCGTCGTCATCGGATCCTGGATGGTCTGCGTCAGGCCTGAGCGCGCTTGAGCACGAGGCCGCCGCCGATGAGCGCGGCGCCCGCGGCCAGCACCAGCAAGATCTCGCCGCCGGTGAAGGCGAGCTGGCCGCCTTGGTCTCCTGGGGCTTGCAGGCTCGCCAAGTAGTCTTCGAGGACACCCTCGACATCGGAGTACTGCTTGTAGATCGGGTTGTCCTGGATGTAGGCCAGCGTCGCGCGGACCTGCGCGGCCGTCCAGTTACCGTCGATCGTGCCGTCCTGTGCGTCCTTGATGATCGCGTCGATGACCGACTGCGGCGCCGCCGCCGCGGCGACGACGGCGAACACCAGGATGAACAGGAGCGCGATGGTCAGAATTCCCATGAACTTGACCCTCATCTTCTCACCCCCCCTCGGCCACTTCGTACCGGAGTGCAACCGGGTCATGTCCCGTCCGTCACTTGTACCACTTGCCCGCGTAGATGACCATACACCGAATGCAGCAGGCACGGACCGTCCGTGCGCACATTCGCCCAGTCCGCAGTCGACGAAAGTATAATCCCGTCAATGGAGAGCCCCGCAAACACCGCCCGCGTTGTGCGAGAGACGTTCAGGGCCCGGAACGTCGTCCCCTACGCGCTGGCTCTGGCAGCCGTTGGGCTGTTTTCGTTCCTCTCCGGCGGGTTTGTGCTCCGCCGCAGCACTCCAGTCGCAGTAGCTCTGCTCGTCGCCGCGGCCGTATGGGTCTGGTTCCTGCGGCGCAGCACGCGACCGTCGATCGCGTTCCTCGCCGGTCTGGCCGCCTTCACCGCCTTCACGGTGTGGTCCGGGGTCTCTCTGCTCTGGTCCTACGGCCCCGACTTGACGTGGGTCGCATTCAACCTGACGGCGTTCTACCTCGCCGTTGTCGCCGCGCTCGGGTTCACGTCGGCCCGCGGCCTGCAACTGCGCACCGTCGCCTACGGCTCTCTGGTGGTGCTGACCGCCGTCGGCGTGTACGCGTTCCTGGGCAAGGGGCTGCCGGACGTGGTGACTCACGCACACACCTACGCGCGGCTCGACAGTCCCGTGGGGTACTGGAACGTCCTCGCGGTCATGATGGTGATGGGTCTACTGGTGGCGCTCGCCGTCGGGGGAGACCGGGCCACCCCATCCTGGCTGAGGATGCTGGCCGCCGCGGCCGCGGTGCCGATGTCCCTCACGTTCTTCTTCACGTTCTCGCGAGGCGGCTGGCTGGCGCTTGCGGTCGCGCTCATCCTCTACTTCGCCTTCACGACCACGCGGCTGGGCGGGATCGTGACGCTGGCCGCGGTCGTTGCCCCTGTGGGTCTGGTGCTCTGGCGACTCCGCGATCTCAGCACTGTCTTCGCCCCGACGACCGACGACGCGCTGCGGACGCTGCAGGGGCACACGCTGCTGCGCTGGTCCGTCGCGGCCCTCGTCGTGACCGCGGGCGTGCAGTTTGCCGCAGCGCTCCTGCAGCGCTCTGTACGCTGGCCCCGGTGGTCTACGGTGGCCGCCGGGGCCGTGGTGCTTGCGGTCCTGAGCGTGATGGTCCTCGGCGGCGGCGGCGTCTTCCTGCAGCGCCACGGTGGCGCGCAGTGGGTCAAGGACAAGGCCCACGCGTTCGTGACGGATGCCGAGAACGGCAAGGGCGGCGGCGGGGTGGGAAGGTTGTTGTCGGTGACGAGCAACGGCCGGATCCCTCTTTGGCGAGAAGCCGCTCGGCAGTCGCGCTACGTGCGGACGGCCGGGACGGGGGCAGGCACCTTCACGTTCGCGCACGACCGGTTCCGCCTGAGCGAAGGCGTGGTGCAGCACGCGCACAGCCAGTGGTTCAACGTGCTCAGCGAGCTCGGCGTGGTGGGGCTCGCGCTCTTCATCGTGGCGATCGTGCTGCTGGTGGCGGCCATGGTAGGCAACCCGTTCTCAGGGCGCGACGACCCGCTGCACCCGCTGCTGGTGGCCATGCAGGCCGGCGTGATCGCATTCATCGCGCACATGTCTGGAGACTGGGACTGGGACATGGCAGCGATCGGCACGCTCGCATTCGTGTTCATCGCCGTGGTGACATCCTACCGCACGACCCGGGCCGGCGACCTGCGCAGGAAGGCCCGTTGGGCGCGTCATATGTCCAGGCAGGAGAAGGCCGAGGTAGAGCAGGTCGCGGCCGCCGAAGCGACCGGAGAACCCTCGGATGCGCGCGAGAGTGAGCTTCCGCGAGCAGAGGCGAGCGGGTCACCCGATCCGGAAGAACCCGGACGGGGGTCCGGCGAGGAGTACGCATCCGGCGAGGAGTCCGGCGAGGCAGAGGAGGGCGTGAAGTCCGGCCGTCGCCGACGGCGGCCGGACTGGGGAATCCGCGCGGTGGCGAGTACCGCGCTCGTCTTGCTCGCCGTGAGTCTGGCTGCCGCCCTACCTTCAGCAGCGGGCCGAGAACGCCGCCCTCGCCGCGGCCAGCGACGGCCGGGTGGTCGCCGGTCTCTCACAGGCGCGCAGAGCGGCGACGCTGGACCCGCTCGCCGTCAGCCCGCTGCTCACTGAGGCCACGCTGCTCGAGCGACTCGGACAGAACAGCGCCGCCCTCGCGAAGCTGCACGAGGCGGCGCGGCTCCAGCCGCAGAACTTCGAGGTGTGGTTCGCTCTGGGAGAGCTTCAGCAGGGTGCGCTCGGCCAGAAGAAGCAGGCCAGGGCGTCGTTCACACGGGCCCTGGCCCTCAATCCTTTGGACGCCACGAGCCGGTACGAGCTCGACAGGCTCGCTCAGTAGCTCCCCGCAGCGGCTCGACGGGGCCTGCGTCAGCCTCGCATGGTAGACTCGCAGCCGTAGATAGGGGCCCGTTTCTCACCTGCAACGGAGGTACTTCCCGCATGGAATCCGCACCGCTCGGCGTCGTCGGCACCGGCTACGTCGGCCTCGTGTCGGCCGTGTGCTTCGCCCACCTCGGCCACGACGTCGTGTGCATGGACGTCGACGAGGTCAAGATCGCGCGCTTGGAGGGCGGGGAGGTCCCCATCTACGAGCCGGGGCTCGAGAAGCTGGTCGGCGACAACGCGTCGCGCCTCTCGTTCACCACGTCGTACGACACCCTGCTCGAGCGTTGCCATGTACTCTTCATCGCCGTGGACACGCCGCCCTCACCCTCCGGCGACGCCGACCTCTCGCGCGTGCAGCACGCCGTGCGTGAGATCGCCGCCAGAGGCGGGGAGCGCCTGCTGGTCATGAAGAGCACCGTGCCCGTCGGCACGGGAGAGAAGGTCATGGCCGATCTCGAGGCGATGGGCGTCACCGGCATCACCTACGCGTCCAACCCGGAGTTCCTGCGCGAGGGCGCCGCCATCCAAGACTTCCTCGAGCCCGACCGCATCGTCATCGGCAGCTTCCGCGAGGAGGACGGCTCGGCGGTCGAGGACCTCTACCGCGGCATCGACACCGACGTCGTGCGCACCACGGTGCCCACGGCCGAGATGGTCAAGTACGCGTCCAACGCGTTCCTCGCCACCAAGATCTCGTTCATCAACGAGATCGCCAACGTGTGCGAGCAGGTGGGCGCCGACGTGCGCACCGTCGCCAAGGGCATGGGCCTCGATCACCGCATCGGACCGCACTTTCTGCAGGCCGGCATCGGTTACGGCGGGTCCTGCTTTCCCAAGGACGTCCAGGCGCTCAAGCAACTGGCCGGCAACACGGGCTACCACTTCCAGCTGCTCAACGCCGTCATCGAGGTCAATGCGCTGCAGAAGCGGCGCGTGGTCGGCAAGCTCAAGGAGCGCCTCGGCGGCAACCTGCGCGGCGCCACCGTGGCGCTGCTCGGCCTGACGTTCAAGCCGAACACGGACGACCTGCGCGAGGCGGCCTCCATCGTGCTCGCCGGCCGCCTCATCCACGAGGGCGCCCGCGTCAAGGCCTACGACCCCATGCTCGACGCCGGCGAGCACCCGCTGTTCCCCGGCGTCGAGATCTGCGAGGAGCCCCTCGAGGCGCTGGCCGGCGCCGACGCTGTGGTGGTCGTCACCGAGTGGCAGGAGTTCGCGCGCCTGGACTGGCGTGCGGCCGCTGCGGCCATGGCGCGGCCGTTGCTGGTGGACGGGCGCAACTTCATCGACCCGGCCACGGCCGCGGAGGCCGGGTTCGAGTACGAGGGTATCGGTCTCGGAGACGAGGTCCCGGCGCCCGTCGCTGGCTGAACCGCCGATGAGCGCCGGTCGAGAGCACCCGCGGCAGGCCGTGATCCTCGTCGGAGGAGAAGGGACCCGCCTGCGGCCGGTCACCTCGCGCTGTCCCAAGCCGGTCGCTCCGGTCGTGGAGCGCCCCTTCGTCTCGTACATCCTCGACAACCTGGTGCGTCACGGTGTGCAGCGCGCCGTCTTCTCCACCGGGTTCCTCGCCGAGGCCATCGAGGCCGTCATCGGCGACGGTTCGGACTACGGCCTCGAGGTGGCCTACGCGGTCGAGGCCGAGCCTCTCGGCACCGCCGGCGCCATCGCCAACTGCGCGGCCGTGCTCCACGACGGCAGCTTCTTCGTCTTCAACGGCGACGTGCTCAGCGACGTCGACCTCACCGCCCTCGCGGCTACGCACGTGGCCAAGGGCGGCATGGGCACCATCTTCCTCACGCCGGTCGACGACCCGCGCCGCTACGGTCTGGTCGAGTTGCGGGAAGACGGCTCCGTGGCCAGCTTCCTGGAGAAGCCCGGGGAGTGGGAGGGCACGGCGCTCATCAACGCGGGCGTGTACGTGCTGGAGTCGGAGATGCTGGAGATGATCCCGCGCGGCCGGCTCTTCTCGATCGAGCGCGGGGTGTTCCCCAAACTGGCCGCGGCCGGCTCCCTGTACGGTCACGTGGACCGTGGGTACTGGCGCGACATCGGCACACCGGACAGCTACCTGCAGGCGCACTTCGACATCCTCGAGCGGCAGCTCGAGACGAGCGCCGGCGAGGCCCTCGGACCCCAGTACCTGTACGTGGCGCCGGGGGCGGTCGTCGCTCCGGGCGCTCGCATGGTGCCCCCGTGCTACATCGCCGGCGGCGTGAGCGTCGCGGCAGGCGCCCGGGTCGGCCCGCTGACGGTCTTGGGTGACGGCTGCAGCGTCGGCGAGGGCGCGACGGTCACCCAGGCGGTCGTGCAGGCGGACGTGGTCATCGGCGCGCACGCCAAGGTCGAGGGCAGCATCCTGGTGCGTGGCTCGAGCGTCGGCGTCGGGACGCAGCTCGAAGGCGCCGTCCTCGGCGAGAACTGCGTGGTCGGCGCCGGCAACCGGCTGACCGGCGGGATCTGCCTGTACCCGGAGACCGAGCTGCCGGACAACTCCGTGCAGTTCTACGAACAGCTCAGGAAGAGAGAACGCGCATGACCATCCCCGACGGCATCTTCAAAGCCTATGACATCCGCGGCCTGTACCCGCAGGAGCTCGACGAGGCCGCCGCCGAGCGCATCGGCTGCGCCCTGGCGCAGCAGCTGGGCGCGTCCCGGCTCGGTGCGGGCATGGACCCCCGGCCCTCGTCGTCAGGCCTCGTGAAGGCGTTCGCGGCCGGCGCGGCCGCAGCCGGCGCGGCGACCGTGGATTTCGGCCTCGTGCCTACGGAGATGCTGTACTTCGGCGTCGCCTCGCACGGGCTGGACGGCGGGGCCATGGTGACCGCGTCGCACAACCCGCCGCAGTACAACGGCATGAAGCTCGTGCAGGACGGCGCGCTGCCCCTGAGCGGAGATTCCGGCATCCCGGAGCTCAAGGAGCGCGCCCAGGCGCTGACCGACCTGCCGGCGATGTCTCACCGGGGCATGCTCGAGACGCGCGACATCTATCCGGCCTATGTCGAGCATCTGCACAAGTTGGTAGACCCCAGTGGGTTCCGTCCGTACAGGGTGGTCATGGACGCCGCCAACGGCGTCGGCGGCAAGCTCGCGCCCCTCGTCTTCAAGGGCACGGCCCTCGACCGTGTCGAGATGTACTTCGAGGTGGACGGCACGTTCCCCAACCACGAGCCCAACCCGCTGCTCGAGGAGAACAGCCGCGAGATCCGCGAGCGGGTGGTGGCCGAGAAGGCCGACCTCGGCATCGCCTGGGACGGCGACGCCGACCGCTGCTTCTTCATCGACGAGGTCGGCGAGTTCGTGCCCGGCGACTTCGTCACCGCGCTTCTCGCCGAGGCTCTGCTGATCAAGAACCCGGGCGCGAAGATCCTCTACGACCTGCGCGCCAGCCGCGCCGTGCCCGACGTCATCACGGCGAACGGGGGCGTGCCTCTGCTCAACCGCGTCGGGCACGCCTTCTTCAAGCAGCGCATGCGCCGCGAGGGAGGCCTGTTCGGCGGCGAGGTGTCCGGCCACTACTACTTCGCCGACAACTACAACGCCGACTCGGGGTTCATCCCGGCGCTGCTCATCCTCGACCTGATGTCGCGCAAGCAGGCGACGATGGCGGAGCTCCTGGAGCCGCTGCGCAGCAAGTACTTCATCAGCGGCGAGATCAACTCTGTGGTCGACGACGCGCCGGCGGCGCTGGCCCGCATCGAGGAGCGCTTCGCCGACGGCGAGCTCGGCCACCTCGACGGCATCTCCGTGGACTACCCCGACTGGCACTTCAACGTGCGGTCGTCCAACACCGAGCCGCTGCTGCGCCTCAACCTCGGGGCCGACTCGCAGGAGCTCATGGAGGAGAAGCGCGACCTCGTGCTCTCCGTGATCCTCGAGGGCTGAGATGGCGGCGGCTATCGAGCTGGGCCCGGCGCGGGTCGCCGAGATCGACACCTCCGGCATGTTCGGCGAGGTCGCCGGGCTGCCCAGCCAGCTCCGCGACGGGTACGAAAACGCTCGCGCGCGGCTTGCCGGCGCGTTCTTCGGGACCTTTCCGGCGATCCCGCCGGCCGAGCCCAGCGGGCTCGTGGTCTGCGGGATGGGCGGTTCCGCCATCGGCGCCGACCTGGTCCTCGCGGCGCTGCCCGGTCTGGCCGTGCCGGCCGCCGTGGTGCGTGGCTACCACCTGCCGGAGTGGGTGGGTCCGGAGACGCTCGTGGTGGTGGCCAGCTACTCGGGCCAGACCGAAGAGTCGCTCGCGTGCGCGGAGCAGTCGCGGTCGCGTGGCGGCGCGCCCGTGTGCGTGACGTCCGGCGGCAGCCTCGGCGCGTTCGCCGAACGCGAGGGCCTGCCGCTCGTCACCATCCCCGGCGACGGCCAGCCGCGGGCGGCCGTGGGGTCGCTCTCCACGGCGCTGCTCGCGACACTGGAGGCGGCGGGCCTGTGCCGCGACCACGCCGCCGACGTGGCCGGGACCGTGGCGCAGCTCGAGGCGGACAACGACCTGCTCGACCCCGGCTGCGGCGACGGACAGAACCCGGCGAAGGCGCTGGCACGCCTACTTGAGAACAGACTGGTCGTGGTGTACGGAGCCGGGCCCACGGCGCCCGTCGCCAGGCGCTGGAAGGGCCAGATCAACGAGAACGCCAAGGCTCCGGCCTTCTTCAACGAACTGCCGGAGCTCGACCACAACGAGCTCATGGGCTGGACCAGTCTGCCGCACGTGAGCCAGGCCACCGTCGCCCTGTTCCTGCACGACCTCCAGGCCGAGAAGCGCCTCACGAGGCGCGCGGAGCTGACCTCACGCGAGTATCAGGCGCTCGGCGTGGCCGGCGAGCTGGTGGCCGCGCGCGGCGACTCCGCGCTGGCGCGGCTCTTCTCGCTGGTGCAACTGGGCGACTTCGTCTCCTGCTATCTCGCCCTGCTGTACGGCGTCGACCCCACGCCCGTGGACGCGATCCAGGCGTTCAAGGCCGGCCTCGCCGTCTCCGGCGACTGACGGCGCGGTGACGGGCAGAGCCGTCGCGCTCGTCCTCACCGCCGGGGACGCGGCGTGCCGGGACGCCGGCGGCCGGTTGTTCCCCGGCGTCCCGGCCGACTCGCTCACGCGAGAGGGTCTGCGTCCGCTCGCGCCGTTCGAAGGGCCGCTGTTCAAGGTCCTCGCGGCCCGGCCTCGCGGGTCGGTCGTCGCCCTCGTAGTGCCCGTCGTGGCGGCCGGGGGAGAGGCAGTCCTGCCCGGCGAGCTCGTGCCGGTCGGCGACCACGTCGACCTGGAGCCGCGCGGCCCGCTCACCGGCCGCTGGCCGGCCGGCGTGCCGCGCGACTTCCCCAGCATGACCGGCATATATCAACCGGCCCTCGTTCGTCGGTTGGAAGGGGCTCGGGTATACTCATCCGGCGTCGTGGCGGCGGGTGTCGCCGACGCCCGGCGCCTCACGCGCTTCGAGGCGCGGGCGGTCCGGGAGGGGGGCTGGCCCATCGTGTCCGATTCCCTGGTCCCCGTCGCCGTCATCGCCGCGTACTATGGCTTGAGACTGGCTGCCTGCGGGCTCGTGCAGGCGCCGACAGACTACAGAGAGTGAGGCTCGACTTGGGCAACGACTACGACATCAAAGACATCGGGCTCGCGCCGGAGGGCGTGCTGCGCATCGAGTGGGCAGACATGCACATGCCGGTGCTGCGCGCCATCCGCGAGCGCTTCGAGAAGGAGAAGCCGCTCGAGGGCATCCGCATCGGTGCCTGCCTGCACGTCACCACCGAGACGGCCAACCTCATGCGCACCCTGGTCGCCGGCGGCGCCGACGTGGTGCTGTGCGCCAGCAACCCGCTGAGCACCCAGGACGACGTGGCCGCCGCGCTCGTCAACGACTTCGGCGTGCGCGTCTACGCAATCAAGGGCGAAGACGACGAAGACCTACTACGCGCACATCAACGCCTGCGTCGACCACCGTCCCAACATCACCATGGACGACGGCGCCGATGTCATCGGCGTGCTGCACGGCGAGCGTCCGGACATGGCCGCCGACATCATCGGCGGCACCGAGGAGACCACCACCGGCGTCATCCGCCTCAAGGCCCTCGAGGCCGAGGGCCGGCTCATGTTCCCGATCATCGCCGTCAACGAGGCCAACACCAAGCACATGTTCGACAACCGCTACGGCACCGGCCAGAGCACGCTCGACGGCATCATCCGCGCGACCAACATCCTCATCGCGGGCAGCACGGTCTGCGTGGCCGGCTACGGCTGGTGCGGACGCGGCCTCGCGATGCGCATGAAGGGCCACGGCGCGGACGTCATCGTGCTCGAGGTCGACCCGCTGCGCGCGCTCGAGGCCGTCATGGACGGCTTCCGCGTCATGCCGGTCGCCGAGGCCGCCAAGGTCGCCAAGCTGTTCGTCACCGCGACCGGCGACATCCACGTGCTGCGCGGTGAGCACTTCGAGGCCATGAAGGACGGCACCATCATCGCCAACACCGGCCACTTCAACGTCGAGATCGACATCCCGGCCCTGGAGAAGCTCGCGGTGAAGCGGCGCAAGGTGCGCGAGTTCGTCGAGGAGTACACGATGGCGGACGGGCGTCGCATCTACCTGCTGGCCGAGGGCCGGCTGGTCAACCTGGCTGCGGCCGAGGGTCATCCGGCGGCCGTCATGGACATGAGCTTCGCCAACCAGTCACTGAGCGCCGAGTTCATGGTGCAGCACCACGCCGAGCTCGCGAAGCAGGTGTACGTGGTGCCGAAGGAGATCGACGACGAGATCGCGCGGCTCAAGCTCGAGTCCATGGCCGTCGACTGCGACACCCTCACCGAGGAGCAGGCCAAGTACCTCGCCTCCTGGGACCAGGGCACCTGAGCCGGAGCAGTCGCCGTGCGTGACGCCCAGGACACAGACCCGGCCGCCGCGGCCGCCGGCGAGCGCAGCGGGCCCGGCGGATCGCGCCTGCGCGTGCGCACCGTCGAAATCCTGCCCGGCGAGGTGGTGCTCATCGACCAGCTCGCGCTGCCGCACGAGGAGCGTTACGTCAGGTGCCGCTCCTGGCGGGAGGTCGCGGACCGCATCAGCGACATGACGGTCCGCGGCGCCCCGGCCATCGGCGTCACGGCGGCCGGGGGCATCGCGCTCGCGGCCGCCGAGGCGGTTGCCGCGAGCGCGCACGACCCGGCTGCGCTGCGGGCCGCGCTCGAGCAGGCCGCGAGCGGCCTGCTCGCCACGCGGCCCACCGCCGTCAACCTGCGCTGGGCGCTGGACGAGATGCGGCGAGCCTGGGACACATCGCTCGCCGCACCGCAGGCCACTCCGGCGGCCGTCGCCGCGGACCTGCTCGCCCGGGCGCAGGCCATCCACGACGACGACGTCGACCGCTGCCTACGCATCGGCGAGCACGGCGCGGCGCTGTTCAAGGCCGGCGACCGCATCCTCACACACTGCAACGCCGGCGCCCTCGCGACTGCCGGCTACGGAACCGCCCTCGGCGTCATCCGCGCGGCTGCGGCGGCGTACCCGGGCATCTCGGTGTGGGTCGACGAGACCCGGCCCTGGCTGCAGGGCGCGCGCCTCACAGCGTGGGAGCTGCAGGTCGAGGGTATCCCGTACCGGCTGATCAGCGACAACATGGCCGGGTACTTCATGCGCCGCGGCGAGGTCGACGGCATCGTGGTCGGCGCCGACCGCATCGCCGCCAACGGCGACACGGCCAACAAGATCGGCACCTACAGCGTCAGTGTGCTCGCCAAAGAGCACGCCGTGCCGTTCTACGTGGCCGCGCCGCTTTCGACGGTGGACATGACCATCGAGAGCGGCGACGAGATCCCCGTCGAGGAGCGCGACCCGGCGGAGGTCACATGCTTCCGCGGCGAACAGGTCGCCCCCGAGGGCGCCGTCGCGCGCCATCCGGCGTTCGACGTCACGCCGGCCGCCAACCTCGTCGCCGTCATCACCGAGACCGGCGTCCTGTGGCCGCCGTTCGGGCCGGCCCTGGCGGCCGCCTGCGGCGGCGGGGAGTGCCGGCCGTGAGCCGCGACTCGGCGGCGGTGCGCGCCTACCTCATGGCGGCCGGCCTGGGCACGCGGCTCTACCCGCTCACCGGCCTGACCTCCAAGCCCATGGTCCCCATCCTCAACCGGCCGGTCATGGAACACCTGCTGCACCTCCTGCAGCGTCACGGAGTCACTGAGATCGCCGCCAACCTGCACTACCACCCGGACAAGATCAGCGCCTGCTTCGGGGACGGCGGCGAGTTCGGCGTCGAACTGCGGTACAACCTCGAGGAGCAACTCATGGGCACCGCCGGTGGCGCCGACGCGTTCCGGGACTTCCTCGGCGACTCCACCTTCCTCGTCATGAGCGGTGACGGGCTCACCGACATCGACCTCAGCGCCTTTCTCGAGGCGCATCGGCGCACCGGCGGCATCGCCACCCTTGCCGTCAAAGAGGTCGGAGACCCGTCGCTCTACGGCGTGGTGGTGCACGACGCCGACCTGCGCATCACCGGCTTCCAGGAGAAGCCTCCGCGCGAGGAGGCCCGGTCGACCCTGTGCAACTGCGGCATCTACGCGTTCGAGCCGGAGATCTTCGACTACATCTCGCCGGGCGCGTTCGTCGACTGGGCCAAGGACGTCTTCCCGGCGCTGCTGCGGGACGGTCGCCCGTTCCACGCGTGGCGGCTGGAGAGCTACTGGAACGACGTCGGCAACATCGAGCAGTACCGCGTCGGCAACTTCGACGCGCTGCTAGGCCGGGTCGACGTGCGGGTGCCCGGCCGCGAGATCGCTCCGCGCGTGTGGGTCGGCCAGGGCACCCAGATCGAGGGCGGGGTGCGCATCGATCCGCCGGTGCTGCTCGGCGCCGGCTGCATGGTCGAGGGCGGCGCCGAGCTCATCGGCCCGCTGATCATCGGCGACGGCTGCGTGGTCGAACACGGCGCCGTGCTCGAGGGCGTCATCCACTGGGACGGGGCCAGGGCCGGCCGCGACTCACGCCTCGCCGGCAGCATCCTCGGGCGCAACGTCGTGGTGCACCACGAGGCCGTCGTCCACGAGGACTCCGTGGTGGGCGACCGCTCGGAGGTCGGCCCTCACGCGCTCGTGGACGCCGGCGCGCGGCTGGAGCCGCGGACGTGCCTGGACGCGGGCGCGCACTCACACGGGGACGGCGGGAAGTGATCCGGGGGCCGCGGGTGCAAGCCAGGGGCGCACTCGACGGCCTGCTCGACCTGGTCTTCCCGCGGCGCTGTGTCGTCTGTCGCGCCCCGGGGACCTGGCTCTGCGAGGCCTGCGCCGCGGAACTCCATCCTCTGCCGGACGACCGCTGCGGCCGCTGCGGCGCTCCGTCGCGCCGCGCCGGCAGGCCGGTCCGGCCGCCGCGTCCTGGCTCCGCCGCCCGCCGCATGCCCGCCTGCCGCGAGTGCGTCGGCCGCGACCTCGCCTTCACGGCGGCGTCCGCCGCGTACTGCTACGACGGGCCGGCGAGAGCGCTCGTCACCGCGTGCAAGTTCCGTGCCCTTCGCTCGCTCGCCGACGAGCTCGCCGTGAGGGCGGCCCCGGCGTTCGCCGGCGCCGTCCGCGGCGCCGGCGCCGGCGGCGCGGAGGTGGTCGTCACCTCGGTGCCCGCGCATCACGACCATCGGCGGGACCGCGGCTTCGACCTTGCCGAGTCGCTCGCCCGTCGGCTTGCAGCGGATGCCGGGCTCGCCTATGCTCCGCTGCTCCGTCGCGTGCGGCACGGCGCCCGCCAGAGCGGGCTCAGCCGGGCCGCGCGGGCCGCCAACGTCCATCACGCGTTCGCGTTGCGAGAGCCCGGTTTCGGGGTAGGTACCAAGCCTAGGCGAGTGATCATTGTTGACGACGTCTACACCACAGGTGAAACGTTGAACCAGTGTGCGCAAGCGCTCGCTAACGCCGGTCTCGACTCCCACACCTTCACCTTCGCGCGGACCGTCCGTGCGAGCGCTTGCCAAGCATCGCGAGACCACGCCGTCCCTAAGGAGCGATGTCGATGAAAACTCAGATCAAGGGTCGTAATGTCACCGTGACGCCAGCCCTGCAGGACTACGCAAACGAGAAGATGGAGCACGTCCACAAGCTCCTGCAGCAGCGCAAGATCGACGAGGTCACGAGGGTAGAGCTCGAGCTCCAGGTGGAGAAGAACCCGAGCATCTCCGAACCGTGCATCGCCGAGGCGACGGTGTTCACCCGCGGACCTGTGATCCGGGCGCGCGAGTCATCAACCGACATGTATGCCGCGATCGACCTGGTGAGCGACAAGCTCGTGCGCCGCGTCAAGAAGTACCACGACAAGGTCCACGGCAAGACCCGCCACGGGCACGAGAAGATCGTCGCGCCGGTCGAGGCGGTCGCGGAGCTCGCGCCCGTCGCTGCGGAGGCGGCGCTCGCCGACGAGACCGCCGGTGACGCCGTGCACGCGGGAGACAACGGCCGCATCGTCAAGACCAAGCAGTTCGCGCTCAAGCCCATGTCGATCAACGAGGCGACGCTTCAGATGGAGCTCGTGGGCCACGACTTCTTCGTCTTCACGAACGCCGAGTCCAACCGGACCAACGTGGTGTACCGCCGCAACGACGGCCACTACGGGCTGATCGAGCCGGCGGAGAATTGACGAGGGAAGCGGGCTGATCGAAGGGTGCGCCGATTGGGGGCACCCTTCAATCGAGCGGAAATCCGCGCACGGCTGGCCTCGTCAGCCCTTCGGGGCGCCGGGCGGCCGGCGTGCACCGAACCTCGCAGGCTGTGCGACAATGGGTAGAGAAGTCCGCCATCCTACCCTTGGAGTCGATTCCCAGTGATCAAGATCGTCGACAAGCTGCTTCACGCCGGCGAGGGCCGGCGGCTCAAGGTGCTCGAAGAGCAGACCGCACGGGTCACCGAGCTTGAGCCTACAGTCACCGGTCTCACCGACGAGCAACTTCGTGCCAAGACCGCCGAGTTCCGTGAGCGCCACGACAACGGAGAGCCGCTCGACGACCTCCTGTTCGAGACGTTCGCCGTCGCCCGCGAGGCGGGCAAACGGGCGCTGGGTATGCGGCCGTTCGACGTCCAGGTGCTGGGCGGCATAGTCCTTCACGACGGCGACATCGCCGAGATGAAGACCGGCGAGGGCAAGACCCTCGTCGCGACCATGCCGATGTACCTCAACGGGCTCGCCGGCAAGGGCGTCCACCTGGTCACCGTCAACGACTACCTCGCCAAGCGCGACGCGGAGTGGATGGGCCAGGTCTACCGGTTCCTCGGTCTCGAGGTCGGCGTCATCCAGGCCAACATGACGCCGGAGGAGCGCCGCGCGCAGTACAACGCGGACGTCACCTACGGCACCAACTCCGAGTTCGGCTTCGACTACCTGCGCGACAACATGACCATGCGTCGCGAGCACATGGTGCAGCGCGGCCACGTCTACTGCATCGTGGACGAGGTCGACTCCATCCTCATCGACGAGGCGCGCACGCCGCTCATCATCAGCGGCGCTCCGGAGACGGCGGCCGACACGTACCGCCAGTTCGCCCGCGTCGTGCCGCGGCTCATCGCCGGCGAGGACTACGAGGTGGACGAGAAGCAGCGCACCGTGGCCGTCACCGAGAGCGGTGTCTCCAAGGTCGAGAAGGCCCTCGACATCGACAACCTCTACAAAGACTCCAACGGCGCCCTGGTCAACCACTTCATCCAGGCGCTGCGCGCCGAGGCCCTGTACGCCAAGGACGTGGAGTACGTGGTCCAGGACGGCGAGGTGCTCATCGTCGACGAGTTCACCGGCCGCATCCTGGACGGCAGGCGGTACTCCGAGGGCCTGCACCAGGCCATCGAGGCCAAGGAGAGGGTGCCGATCCGTGAGGAGAACCAGACGCTCGCGACGATCACCCTGCAGAACTACTTCCGCATGTACGACGTCCTGGCCGGCATGACCGGTACCGCCAAGACCGAAGAGGACGAGTTCCGCCAGATCTACACCCTCGAGGTCGTGCAGATCCCGACCAATGCGGAAATGATTCGTCTGGACGAGAACGACTACATCTTCACGACCGCGAAGGAGAAGCACGCCGCGGTCGTCGCCGACCTGGTCGAGCGCTACGAGAAGGGCCAGCCGGTGCTGGTCGGCACCGTGTCGGTCGAGATCAGCGAGATGCTCTCCCGGCTGCTCGAGCGTCACGGCGTGCCGCACAACGTCCTCAACGCCAAGCAGCACGAGCGCGAGGCGCACATCATCGAGAACGCCGGCCAGCAGGGCGCCGTCACGATCGCCACCAACATGGCCGGCCGCGGCGTCGACATCAAGCTCGGAGAGGGCGTGCGCGAGCTCGGCGGCCTTTACGTGCTCGGCACCGAGCGCCACGAGAGCCGGCGCATCGACAACCAGCTCCGCGGCCGCGCCGGCCGCCAGGGCGACCCCGGCGAGAGCCGCTTCTACCTCTCCGCCGAGGACGAGCTCATCCGCCTGTTCGCCGGCGACCGCATGTACAAGATCCTCAGCCGCCTGGGCCCCAAGGAGGGCGAGCCGCTCGAGGCCAAGATGCTCAGCGGCGTGGTCGAGAAGGCGCAGGTCAAGGTCGAGGAGCTCAACTTCATGCGCCGCAAGAACGTCCTCAAGTACGACGAGGTCATGAACGAGCAGCGCCGCGTCATCTACGACCAGCGGCAGCGCATCCTCATGGGCGAGGACTTCGGCGAGCAGGTGCGCGAGATGGTGGCCGAGCTGGTCGAGGCCGCCGTGCGCGGCGCGCTCGAGGGAGTGCAGTTCTCCGAGGACTGGGACCTCGACTCGCTGTTCATCGGGTTGCGCCAGCTCTACGACCCCCAGCTCAAGCGCGCGGACGTCGACGTGGACTCCGGGACCGTCGACGAGGTCGTGGACCTCGCCGTGGACGACGCGCTCGAGCAGTACGACGAGCGCGAGCGCCTCATCGGCGAAAGCCAGATGCGCAACGTCGAACGTGCGGTGATGCTCCAGGTCATCGACGGCCGCTGGAAGGAGCACCTGCTCGACATGGACTACCTGCAGGAGGGCATCCACCTGCGGGCGCTCGGGCAGCGGGACCCGCTGGTCGAGTACAAGAGCGAGGGCTTCGACCTGTTCAACGACATGCTCGAGGGCGTCAAGACGAGCACCGTCACCACACTGATGAAGAACTCGCCCGTGGACCTCGCGATGCTCACCGCCATCACGATGGACGAGCCGATGATGCCGATGAACTACACGAGCGGCGATGACCTCGCCAACCAGACGTCGTTCAGCGCCGCGGCCACGGCCGCGGGTGGGTACGCGCAGGAGGGCTTCGCCGACGCGCCGCCGCCCAATGTGGCGGCCGGCGGCGGCGCGACAACCACCAGCACGCAGCCCGTGCAGGTGCAGCAGCGCATCGTCTACGACAAGGTCGGGCGCAACGACCCGTGCCCGTGCGGGAGCGGGAAGAAGTACAAGAAGTGTCATGGCGCCTGAGTCGCTCCGCGACTCCGGCGCGCCATGACCACTCGTCCTCCGCATAGCGCATCGCTGCGGCGCTCGAACGCGGCTTCGCACCACTTCTGAGCGCGGTGCGTTGCGTGCGTCGAGCCTTGCTACCGGTGGATGACGCCGGCGCGGAGCAGCTCCGTGCACTCCGGCGCCGGCACGGCCCGGCTGTACAGGAAGCCCTGGATGGCGTCGCAGCCTTCGTCCCGTAGCGCGCCGCGCTCGCCGATGGTCTCGACGCCCTCGGCCACGACCGTCAGCCCCAGGCGGTGGCCCAGGGCGATCACTGAAGCGGCCACCGCGGCGTGCTCCGGTACCGTGAGCAGGTCGCGCACGAACGACCGGTCGATCTTGACGGTCGAGATCGGCAGGCGCACGAGGTGGCTGAGCGACGAGTAGCCCGTGCCGAAGTCGTCGAGGGCGACGCGCACGCCCATCTTGCGCAGAGCGCCGAGGATCTGGGCGGTGTGGCGCGCGTCGCGCATGGCCGCGGTCTCGGTGATCTCGAGCTCGAGCGCGTGCGCATCGAACCCCGTCGCGCGCAGCGTGCGCCGCACCATGGCGACGAAGGCCTCGTCGTGGAGCTGCCGGGCGCTCATGTTGACGGCCATGCGCAGCGGCTTGCCGAACTGCCGGTGCCAGGCGCGCCCCTGCATGCACGCCTCGCGGAGGACCCACTCGCCGATGGCGGTCAGGACCCCGGAGTCCTCGGCGACGGGGATGAAGTCCATCGGCTGCAGTACCCCGCGCTCCGGGTGGCGCCAGCGCACGAGGCTCTCCACGCCGACGATCTCCTCGGTCGCGGTGGCGACCAGCGGCTGGTACTCCAGGAAGAACTGGTCACCCTCGAGGGCGCGGTGCAGCTCGGCGTCGAGCTCCAGCCGGTCCGCCTGCTCCTCGTTCAGCCCGGGGTGGAAGAACTGCCAGCGGCTGCCGCCGGCGTCCGAGGCCTGCCGCATAGCGGTGTCGGCGTTGCGCAGGAGCTCGCTGGTCACTGCGCCGTCTGTGGGGTAGATAGCCACGCCGAGACTGACCGACAGGAAGAGCTCGTGGTGCTCCACCACCAGCGGCTCGCTCACGGCCGTGAGCAGACCGGCGACGGCGGCGGTGGCCTCCACCGGGCCCGCCGCGCCCGGCAGCAGCGCGGCAAAGGCGCCGGAGCCGAGGTACGCGACGGTGTCCTCGGCGCGCCCGGCCTGCTGGAGCCGCCGGCCGAGCTCCTTCAGCAGCAGGTCTATGTCCGTGTGACCGAGCGACGACTCGACCGTGTCGAAGCGGTCGACGCGGAAGGCGGCGAGCGAGAAGGACAGGCGCTTGCGCTGCGCATGCTTGAGCGCCTGGCCCACGCGCTCCTCGAGGAGCGCTCGGTTGGCGAGGCCGGACACCGGGTCGTGGAGCAGAAGGTGGCGGACCTGCTCCTCGCTCTCACGCTGCCGGGTCCTGTCGATGAGGCCGGCTGTACCTCCTACGATCCTGCCGTCGGCGTCGTACCGCGGCGCCGCCTTGAGAGTGAGCCAGAATCCGCGCCCGTCCGCGGCGCTGTACGGGCCTTCTGAGATGCTCTCACGCCCCTGGACCGACTCCTCGAGCGGGGTCAGGAGGGCCCTCTCGGTGATGACGTCGGGGATGTACGTGCCGACGTACCGTGACGCCTCTCCTCCGAGGATCTCCTCGAGCGCGCCGTTGCCGTCGAGGAACGTCAGGCCGGCGTCGTACACGAAGACGCCGACGGGCGAGCCGTCGTACAGCGAGCGGTAGCGCTGCTCGGACTCGCGCAGCGCGCGCTCGGCCTCCTCGCGCGCGGACTCCTGCTCCATCCGCTCACGCCACTCGTGCAACACCGGCGCGATGGTCGCGGCGAGGTCCTCCAGCAGGCGCACGTCCTCGTCGCCGAAGGCCGTCTCGCGCTCCGCCAGGATCAGCACGCCGATGCTCTCCTCGCCGTGCACGATCGGCGTCGCCACGGCGCGGCCGATGGGCAGGTGGCCCTCGGGCACCGTGCCCTCGCCCTCCAGCCTCTGCGAGCGTCTCGTGCGGATGGCGCGCGACCAGGTGTTGTCGCTCCACACCTCCGGCGGGAACCGCATCGGCTTGCCCTCCACCCGGCAGGCCTCCCAGACCTCCTTGTCCACGGAGGGGGCCACGAGGGCGCCGTCCGCGTCGAGGTAGCCGAAGAAGCCCCACCGCGCCCCCAGGACCTCCCGGATGACCCCGAGGACCTCCGTGAACATCCTGTCCGGGTCCGCGGTCAGGAAGATCGTCGCGACACGCGCGTGCAGCTCGAGCACGCTGCGGGAGGCCCGCAGCTCATCCTCGGTCCGGTGCTGCTCCGTGATGTCGACGAGGATGCCCTCCTGCGCCACCGGTACACCGTGGTCGTCCTTGAGGAACGTGAAGCGGTCGAGCAACCAGCGCTCGGCGCCGTCCTTTGCCCGGATGCGGTACTCGGTCTGCCCGCGCCCGGTCTCGGCGCCGATGCGAGAAGCCTCCTCCAGCCGCGGGACGTCCTCCGGGTGCATGATCTGGTCCCAGCGGAAGTCGGGGGCGGTGAGCTCCTCGACCGAGTAGCCGGTCACGCTGACGTCGCCGCCGGCGATGAGCTCGTCGCTCCAGGGCGCCACCGCCTGAGAGCGGTACACCATGCCCGGGATGTTGTCGATGATGGTGCGCAGACGGCGCTCGCTCTCGGCGCGAGCCTCGAGCGCCCCGTGCAGGCCGGTCACGTCGAACAGCATGCCGATCAGCTCGACGGGTTCTCCTCTCGCGTCGCGGACGAACATCGCCCGGTCGAGCACCCAGCGTGGCTCTCCTCCGGCGGTGAGGATACGGTACTCCGACTCCGTCGTCGGCGAACCCGCGGAGAGGTCGCGCTCTATGTCCTCGCCGAGCAGGTGCGCATCGTCTGGGTGCACGAAGTCCGCCCAGAGCATCTCGCCCGCGACGACGGTCTCGGGGTCGCGGTCCAGCAGGTCCCTCGAGCCCCCGCTGAGGAACGTGGTGCGCCACGGCTCTCGGAGCTCGCTGCGGTAGACGGCGCCGGGGAGGCTGGCGACGACGGCGGAGAGCATCTGCTCGCGCTCGCGGAGCGCGTCCTCGGCAGTGCGCAGCTCGGTGATGTCGCTGACGAACCCGTCGAGATACTGGAGGGTGCCGTCGTCACCGTGAACGCCGACCCCTCGCTCCCAGACCCAGCGAGTCTCGCCTGCCTTGGTGACGATGCGATACGTGATGGTCCAGGGCTCCCCGTCCGCGAGTGCGGCCTGGATGCGGTTCCATACGTCCTGGCGATCTTCGGGAACGATGATCCCGGCGTAGGTGGGACTGCCGGGGCCAACGAGTTCGGCCGGCTCATAGCCCGTCACATCCCGGCAGCCGTCGCTCAGCAGCAGTGCCGTCCAATCGGGATCGTTGGCACAACGGTAGGCCAGCCCCGGCACGTTGGCGAGGAGGTTCTCCATCGTCCGGTCGCGCTCGGCGAGCTCGCGCTCAGTCCGCAGTTGCTCGGTGACGTCGACCAGCACGGCGAGGGACCGGATCACGCTGCCGTTGCCGGCGCGCTCCGAGGTGGCGGAGAGAAGGATGTCCACTACGGAACCGTCCTTGGCCACCATCTGCTCCGCCTGGTCCTCGATCACCCCGGTGGCGAAGAAGCGCGGGAGCGACTCCTCCAACGCCCGGCACCGAGACTGCTCCGTGAGGAAGTCGGTCACGTGCCGGCCCAGTACTTCCTCGCTTGTGTACCCGAGCCGCTGCAGCCAGCGGTCGCTGACGCTCAGCAGGCGGCCCTCGCCGTCGATGGAGTGCAGCATGACCGGCGTGTGCAGGTAGAGCGTGCGGTACTTCTCCTCGCTCTGCCGCAACGCCTCCGCGGCCCTCCGGTTCTCGGTGATATCGCGGACGATCAGCGTCAGGCTGCCGTCGTTACGCGGGAAGTGGCGTACCTCGTCGTACACGACGCTCGCCGGCGTGACCGAGGCGATCTCCGCCGTCACGGGCTTGCCGGTGGCGCGCGCCAGCGCGGCGGCTTGGCGCAGCCTGCGGGCGGCGTCTTCGGACAGCGACTCCCAAAGAGACTCGCCGATCCCGTCGCTTGTGAAGGCGCGCGGGACGCCGTGCCCGGGCGCACGCGCGCCGGCGATGCGTCCCACCACGTCGGAGGCGTCCACGTACACATAGGTGTCCGGCAGGGTGGTGACGAGCTCCCGGAGGTCGGCCGCGGCGCGCTCGAGAGCGTCCTTGGTCTTCTTGAGCGCGGTGATGTCGACCAGCGTGAGGACGACGTCCTCGAGCACGCCGGCGGAGGAGAACAACGGCTCCGCCGAGACACGCAGCCAAGTGGCCGCATGCTCGTCCCTGCCCCGGACGCCGACGACCTCGCCCTCCACCCGCCGGCCGGCGAAGTCCAGTCTGGCCACCGTGGACTCCGCGGGTTCGATCGGGTCACCCGTCTCGGTGACCCACGTGCCGGCCCACCGGCTGACCTCCGCCAGCGACGTGCCGACGACGTCGGCGCGCTCCACGCCGAGCAGGGTGGCGGCCGCGCCGTTCAGACCGACGATGGTGCCGTCGGCGCTGCACACGAGAACGGCGGCGGCGATGGAGTCCATGCCGACGCTGGGGAGCTCCGGGACCGCCGCGCGGCTCGAGGATGCCTCGCCGCGCCGCTCCCTCCCGTCGCCGTGCCGTGCCGTCTCTCTGTGCTTCGCCGTGCCCGCCATCCGTCTCCCCAAGGCCGCTCACGAAGCAGTATGCCCGCAAGCGGCGTCATGGACTTGATGGGACCTGTGTCGGCGGTCACGCCGCCCGGCTGAAGCACTTCGCTGATTCGGGTACACTACCTCGGTCATGAGTCCCACCGCCTCAGAAGCGCTCGTTCAACTGGATGAGCTCCGCGAGCGGCTGAAGGAAGCCTCAGGGCGCCTCGGCTGGCTGCGGAGCTATCTTTGACCCCCCCAGGCTGACAGAGCAGATCGAGGCCCTCGAGGAGCGCATGCGCGCTCCCGGGTTCTGGGACGAGCAGGACAAGGCCTCAGCCGTGTCCGCCGAGTACAGCCGGGCCAAGCGCCGGCTCGAGGACTTCGCCGCGGTCGAAGCCCGCTTCGCCGATCTCGAGACCACCGAGGAGCTCGTGCGCGAGGAGCTGGGCGGTGACTCCGTGGACGAGGAGCTCCTCGGGGAGCTCGTGCGCGGCGTCGACTCCCTCGAGGCCGACCTGCAGCGCGGCGAGGAGCAGCGCTTCTTCAGCGGCAAGTACGACGAGGGCGGCGCCATCCTCACCATCCACCCCGGCGCCGGCGGCACCGAGTCGCAGGACTGGGCCGAGATGCTGCTGCGCATGTACCTGCGCTGGTTCGAGCAGCGCGGCTTCAAGGTCGAGATGAACGACCTGCAGGACGGCGACGAGGCGGGGATCAAGAGCGCCACGCTCACGGTCGAGGGCGAGAACGTCTACGGGCTCATCCAGGCGGAGCGCGGTGTGCACCGGCTCGTGCGCATGAGCCCCTTCGACTCCGCCAACCGCCGCCACACGAGCTTCGTTTCCGTCGATGCGTCCCCGCTGGTCAGCGACGACGTCGACGTCGAGATCAACGACGACGACCTGCGCATCGACACCTACCGCTCCAGCGGCGCCGGCGGGCAGCACGTCAACAAGACCAGCTCGGCCATCCGCATCACGCACCTGCCGACCAATATCGTGGTCCAGTGCCAGAACGAGCGCTCGCAGCTGCAGAACAAGACCGTCGCCATGCACATGCTCAAGTCCAAGCTGGTGGAGCTGGAGGAGCGCAAGCGGACCGAGGAGCTGGCGCGAGAGCGCGGCGAGGTGGTCAACGTGGACTTCGGCAGCCAGATCCGCAGCTACGTCCTGCAGCCTTACCAGATGGTGAAGGACATGCGCACCGGCCACGAGGTCGGCAACGCGCAGAGCGTGCTCGACGGCGACCTCGACGGCTTCGTCCACGCATACCTCGTGTGGCGCGCCGGGGGCAGCGAGAAGCGAAAGTAGCGTGAGCGCGGGCGAAGCACCGCTGCCGGAGGAGCCTGAACTGCACGGCAGGCTGATCACGCTGCGCCCGGTGACGCCGGCGGACCTGCCGGTCCTGCTGGCGGTCCTCGACGAGCCGGAGGTCGCGCGCTGGTGGCGCCGGGCAGAGTGGGAGCGGGTGGACGAGCGCGACGCCGTCACCTTCGCGATCGTCGCCGCCGGCGAGGTGGCCGGCTGCATCCAGTTCAGCGAGGAGACCGACCCTGACTACTTCTCGGCGGCCGTGGACATCTTCGTCGGCACAGCCGCCCAGGGCCGCGGTGTCGGGCTGGACGCCATGCGCACGCTCATCGCCTGGCTCTTCGACGTGCGCGGGCACCACCGCCTGACCGTGGACCCGGCGGCGGAGAACGCCCGCGCCGTCCACGTCTACGAGAAGCTCGGGTTCAGGCGCGTCGGGGTGCTGCGGCGCTACGAGCGCGTCGAGGACGGCGTGTGGCGCGACGCGCTCCTCATGGAACTGCTGGCGGACGAGTTCGTGCGCTGACGGCGGGGAGGGCGCGGCGGTGCTGCGCCCCCGCGCCCGGCGGTCACTGCTGCTCGGCCGGGATCTCGTACCTGGTGAGGAACGCCGCGAGCGCCGTGAACTCCTCGTCCAGCTGGCGCTCCATCCGGCCGGGGTACCGCTGCTCGATGTAGCTCAGCGAGTCCTTCTTGCTGTGCCAGACCTCGCGGTCCTTGGCCGTGTTCTGGTAGCCGTCCTTCTCGCCCAGCAGCCAGTTGGTCGCCTCGAAGTACAGGTAGGGGATGCCGGCCTTGCGGAACGCCACGTGGTCGCTCCAGTCGCCGGTCGTGCCGTAGGAGTATGTCTTGTTGAGGCCCGGGCTGGTGAGGAAGTAGGTGCCGAGCCCACGCGCCATGCTGCGCAGCGCCAGCTGCGGCCAGGCCGCGCCCTTGCTGCTGTAGCAGTACACGCGGTCGCCGGTCGCGACCGAGTCGAAATTGATCATGAGTGCGGTAGTGGCACGTGCCTCGTCGCTCATCTGGTTGACGTAGAAGGTGGAGCCCTTGAGGCCTTCCTCCTCCGCGCCGAAGGCCACGAAGACGAGCGTGTACGGCGTCTTCTCGTCGCGCAGAGCGTCGGCCAGCTCCATCATGAGGGCCACGCCGCTGGCGTTGTCGAACGCGCCCCGGCCGACGTTGACCGAGTCGTAGTGGGCGCCGATGAGGATCTCCTTGCTGCCGACCCCGGGCTTGACGGCGATGATGTTGCGCGAGTGACGTATATCGCCGCCCTTGGTGAACGTGAAGTCCTGCGTGTCCGGCGTGTACCCGAGGTCGGAGAACCACTGCAGGACGCGGTCGCCTGCGCGCGTCTCGCTGGAGAGGCCGGCGACGCGCGAGCCGATCTCGTCGCTGAGTTCCGCCATGTACTCGTAGGCGTCGGTGCCGGCGGTGGGTCCGGCGACGGGAGTCTGCTGCTCCGCCGCGTGCGAGGTGCGTGTGCTGACGGCGCCGATGCCCAGCGCGAGCACGGCGGTGAGGATGGCGACGGCGATGACTGCAAGGGTTGTCCTCCGCATGACGGGTCTCCCGGGACGAGGTGGCGACGGTCTGCACACGTATCTACACGGCGCGCGCGCATCGGTCAATGGCTGCCTCTGCGGCTGCGATAGCATGGGCCGGTGAACGCCGCACCGTACCCCAAGATCGAGCTCCACGTGCACCTCGAGGCGACCGTGAAGCCCGAGCGGCTGCTCGAGCTTGGGCGCCGGAACGACGTGAAGCTCCCGGCACGTTCTGTGGCCGGGTTGGAGCGGTTCTGCCGCTTCAGCGGGTTCGACCGCTTCATCCGGGTGTGGGTCAAGACGACGGCCGTGCTGCGGCGTCACGACGACTTCCGCCAGATCGTGGCCGACTACGCCGCCGAGCTGGCGGCGCAGGGCTGCTTCTACGCGGAGCCGCTGTTCTCGCCGTCCGAGCCGGTGCTGCGCGGCACGCCGTGGCAGGAGGTGTTCGACGGCTACTGCGACGGCGCTGAAGAGGCGCGCGAGCGGCACGGCGTGGAGCTGCGCTTCACGCCGGACGTCACGCGCAACTTCCCGCCCGAGACCGGCGAGGAGCTCGCCGGGTGGGCCGTCCGCTACCGCGAGCGCGGAGTGGCCGGCATCAGCCTGGGCGGGAGCGAGCACCGCTTCCCGCCCGCCCCGTTCGCGAGGGCGTTCGCCATCGCCAGGGAGGGCGGGCTCAAGGCGGCGCCGCACGCCGGGGAGACGGCCGGCCCCGCCTCCGTCCGCTCGGCCCTGGACGACCTTCACGCCGACCGCCTGCGGCACGGCGTGCGCGCTGCGGAGGACCCCACGCTGCTGGCCGAGCTCGCGGAGCGCGGCATCGTGTGCGACGTCACGCCGGTGAGCAACCTGCGCACCGGCGTCGTGAGCTCGCTCGACGACCACCCGCTGCCTGCCATGCTCGCCGCCGGCGTGAAGTGCTCCGTCGGCAGCGACGACCCTGTGCTCATGCAGACGTCGCTCACCGAGGACTCCACCGTCGCCGCCCGCCTGGGGCACACACCGCGGGCCATGTACGAGCACGCGGTGGCGGGCGCGTTCTGCGACGAGCCCACGCGCGCCCGCCTGCAGGCCGTCGCCGACACCTACCCCTGGTCCGCACCCTCTGCGTAATACACAGTCCGCCTTCTGCCAACTATCAGGCGCGTAGTACGCCACTTACGCGGAAAGGGCGGCTGCGATCCGGTACCCGCGTTCGTTCGACCCGAGCTGGCGTGGGTTCACTTCAGTCAAGACCGTCCGCGTCGACACCGACATGACGAACTGAGAGAGGGGATCGGGGCGGCTGACTCAGGCAGGCCTCGAGCGGGCACCATGAAGCATCGGTTAGGAGGTCCGCCCTGCACTCACGCCGGATCAGCTGGATCATGGTGCTTCTCGCGGCCGGCTTCGGTGCCGCGGCTCTGCTGTTGCCGCTGGAGGTGCTGGAGATCCTCGGCGTGCCGCTCGTGGTCGTCGCGGCCTTCTACCTCGGCGTGCGTGGAGGCTTCGTCGTCGCGCTGTGGGCGACGTTCGTCGCCACCGTCGCCTTCCTCATCGTCCACGACGGCGACCTCGAGGACTACATCGTCACGGCCGTGGGCTACCTCATCATCGGCGTACTGGTCGGGACCGCCGTGGACCGGTTCGAGCGGCAGCGCAGGCGCCTGGAGGAGGCGGCGGAGTCGGCCGGACTGGCGCAGAAGCTGTTCGCCGCCAGCGAGGGTCGCTACCGCCTGCTCTTCGAGCACAGCGCCGACCCCGTGTACCTGCACGGTCTCGACGCGGCCGGCGAGCCGACGTGGTTCATCGCCGTGAACGACGCGACCTGCGAGCTGCTCGGCTACACCAGGGAGGAGCTGCTCGGGCTCACGCCGCGGGCCGTGGACGCCGCACCCAAGCCCGGACAGCTGCGGCACAAGATGGCCGAGCTGCTCAAGGAGGGCACGATCCACTACGAGAGCGTGCGCCGCGCCCGCGGCGGGGAGCTCATCCCCGTCGAGATCGGCTCCAGCCTCACGGAGGTGGCTGGCGAGCTCGTGGTGCTCACCATGTCGCGCGACATCCGCGAGCGGATGCGCGAGGTCCACAGGCTCGAGGATCTCACGCTGCGCGACGCGCTCACCGGGCTCTTCAACCGTCGCGGGCTGGACCTGATGCTGCCCGAGCAGGCAAAGCGCGCCAAGCGCTCGGGGCGGCCGGTGATCGTCGGGTACGGCGACATCGACCACTTCAAGGCGCTCAACGACACCTACGGCCACGAGCGCGGCGACGAGGTCATCTTGGCGGTCGCGGGGGCGCTGCGCGCCGCCTTCCGTGAGACCGACCTGATAGCCCGGCTCGGCGGTGACGAGTTCTGCGTGGTGGCGGAGACTGACGAGATCAAGCCCGACGCGCTCGGTGCGCGGCTCGACGTGGCTGTAGCCGCGGCCGCCGAGCGTCTTGGGGTACCGTTCGGGCTCAGCCACGGCGAGGTGCTGACGGACTGGCGCGGCCTCGAGGACCCGCGTGGGCTGCTCGACCAGGCCGACACGCGCATGTACGAGGCCAAGCACGCGCGCGGAGGAGAGTGAGGCCCGAGAAGCCGCCTCTGAGGTGCGGTCCGGGATGGCCCGCGTGAGGCGCGGCGCTTGAGGGTACAATAAAGAGCTGATAAGCTCTGTTTCATCCATGGGAGCCGGTTTTTGGCCCAGGCGCAGCGCGCCGGGCACTTCCTCCCCAAGCAGATCCCGCAGACATTGTGATTACCGGGCAGTGTTCTGGACTGAAAGGAACACCCGTCCGTACTGAGTCTGGCCGCCCCGAGGGTGGCCCCCTACAAGACGAACTCCCGCGCACACCTCTGATCCCGGGCGAGCATTCGCCTGCCCCGGACGGTGGTACGTTGCCGCGTACGGAGTCGCCGAGGAAGAGAGAGACCGTGACACCATCCACCACTGAGACGACCACCCCTGCCCCGATCGGGCCCGCCGCCGAAGGCGCGGCTCAGAGCGAGGGCGGCGACAAGCGCCGCCGTAAGCGCGGCGGCCGACGCCGCCGCGGGGCCGGCGGCCAGGACGCGCAAGGCGCCCAGGGCGCGCAGGACGGCTCCCGGCAGAACCAGGCGCCGCAGGCGCAGGACAAGGCCGTCGAGGCCGCTCCGTCGAGCAGCCCCGCCGACAGCTACAACACCAAGAGCGACGCCCGCGAGAAGAGCGGCGAGCGCGAGAAGAGCGGCGACCGTCCGCGGCGCGAAGAGCGCGGCGGCCGCGACCGCAACAGCCGCGACCGCGGCGGCCGGGACCGCGCCGGCCGCGACCGCGACCGCGGTGGCCAGGGCGTCGACAAGAGCTACAAGGAGCGCGAGCACATCGTGCAGCCGTCTGGTCCGGCCCCCGACGTCGAGATCCCGCTGTTCGCGGAACTCGGGCTCGAGGGGAGGCTGCTCGCCGGCGTCGCCGCGATGGGCTACGAGGAGCCGACGCCCATCCAGGAGCAGGCCATCCCACGCGTGCTCGCCGGCCGCGACGTCGTGGGCTGCGCCCAGACGGGCACCGGCAAGACGGCCGCCTTCGTGCTGCCGATCCTCCAGAACATGAGCGAGCCGATGATCGTCGACGGCAAGAAGGCGCATCCCACGGCCCTCGTCGTCACCCCGACCCGCGAGCTGTGCGGCCAGATCGAGGAGGTCGGCGAGACGCTGGCCACCTACAGCGGCCGCCGCGTGGTCGCCGTCTTCGGCGGCGTCCCCTACGACCCGCAGGCCAAGCGCATCCGCAAAGGCGTCGACCTGTTGGTCGCCACTCCGGGCCGGCTGCTCGACATGCTGCGACAGGGCGACGTCCTGCTCGACAAGGTGGACACGCTCGTCCTCGACGAGGCCGACCGCATGCTCGACATGGGCTTCTGGCCGGACGTCAAGCGCATCATCGACGCCATCCCGGCCAAGCGGCAGAACCTCTTCTTCTCCGCCACCATGAGCAAGACGGTACTCAGCATCATCGCCGACACCCTGCACGACCCGGTCTTCATCGAGCTCGGCGGCAGCGCCATGCCGGTGGAGAACGTCGAGCAGAGGGTCCTGCCGGTCAATCAGGACCAGAAGGTGGAACTGCTGGTCGGCTACTTCCGCCACCACGACCCCGAGCGCACGCTGGTCTTCACGCGCACGCGGCGCCGGGCGGAGCGGCTGTCCAACACGCTGAACAAGGCCGGCATCAAGTGCGAGGCCATCCACGGCGACCGCTCGCAGGGTCAGCGCCAGGAGGCCCTGGAGCGCTTCAAGGACGGCCGCATCAGCGTGCTCGTGGCCACCGACGTCGTCGCCCGCGGCATCGACGTCGAGGGCATCTCGCACGTCATCAACTTCGACATCCCGACCAACCCCGAGGACTACGTGCATCGCATCGGGCGCACCGCCCGCGCGGGCGCGAGCGGGGTGGCCGTCAGCCTGCTCACCGCCGAGGACGTCCACGACCTGGTCGCGATCGAGCGGCTCATCGGCTCCACCCTCGAGCGGCACGACCTGCCGGGCTTCGACTACGAGAAGCGCAACATCCTCGAGAGCAGCCAGGTGACGCCGCGCGCGGGCAAGCTGGTCTGGAACGGCGGCGCACACCGCGCCTGGAACAAGACCGGCGTCAAGCGCCGCGTGCCGGGCAAGCGGTCGCGCTGACGCGCTGACGCGCCGGCGCCTCGCGGCGCTGCAGAAGAAACGGCTGAGGCCGGGCGAGCCCCAAAGGGGGGCCGGCCCGGCCTCAGCCGTTCGTGCGTCCCGGGTCAGCCGACGCGGCACCCGGGCGTCAGTCTTCCTTCACAGGCGCACGGAGGGACGCGCGCGGGGGCCATCGTTCCTGGATTCAGGCTGGCCGCGCGCCCACCAGGCGGGACAATCTCTCGCCTGTGCAGGGAGCCCCCTCCGGAGGCCAAGGCGGCTGCCGGTCGCCTGCCTGCTCGCCCGGGCGGCCCGGGCCGTCAGTGAGCGGTGCGCCTGCGGCGCCCCGCTCGTTAGCCCGGCTGCGTTGGCTAATCGCCGAGGCGGACGCGCGGGTCCACCCAGGCGTAGGCGAGGTCGACCAGCAGGTTGCAGAGCACGAAGAAGAAGCTCACGAAGATCGTGCCGCCGGCGATGACGGCGGGGTCGCGACCACTCGTGGCGTCCAGCAACATGTAGCCGATGCCGGGACGATTGAAGATCATCTCGACGATGAACGCGCCACCGATGAGGGTCCCGAGGTCAAGGCCGCGCTGGTGGCGCACGAACTCGATGCGCTGCGGAGTCGCCAGCTTGCCCGCGAGGAAGCGCGCCGGGTCGCCAGGCACGGTCTTGAGCATGCCGAAGGTGATGAACGTGATGCCCAGCATGACGATGGCGAGCTGGTACAGCCGCCTGATGGTGTAGCCGATCACGCCTTCATCATTGTCGCGGACGCGGTCGGGAACAACCTTGTCGCTCACCACACACCCGTCGGCTGACAGGCGCGCGCGGGCTTGCTATACTCCCGTTCCTGCGTGGGCGACTAGCTCAGTTGGGAGAGCGCGTGCTCGACAAGCACGAGGTCGTTGGTTCAATTCCAACGTCGCCCACCATTTCTCTGCCCACCACCACGGCGGCTCCGCGCGGGAGGTCTGCGCCGCGATGAGGCTCGCGTTACGCGCACTGCGCTGATGGCTTCTGCCCCCCGGGCGGAGGCCTCTTTTCGTTCCGGGGACTGGTACGCGACGGAACGGAGGGACGAGTGGCGACACGACTGCTGCTGCTGATGCGCGGGCGCCGCGGGGACGCTCTGCAGCTACGGCCTCTCCGGCCTCGTGCAGGGCGCCGCCGGCGCCCGTTTCCCCTGGGGTACGATGGCGGTGAACGTGACGGGCTGTCTTGTCGCGGGTCTCGCCTTCGGACTCTTCGAGAGCCGCTGGGGGCTGAGCGGCGAGGCGCGCGTCATCGTCTTCATCGGGTTCCTGGGGCGTTCTCGACGTTCTCGGGGGTTCATGCTGGGGACCACGGATCTGGCCCGCGACGCGCAGTGGGTCGGTGCCGCGGCCAACCTGCCCCTGCAGAACGGGCTGGGGGCGGTGGCCCTGTATGGAGGCCTCGTGGCCTCACGGCTCATCTGGGGGAGGGGGAGCGATGCATCTGCCGGAGAAGGCTGAGCTGCTGCGGGTGTTCGTCGGCGACAGCGACCGTTACCACCACAAGCCCCTGTACGAGGCGATCGTCGAGGCGGCGCGGGAGCAGCACCTCGCGGGTGCGACGGTGCTACAGGGCTACCTGGGGTACGGCGCGCGCAGCCGACCTGCCCATCGTGGTCGAGCTCGTCGACGAGCCGCACAAGATCGAGGGCTGCGCCGTCCCTGCCGCGGCGTCGCCGATCATTCCCCGGCTTGCGAGTCCTCCGTGCGCACGCCGTACCTCAGGTGGACGACGTCCCGGGCGAGGGGGATGCCGCCAAGACTCGGCTCCTCCTGATACTCGATGATCCAGGCGAGGTGCTTCCAGCGCTCTTCGAGGTCGTCGAATGCTCGAAGTGCCGCTTTCAAGGAGCTGTACCGGTGGTCGGGAGGAGCGTCCTCGGCGTCCGCGATGAACAGGCGAAAGCGCTTGTCTGCCTTCTTCCGCGGGAGCTTGATCCTCATGCCGTGCCGCCGGGAGCCGGGCCGGTCATGCGCCGGCCATTGCCTTGCTCGCGTCGCCGATCAGCCGCCCGGCGGCTGCGCAGGCGGCGTCCGGGGACTCCGCCCGGGAGACGGCGTCGATGAGCGCGCTGCCGATGATCACGCCGTCCGCCAGCGATGCCACGCTCGCCGCCTGCTCGGGTGTCGAGATGCCGAAGCCCACCGCGAGCGGCGCGTCCGTGCGTTCACGCAGGCGCGCGAGCAGCTCCGGCAGCTCGCTGCCGACCTCCGCGCGCGCCCCGGTCACGCCGGTCACGGCGACGCAGTAGACGAACGAGGTGGCCGCCGCGGCGACGAGGTCCAGGCGCTCGCCGATGCTCGTCGGCGTCGCCATCGGCACCAGCGAGACGCCGGCGCCGGCGGCGAGGCGTGCCAGCCCGCCGGCCTCGCGCGCCAGGGCGACATCGCGGCCGTCGGCCTCGTCCAGCGGCAGGTCGGGGATCACCAGCGCCTCCACGCCCGCGGTCGCGGCCCGCTGGAAGAACCGCTCGGCGCCGTAGGCGAGCACCGAGTTCAGGTACGTGAGCAGCACGAACGGCACGGCGGCGCTGTGCGCCGCCGCCAGCGCGAGGACGTCGTCCGGCGTCACACCCGCCGTGAGTGCCGCGTGCGTCGACTGCTGCACCACCGGGCCGTCGGCGATGGGGTCGGAGAACGGCACGCCGAGCTCGACGACGTCGGCGCCGGCGTCGATGAGCGCCTCGATGAGCGCGTTGCTGGTCTCGAGCGTCGGGTGGCCGCCGGTGAGGTAGGGGATGAGCGCCGCGCGCCGCGCGCGCGGCGCGCGGAACGCGCGCTTCAGTCGCGGCGCGAGGTCGCGCGGCAGCGCCGGGACTTCTTCGTCCGGGTTGGCGAGGTGGCCGCCAGCCGGCTCCTCCGACGCCGGCGGCCTGGGCTCCTGGCCCGCCGGCGGATGCGGCAGCTTGCGCACGCTCATGACGCCTCCTCTTCGGGCGTACGCGAGCGGGCCACCGTAGGTAGACCGCTCATGGAAGCACCCCCAGCTTCGCTCCGGCCTCGTAGACGTCTTTGTCTCCCCGGCCGGAGAGGTTGACCACCACGAGGTCGCCGCGGGCGAACCGCGTGGCCGTCGGGTCGAACTCGGCCTCTCCCGGGATCGTGAACCTGCCGGTCTGGGACGGCGACGGCGCGGTGGGCTCGACGTCCGACGGCCCGCGCAGCACGTAGGCCACGGCGTGGGCGCTCTCCAGCGCCGGGATGATGCCCTCGAGCTCCGAGAGCGTGCGGAAGGCTGCGAGAGCCTCCACGTCGGTCGCCGCTGCGTACGCCGCGCGGCCGGAGTCCTTGAGCCACGAGTGCTCCGGCCCCACGCCCGGGTAGTCCAGCCCGGCCGAGATGGAGTGCGCCTCGGTCACCTGTCCCCAGGGGTCCTGCAACAGGTAGCTGTACGACCCGTGCAGCACGCCCGGCGTGCCCTTGGCCAGCGGCGCGCCGTGGCGGCCGTCCAGTCCCTCGCCGGCCGCCTCCACGCCCGTGAGCCGCACCGAGGCGAGGTCGCGGAACGCGTTGAAGATGCCCATCGCGTTGGAGCCGCCGCCCACGCAGGCGACGACCTCGTCGGGCAGGTGCCCGTACCGCTCGCGAACCTGGGAGATGGTCTCGTCGCCGATCACTGCCTGGAAGTCGCGCACCATGGACGGGTACGGGGCCGGGCCGGCGACCGACCCGATGCAGTAGAAGGTGTCGCGCACGTTGGTCACCCAGTCGCGCAGCGCCTCGTTCATCGCATCCTTCAGGGTGCGGGAGCCGCTCTCCACGGGGACGACGGTCGCGCCGAGCAGGCGCATGCGCACCACGTTGAGCTCCTGCCTGCGCACGTCCTCGGCGCCCATGTACACGGCGCACTCGAGGTCGAGCAGGGCGCAGGCCGTCGCGGTGGCCACGCCGTGCTGGCCGGCGCCGGTCTCCGCGATCACCCGGCGCTTGCCCATCCGCTTCGCGAGCAGGGCCTGACCGAGGACGTTGTTGATCTTGTGGGCGCCGGTGTGACAGAGGTCCTCGCGCTTGAGCAGCACCGTCGCGCCGCAGCGCGCGCTCAGCCGCTCGGCGTGGTAGAGCGGGGTGGGGCGGCCGGCGTACTCGGAGAGGAGGTGAGCCAGTGTGGCCTGGAAGGCCGTGTCGGCCGCCGCCTCCTCGTAGGCGGCGGTCAGCTCGTCGAGCGCCGGGATGAGCGTCTCGGGGACGAACCGGCCTCCGTACGGGCCGAAGCGTGTCTCGATGCTCATCCTGTGATCCTCCTCATGGCCGCCCCTCCGTCCGCTTGTACCACTGCGGCGAAGAAGTCACGCAGTCCCTGATGGTCTTTGACGCCCGGCGCGCTCTCCACGCCGCTCGAGAGGTCGACGGCGGCGGGGCGCAGCGCGGCGATGGCTGCGCCGACGTTGTCCGGGAGCAGGCCGCCGGCGAGGACGACGACGTCTCCGGCCGGCGTGGCGGGGTCCGCGGCGAGCGCCTCCCAGTCGAGGGTCTCGCCGGTGCCGCCGTAGGCGCCGGCGGTACGCGCGTCGAGCAGGACGAAGTCGGCGAGCGCCACGTCCGGCGTGTCGGCGGCGGCGATGACGAGCGGCCGCCGCCGCAGCCGCGCGGCCGCCTCCCGGATCTGTGCGACGCCTGGGCCGTCGGCGCCGGCGGAGAGCTGCACGGCGTCGGCGCCGCTCTCCGCGAGCGCGTCGGCGACCCAGCCGGCCGGCTCGGTGGTGACCACGGCGACGGCGTGCGGCGAGCGCCCGGGCTTTTCTCCGGACGCGCCGTAGTCGGCGCGCGTCGCCGCGGCGATGAGCTCCGCCGCCTCGCCTGCGCGGACTCGCCTGGGGCTCCCGGTCAGCACGAAGCCGAGCGCCCACGCGCCGAGCTCGGCCGCAAGTCGGGCGTCCTCGGCGCGGGTGAGGCCGCAGACCTTGATCAGGGTCACGCCGGCCACCCCGGGTCCTTGAGGTCGGAGATGACCTGCGAGAGTTCCTCGACGGGAGCGCGCACGAGCGTCTCGCCGACGAGCAGCGCGCGGGCGCCTGAGAGCGCCACGCGGCAGGCGTCGGCGGAGGTGACGATGCCGCTCTCGCTCACCGGGAACATGCAGGGGCCCAGGGCGGGGGCGAGGTACTCGGTGGTGGCTATGTCCACCTCAAGGGTGACGAGGTCGCGGTTGTTGATGCCGACGAGCGTGCAGCCGGCGCGGGTGGCGCGGCGGGTCTCGCCGAGGTCGTGCACCTCCACCAGTGGGTCGAGGCCGCAGTCGAGCGCCTCGATGAGCAGCTCGTGCAGGCGGTCGTCCCCCAGGATGGCCACGATGAGGAGCACGGCGGCGGCCCCCGCCTCGGCCGCCTCCCAGATCTGCCCCTTGTCCACGATGAAGTCCTTGCGCAGCACGGGGAGCTCGACCGCCGCGCACACGGCGCGCAGGTCGTCGAGCGAGCCGCCGAAGCGCGTCGGCTCGGTGAGCACGGAGATCGCGTCCGCTCCGGCGGCCTCGTAGGCGCGCCCCTGCGTGACCGCGTCGAGCTCCGACGCGATGTCTCCCTTGCTCGGCGAGCGCCGCTTGACCTCGGCGATGACGGCAAGCTGCGGGCTGGGGGCGCCGGGCGTCCAACTCGGGCGCGCCAGCGCCTCGCGCAGGCGGCCGGGCTCGCCGGGGTGCTCCGGCCGCCGCAGCCTGCCGCCGACGCGCGCCGCGGCGACGCGCCGACGCGACCCGGCGACCATCTCGGCGAGAAAGCCGCCCGGGTTCGGCTGCTCGTAGGGCAGGGCCGGCCGGGGCGGGCCGCCGGGTGAGTGTGGCGCGCCGCTCACGCGTCCTCCCGGGCGAGCCGCCGGCTGGTGGCGACGAGGGCGTCCAGCTTGGCGCGGGCGGCGCCGTGGGCGACGGCGCGCCGCGCCTCGTCCACGCCCTCGTCGATACTGCCCGCGGCCTCGGCTATGTACAGCGCCGCGCCGGCGTTGAGCAGCACGATGTCCAGGTGCGGCCCCGGCGCGCCGTCCACGACGGCGCGCAGCAGAGCCGCGTTCTCGGCGGCGTCGCCGC
Source organism: uncultured Thermoleophilia bacterium (assembly GCA_963696935.1). Classification (GTDB taxonomy): domain Bacteria; phylum Actinomycetota; class Thermoleophilia; order UBA2241; family UBA2241; genus CAIXSE01. The sequence continues at coordinate 42,084 of CAVOMB010000061.1, read as the reverse complement.
CGGCGAGGTCCTCGAGCCGTGCCCGCCGCATACCGAACTGCTCGGGCGTGACCTCGTACCGCTCGTCGTAGCCTTGGCCGGCGAACACCTCGACCACGCTGGTCGCGCAGGTCGTGGTGATCTCGTCCAGCCCGTCGTCACTGTGCACGATCAGGTTGCGCGCGTTGCCCATGAGCCGCACCGCCTGGGCGATGCGGTCCACGTAGCGCGCGTCGGCCACGCCGATGAGCTGGTGCCTGGCGCCGGCCGGGTTGGTGAGCGGGCCGATGAGGTTGAACGTCGTGGCCATGCCGAGCTCGCGGCGCACGGGCGCGACGTGCTTCATCGCCAGGTGGTGGCGGGGCGCGAACATGAACCCGATCCCGCACGTGGCGATGCAGCGGCTCACCTGCCCGGGGGCAAGGTCGATGGCGACCCCGAGGGCCTCGAGCACGTCGGCGCTGCCGCACTTGCTGGTGGCCGAGCGGTTGCCGTGCTTGGCCACGGTGACGCCGGCGCCCGCGGCCACGAGCGCCGCCGCCGTCGAGATGTTGAAGGTGCCGGCGTGGTCGCCGCCGGTGCCGCAGGTGTCGAGGATCACGTCGGCGTCCACCTCGACCTTCTCGGCGAGCTCAGTCATGGCCTTGGCCATGCCGACGATCTCGGCCGCGGTCTCGCCCTTGACGCGCAGCGCGCTGAGGAAGGCGGCCGTCTGAGCGTCCGTGGCGCGGCCGCCCATGATCTCCAGCAGCACGCCGCGGGCGTCGTCCTCCGTGAGGTCACGGCCGGCGCTGAGCTGCCCGAGGGCCGCGCTCAGGACGTCATTCGGCATCGCGCGTCTCCTCACGGTCCGCGCCGCCGTCCGGCGCGGCCGCGCCGATCACGCCGCTCTCGCCGGTCATGCGCAGGAACGTCGCCAGCAGGTCCAGCCCCACCTCGGTGAGCACGCTCTCGGGGTGGAACTGCACCCCGTGCACGGGCAGTTCGCGGTGGCTCACGCCCATCACGATGCCCTCCGCGTTCCACGCCGTCAGCGCGAGGCTGTCCGGCAAGGCTTCGTCCACCACCAGCGAGTGGTAACGCGTGGCGGTGAAGGGGTCGGGCAGGCCGGCGAACACCCCGGCGCCGTCGTGGTGGATCTGGTCGGTCTTGCCGTGCACCGGCGCGCCGGCCCTGCGCACCACGCCGCCGTACACCTGGCCGATGGCCTGGTGGCCGAGGCACACGCCCAGCACGGGTAGCCGTGCCGCGCCGAAGTGGGTGATGGCCTCCATGCTGATGCCCGCCTCGTTGGGCGTGCGGGGGCCGGGGGAGACCACCAGGTGCGTGGGCTCCGCCGCCTCGATCTCCGCGACGCTCACGTGGTCGTTGCGCTTGACGGTGATGTCCGCGCCGAGCTCGCCGAGGTACTGGACCAGGTTGTAGGTGAACGAGTCGTAGTTGTCGATCATGAAGACCCGCGTGCCGTCGCCGGCGCGGGGAGTGGTGGGTGTCATGAGGGACCTCCGTCGCCGAACTGCTCGTGGGCGAGGTCGATGGCGCGCAGCAGGGCGGCCGCCTTGTTCCTGGTCTCAGCGTACTCCATGGCGGGCACCGAGTCGGCGACGATGCCGGCGCCGGCCTGCACGTGCGCCACGCCGTCCTTGACCACCACCGTACGGATGCAGATGCAGGTGTCCAGGTCGCCGCCGTAGCTCAGGTAGCCGATCGCGCCGGCGTAGGGGCCGCGGCGCACCGTCTCCAGCTCGTCGACGATCTGCATGGCGCGCACCTTGGGGGCGCCGCTCACCGTGCCCGCCGGGAAGGCGGCTTTGAGCGCGGCCGCCGGGTCGTTGCCCTCGGCCAGCGTGCCGTTCACGGACGAGACCATGTGGATGACGTGCGAGTAGAGCTCCATCTCCATGAACTCGTCCACCTTGACGGTGCCCGGCACGCAGACGCGGCCGAGATCGTTGCGTCCGAGGTCGACGAGCATGACGTGTTCGGCGCGCTCCTTCTCGTCGGCGCGCAGGTCGTCCATGAGGCGCCGGTCCTCGGCCGCGCTCGCGCCGCGCGGGCGGGTGCCGGCGATCGGCCGTGTCTCCACGCGCTCGCCCTGGACGGTGACCAGCGGTTCGGGGCTGGAGCCGCAGAGGGCGAAGTCGTCGAAGGCGATGTAGTAGAGGTACGGGCTCGGGTTCACGGCGCGGACGCCGCGGTAGATGGAGAACGGCGTCACGTCCACCGGCGTGCTGAAGCGCTGGCTAAGCACGATCTGGAAGGCGTCGCCGGCGTAGATGTACTGGCGGCAGCGCTCCACGCCGGCCTCGTACTGCTCGCGCGTCATGGATGAGGTGACCGGGCGCGAGGGGGCGGGGCCGCCTGCGGCCGCCCGCCCGCTCGCGCCCGCGCCGCCGGCGACCTGCACCGCGTCCACCATGCGCCCGGCCGCGCCGGCGGGCAGGGGCGCGGCCAGCTTGGCGCGCACGTCGGCGATGCGCTCCACGGCGCGCTCGTAGGGGCCGTCCACGTCGCGCCCGTCCACGAACGCGTTGGCGACGATGGTGATGGTGTGCTTGAGGTGGTCGAAGACCAGGACGGTGTCGGCCAGCAGGAACGCCATCTCCGGCAGGCCGAGGTCGTCCGGCGGGGCGTCAGGCAGCGGCTCGAGCCGGCGCACGAGGTCGTAGCCGAAGTAGCCGACGAGGCCGCCGGCGAGCGGCGGCAGGTCGGCGGCCACGCCGCTCGTGGGCGGCCGGTAACTGCGCATGAGGTCGGCGACGGCCGTGAACGGGTCGTCGTGGTCGACGCTCAGGCGGTCGCCGTTCTCCTGGACCGTGAGGCGCCCGTCCTGGTAGGTGACCAGCGCGCGGGCGCCGACACCGAGGAACGAGAAGCGGCCCATGTGCTGCCCCTGCTCGGCGCTCTCCAGCAGGAACGCGCGGCGCGGCGCGCCCAGCTTGAGGAACGCGGAGACGGGGGTCTCGAGGTCGGAGACGAACGAGTGGGTGATGGGCAGGACGTTGTGGGCCAGTGCGAGGCGGCGTACCTCGACCAGCTCAGGGGTTACTCGTATGTCCTTCGCCACGGGCCAATCATGTGACACCTCCGGTGAGCACCGGGCCCTTCATCACGTGCCTGCCATTTCGGCAAGCGGTCTGGGAACCGTAGGACAGAGGGCGGGCGGCTGTCAAGCTCGTGGACGCGCGGGCGGGCCGGTGCGCGCGGCCGTCGTCAGCCGCGCTTGGCGGCGATCGCCTCGCGGATGAGCCGCACGCCGCGCGAGGCGTCGTTGGCCCACAGGTCGGCGCCGGTCCAGGCGCACGCCTCCTCGCTCACGATACTGCCGCCGATGATGATCGGCAGGGCGCGGATCTGGTCCCCGGCGTCGCGCACCGCCGCGACCGTCGCCTTCATGCCTTCGGCGGCGGCGGTGAGAAGGCCCGAGAGGCCGAGGACGGCTGGCTGCAATGCGAGGGCCTTGCGTACCACCTCGTCCGGGGACACGTCGACGCCGAGGTCGTGCACGACGATGCCGTGGGAGCGCAGCATCATGATGACGATGTTCTTGCCGAGGTCGTGGATGTCGCCACGAACGGTGCAGATGAGCACGCCGCCTGGCGCCTCGACCGAGGCACGCTCGCCGGCAGCCGGCAGCAGCGGCTCCAGGATCTCCATCGCCTCGCGGAAGATCTCGCCGGCCATGATGAGGCCGCTGATGAAGTACACGCTGGAGGCGTAGTCTTCGCCGACCAACTGCAGACCACGCTGGCAGTCGGCGATGATCGCCATGGCATCGTCGCCGCCCGCGACCCTGGCGCGGACGGCCTCGAGAGCGCCCTGCTCGTCGAGCGCGGCGACGCGACCGACGAGCGACGCCGGGTCGAGGCCCGGTCTGGGCCTCATGAGCGCCTCCTCGAGCGTGGCTTGGTCTCCGGCGCCGGCGCCTGGACACCGATGCGGGCGTGGAACTGCAGCAGGTCGCCGCGGCAGACGAAGCGCCCCCAGCTCATCGGCGCGTCGTCGTAGTCGTAGAAGAGGTGCTCGAGCACCAGCGCGGCGCTGCCGGGGGGACGATCCACGTGGCGTGCCTCGTCCTCGGTCAGGACTGAGGCGTGGATGATGAGCTCCCCTTGCTTGGGGCCGGCTCCGAGGCTGCCCTCGAAGAGGTCGCGTAGGGCTGTGACGCCGAGCTCGGACTCGACGGTGGGCGTCGTCGGATCGTAGACGAGCGACTCGCGGTGATACATCAGAGGTTCTGCACCGCGCGCCAACAGACGCCGGATGCTGATGATGCGCGTCCCTTCAGGGACGGCCAGATTGGCCGCAGCGCGCGCGCCCGCCGGCACGACGCGCGCCTCCAGCACTTTGGCCTCGACGCGCGGATCTCCCAGCAGTTCGCGGAAGGTGCTGAGCTCGAAGGTCGCCGAGGCCAGCTGCAGCGGCTTGACGAAGGTGCCGCGCCCGCGTGTGGTGCTGACCGCCCCGCGGTCGAGCAGCACGCCGATCGCGCGGCGCACGGTCATCGGGCTCACGTCCCAGGCGGCGCACAGCTCGGCCTCGGTGGGAAGCTGGTCGCCGGCCCGGTACTGCCCCGTCGCGATCGCGTGGCTCAGTACGTTGACGAGCTGCATATACGCCGGCTCGTAGGAATCGCGGTCGAGCGGCGCGAGCGGCGCGAGTCTTGCGGCTGGTGTCTGGTCATCCATCTTGGGCGCATCCTATCAGCGCAACGCGGCTTCACTTGCACTTTGTCTATTTATCTATATATTATGTCATGGCGCTTACGGAAAGTCACGGTGGACGCTTGCCGTGCACAGTCGGACCTGGGAGGCCCAATGCCGGACGAACTGAAGAATGCGGTGATCGAGCTGCGCGAAGACGACGCGCTGCGGATCGCCGGTGAGCTGCTGCAGGGCGGCGCCGACCCACTCAGCGTGGTCGCCGCCTGCAGGGAAGCCATGGAAGTGATCGGCCAGCGGTTCGCCGACGGCGAGGCGTTCATCCCCGAGCTCATCATGGCCGGCGAGATCATGACCGGCATCACGGCCAAGCTGAAGCCCTACCTCAAGGCCGACTCCGGCGGCGAGAAGCTCGGCACCGTCGTGATGTGCACCGTGCAGGGCGACATCCACGACATCGGCAAGGACATCGTGGTGACGATGCTCGACATCGGCGGCTTCGACGTCGTGGATCTGGGGGTCGACGTGCCGGTCGCGAAGGTCGTCGACGCGGTCCGTGACAGCAAGGCACAGATCCTCGGCCTCAGCGGCCTGCTCACCGTCGCCTTCGAGTCGATGAAGGCCACCGTGGCCGCCATCGAGGAGGCCGGCCTGCGCGACGACGTGAAGATCATGCTCGGTGGGGCGCCCGTGACCGGTGACGTCGTGGAGTTCGCCGGCGCCGACGACTGGGGCAAGGACGCCGTGGCTGCGGTCGAGCTCGCCAAGACCTGGGTGGGGGGTGCATGACGATGCTGCCTGATAACTGGAAAGAGCTGACGTCCGAAGAGCGGCTGGCGTTCCGGCTCGACGCTTGGCAGAACGTGCCGCTCGAGTTCGCCTCGCCCGAGGTAGCGCAGACCTACCGTGACCGCGTACAGCTGTACCGCGACGTGCTCGATCTCAAGAAGCCCGCGACCGTGCCGATCGCGCCGGCGATCGGCCTCCTGCCGTTCCGTTTCTACGGCCACACCGGCAAGCAGGCGTACTACGACTACGAGATCTTCAAGGAGGACTGGTTCAAGTTCCACGAGGAGACGATGCCCGACGGGCTCGCCTCGACCCTGAGCATCGTGCCGGGCAAGGTCTTCGACATCCTCGACTACCACCTCTACAAGTGGCCCGGGCACGGCACGCCGGACGACACCTCCTACCAGTACATCGAGCAGGAGTGGATGAAGAGCGACGAGTACCCCGCTCTCATCCAGGATCCGGGCACATACTGGCAGCGCACCTACCTGCCGCGCGTGTTCGGCGCGATGGAGCCGTTCTCGATGCTCGCGCCGTGGACGGATCTCGTGGAGATGCCCTTCACGCCGCCGCTCTTCGCCGGCTTCTCGGCTCCGCCGGTCAAGGAGATGCTCAAGAAGCTGGCCGAGGCCGGCGACGCCGCCATGGAGTGGATGCAGGCGGCCATGGCGGCCGACGGCAGGGTCATGGCCACCCTGGGCATCCCGCAGACGGCGGGCGGCGCCACCAAGGCTCCCTACGACATCCTCGGCGACACCATGCGCGGCACCCGCGGCCTCATGCTGGACAAGTTCCGCCAGCCGGACAAGCTCAAGGCCGCCATGGACCGGCTCGCGCCGCAAGCCGTCGAGTTCGCGGTCCGCTCGAGCAACATGACGGGGAACCCGATCGTCTTCATCCCGATCCACAAGGGCGCCGACGGCTTCATGTCCGATGCCGACTACAAGGAGCTCTACTGGCCGAGCTTCAAGGCTGTGCTGCTCGGCCTGATCGAAGAGGGCCTCGTGCCGTGGGTCTTCGCCGAGGGCGCCTACAACGAGCGCCTCGAGGTCATCGCCGACGAGGACATCCCCGCCGGCCGCATGGTCTGGATGTTCGACGCCACCGACATGGAGCGCGCCAAGGCCACCGTCGGCCGGCGCCAGTGTATCGGCGGCAACGTGCCCGCCGCGCTGTTCACGATGGGCGCTCCGGAGCAGATGGACGCCTACGTCAAGGACCTGCTCGGCAAGACCGCCAAGGACGGGGGCTTCATTCTCAGCAGCGGCATCGTCCTGGACGAGGCCGACCCGGCCGCGTACAAGGCGTTCATCGACGCCGGACGCAAGTACGGCGCGGAGATCTGAGCGTGCCCTAGGCGACGTGACCAGGCCTGCGGGCCGACGGCGAGCGGCAACGGGGAGGGGCGGCGGGCGAAGAGCCCGTCCCGCCCCTCCTCTCCCCGTCGCCGACGTGCCGAGGGTGAGAGTGGTCGCCTGAGTGTGTCGGGGCGCGCGGGGCCACGTCCCGCGCGGGCTTGGCGACCCGGGGTCGCGGCCGCTTGGCAGGCGGCGCGGTCGCGGACGTCGCAGCCGTTGCCGAGCGGGACTAGCGCCGCCAGACGGTCTCGGCGCCGGTCGCGCGCGACCAGGCGCTCGTCACGACAGAGGGAGCGTCCGCTCGTCCACGCCGAACACGATGACATTGACCGTGAGGACGGCATCTCGGGCCATGCCGGCGCCGCCTCCGGTGAGCGCCGGCTCGGCCGCGAGAGCCGTGACATGGAACGCGAGGTCGCCGTGGCCGCCCACCGCAAGGTCGTGGCCATCGTGACCGCGGCCGCCGTGCTCGCTCATCAGACGACGGCGCCCAGCCAGCGCTTCATGCCGGCGCCGGTGGTCGCCGACACCGCCAGGATGGTCGCCTCGCCGGCGATCCGGCCGACGCTCTCGATGACCGCGGCCAGTGCTTCCTCGTCGACTTCGTCCACCTTGTTGACGGCGACGATGTCGGCGACCTCGAGTTGGGCCGTGACCAACGGTTCGACCACCTCGAGGAGCATCGGCCAGCGCACGGCGTCGACGAGCGTCAGTACACGTATCGTGTCGAGGTCCGGAGAGTTGTCGACCACGAGGCCGAGCAGATCGCCCGGCGCGGCCAGCCCGGTGGACTCGATGATCACCCAGTCCGGTCCGTACCGGTTCTCGACGGCGCGGAGAGCCTCCACCAGTCCGGCTTGCAGGGTGCAGCAGATGCATCGTGCCGAAGAACTCCTGGACGGGCAGGCCCTGCTCGCGGACGTAGCCGTCGTCGACGCCGACCTCGCCGATCTCGTTCTCGATCACAGCGAGCTGCAGGCCGCGCTGGGTCATGGCGCGCGCGACCCCGATGAGTCGTCTTACCGAGGAAGCCGGCGATGCAGAGGACGTTCACGCCTGCCGGGTACCGTGCGATGCGGCTGGGGGCGGGGAGGAGGCGCCGCCGGCGAAGAGTTCGGGCCGGAAGTCCCGGAGGGTGAGCTCGTGTCCGGGAGGAGCGACGACGAAGTCCTCGCCCCATTCGCCCTCCACGAGCGCGTCCAGGATACGCGTCGTGCCCGGCACCTCCTCGACGGCGAGGTCGAAGGTCTCGGCGAAGTCGGCGACACGTGCTCGATGCGGCTCCATGTCGTAGCGGCCGGTGTCGACGAGCACGATGCGCGTGTAGTGGGCGAGCAGCAGGCGCATCATCTGCTCGGCGCGTTCCCGGCCGCGCTTCTCCACGAGCTTCTCGTGCTCGCTCATGATCGTGTCGCACTCCTCCAGATACGCCTTGGCGACGTAGTAGCTGCCGCGCTCCTTCTCGGATTCCGCCGCAAAGGCCTCATTGGAGCCGAGCAGCATGGCGATGCAGTCGTCGACCCTGGGCACGACGAGCGTGGCGTGCTCGGTCCTGAGGCCGAGCACGGAATTGGAGCAGAGGCCGTAACCGAGCACGATCGTCGCGCCCGGCGTGTCGGCCTCGGCCACGGCGACGCGCAGCGCCTCCTTGAGCCGCTCCGGGCTCACGTGGAGCTGCGCCTCGAGCTCGTGGCAGTCGACGCCCTCCGTAGCGCCGTCGGCCAGTTCGCCGATGACGGCCGGGCAGGCGATGAGCTTGAGCCCGCCCGGCCGCTCCTCAGAGCGCCGCGAATCGTTGCGTGGAGCGTCCGTCACGATGCGGCCACCCTACACACTCCCGGAAAGCGCGCAAGCATCACAGAACGCCGTACTCCTCAGCCGCCTCGCGCATCGCGTGCAGGTTCTCCGGCCGCGCCTCGTCGGGGATGCCGAGGCCGGAGTCGAGGATCAGCGCGCCGGTGTCGCCGAAGAGGTCGATGAGTTCCTTGACGTCGTCCTTGACCTGCTGCGGCGTGCCGGTGCACAGGAGCGAGACCGGCACGTTGCCCCAGAAGCACATCTTGTCGCCAAGGATCTCCTTGAACTTCCTGCGGTCGACCTTGTCGAAGTGGCCGCCGACCTTGCCCGCCGGCAGCTCGGCGAGGTACTTGAGGCGCGGCGTGTAGTCGCCCTCGAAGAGAGGGCAGGGCACGCCGCCGGCCTCGATGACCGCCATGACAAGACCCTTGAACGACGGCCAGTAGAACTTCTCGAACTGCTCGTCGCTCATGAACCCCCCCGCGCCGCGGTGCATCGGGATGAAGACGCGCGGGTTGCCGGTCGCCTGCATGACCATTAGCGCGAGGCCGATCTGAGCCTGCTGTATGAGGTCGATGGCGGCGAGCAGCTGGTCGGGATGGCGATACATGTCCAGCGTGCTGCCGCGGAGAGAGCGCAGCATGTCCGAGACCACGTCGAAGGCGGGGATTATGGGTGCTCCCCAAGTGCGCGGGCAGCCCAGCGCGGTCATCTCCTGGGCGTTGACGGCGTCCGCGGCGAAGTAGCTGCCGACCGCGTCGGACATGGCCAGCAGGCTCTCCAGAGCCTTGCGCAGCGGCGGCGCGCCGAGCAGCGGTCCGCCGACGTTGAGCAGGTAGTAGGTGTTGGCCATGAAGTAGAGCGGCGGGATCGGCACCTGCTCGAACCCCGCCAGGTTGTCGGCGATGCGCGGGAAGATCTTCCGGACCGTGAAGCCGTTCGGGTCGGCCAGGAACTCATCGTACTCGTCGGCGAGCATGTACTCGCCCTCGACGAACTGGAAGCCGACGTCGTCGGGCAGGTCGCCGCCGGGCCAGCGCAGCTGCTTGATGCCCAGGGCTTCGTAGCCGTCGGCTGCGAACAGCGCGTTGGCGGGCACGAACTCCCAGCCGAACTCGATGGTCGCATCCTTGATGGCGGCGTAGTGCTGGGTGTGGTTGTAGCCCGCTTCCTTGCGGGAGTGACCCTTCCAGAGGTCGGCGAAGTAGTGGATGTTGTGACCGATGACGGGCACGTGGTCCGGCTTCTGGAGCGCGACGATGTCGTTGAAACGCTGCTCGCGCTGCTTGTAGAGCTCCTCGCCTGTCGGGCTCATCAGGCCTCCCCTCCTGTCCACTCGGCGCAGAGCTTGAGCGCCTGGCCGACGTCGTTGCCCCAGCCGTCGGCGCCGGTGTAGTCCTGCACCTGGGCATCCGCCGGGGCGCCTCCGACCATGATCTTGACCTGAGTGCGAAGGCCGGCGGCGCTGATCGCGTCGACGGTCGCTTTCATCGAGTCGAAGGCCAACGTCAGCAGACCGCTGAGGCCGACGACCTGGGCGCCGCTCTCGCGGATCTCGGTGATGAACCTGTCCGCCGGCACGTCCACGCCGAGATCGTGCACTTCGTATCCGTTGACGTCGAGCATCATCACGACGATGTCCTTACCGATGTCGTGGATGTCGCCCTGCACGGTGCCGATGACGACCGTGCCACGCCTGGCGTCGTCGCTCTCGCCCTTGAGATGCGGCTTCAGCTCGTCGGCGATGTTCTTCATGATCTCACCGCCCATGATGAGCTCGGGGATGAAGGCCTCCTCGCACTCGAAGCGGCGCCCGAGCTCGGTCATCGCGTCCTTGGCCTCGTCCAGCACGGCCTTCGGATCTGTGCCGGCGTCGAGCATGCTCCTGACGAGGCCGAGGGCCTCCTCCTCACGCACGCCGACGATGGCGTCGGTCAGCTCTCGTGACATCTCTGCGCCTCCCTGACGGTGCTAGACTCGTTCGCCGCTGCGCCGCACGCCGTTTGGCAGCGACACCAGTACGAGGCAGTATAGCGCACGATTCCCCAGTGGTCTAGGGAAGTAGGGAAGTGCTAGATTGGCGACGTGAACCGGAGCGCTCCCATCGACAGAGACTCGTTCGAGCCGCCCTACGCTCAGCTCGCTCGCGGCATCCGCGAGAGCATCGCACGGGGGGGGTATCGGCCCGGGGACCGCCTGCCGTCCGAGGCCGAGCTCTGCGCCGCCTACGGCGTCAGTCCGATGACCGTGCGCAGGGCGATCGCCGAGCTCGTGCGCGAGGACGTCGCCGTGACGGAGCACGGTCGCGGGACGTTCGTCAAGGTACCGCAGCTCGGCACCGCGCTCTTCGACCTCCGCGAGCTGAAGCAGTACCTTGCCGACCCCGACATCGAGGCGCACATCATCGAGGCGCGCATCGTCTCGCCTTCGGCGCGGGTGCGCGAGAAGCTCGAAGTCGGGGAGGACGACCGCGTCATCTCCATCAAGCGGCTGCTCAGGCGCGGGGAAGAGTCGCTCTTCTACCACAGCGAGTACCTGGTCTTCGATCCCGCTCGGCCGCTGGTCGAGGCCGAGCTCGGCGTGACCGCGCTGCAGGATCTGTTCTCCGGCGCGGCGGGGTCGGACATCAAGTATGGCCGCCTGACCCTGCATGCGTCGGCCTTCACGAAGGCAGAGGCCGCCTATTTGAACGAGCGGCCGGGCACCTCGGCGTGGATCCTCGAACACCTCTTCTACGATTTCGAGGACCGTCCCGAGAGCTGGGGCCGCTTCGTCGGGCGCGCCGACCGCCTCAGCCTCTCGACAACGGTCGGCATCGTCGGTTCCGGCGAGGCGAGGAGATGATCGCGTGACGGCCACACCTGAGACCACCCTCGACGACCTCATCGTGCGGATGGACGAGCGCGGGGCGATCGCCGCCATTCGCCGCCGCCTTGAGGCGGGCGAGGACCCCGCGACCCTGCTTGCGGAGTGCCGCATGGGCATGGAGCGCGTCGGCAAGATGTACGAGGAAGGCACCTATTTCATCTCCGCTCTCATCATGGCGGGCGAGATCTTCCGCGAGGCGGCGGGAATCCTCGTCCCGCGCAGGGAGATCTCCGCGCACGCCGCTCGGGAGCACAGCATGGTCATCGCCACCGTGCGCGGCGACATCCACGACATCGGCAAGAACATCGTCATCGCCCTCTTCGACGCCGAGGGCTACGACATGGTGGACCTCGGCGTCAACGTGCCCCCGGAGCAGATCGCGGACGCCGTCGAGCGCGAACGCCCCGACGTGCTGGGCCTCTCCTCCCTGCTGACCACGGGCTACGACAGCATGAAGCAGACCATCGCCTTCGTGCGGGAGCGCACGGCGAGCTGGGAGCGCCGCCTGCCGATCGTCATCGGCGGCGCTCCCGTGGATCAAACGGCGAGCGACCAGGTCGGCGCGGACGCCTGGTGCGACGACGCCGCGCGTGGCTTGTCCGTCGTGCGAGCGCTGCTGCGATGAGTCGCCTGCGTGTCGTACCCTGGCCGCGCACGATGTAGGCTCACCACAGACTCATCACTGACCAAGGAGCGACTCACGATGGAGTTCGAGGACGTCATCCGCGGGCGCCGCAGTATCCGCGCCTATACCACCGAGCCGGTCCCGCAGGACCTCATCCGCGAGATCCTCGACGAGGCGCGCTGGGCGCCGTCGTCGCGCAACACGCAGGCGTGGAACGTCTGGGCCGTCACGGGACAGGCCCTCGAGCGCTTCAAGACCGCTTTCAAGGCCGCCGTCGAGCGCGAAGAGGCGGACGCGCACGACCTGCCGGGCACGCCGACTCCCGACTGGCCCGGTGCGTGCTCGGCCCGAGCGGTCGCCCTCATGAAGTCGCGGACGGCGACCCTCGAGGCGGCCGGTGAAGCCTCAGGCCCGGCCGCCTCGATGGCGCGCATGGCCGACTGCTTCGGCGCACCCGTTCTGCTCGTCTTCGGTTTCGAGAACTGTCTTGTCGATGCGTCCGCCAGCTACGACACCGCGTCGTTCGTGCAGAGCGTGTGCCTCGCCGCCTACGACAAGGGACTCGGCACGTGCATCACCACGACCCTCGTGCGGTATCCGGGCATCCTGCGCTCGCTGCTGCCGGGATCCGAGGAGAAGCGCATGGTCGTCGCGGTCACACTCGGGCATCCGGATCTCGAGGCGGCGGCCAATACCTTCGCGCGTTCGCGCGCCGCCCTGGACGAGCTCGTGTCCTGGGTCTCCTGAGGGCGGCCGCGCTCGTGGCACTCATCAAACGCATCACCGACGAGGATCTTCACCGGCGCCGCTGGCAACTGCTGGCGCTGACGTCCGTCGGCGCCTTCATGGTACCGCTGGACGGCTCCATCGTCAGCGTCGCCCTCCCCGTGATGGGGAAGGACCTGCACCTGAGCTTCACGGCCGCGGTGTGGGTCTCGGCCGCGTTCCTGCTGACGACGGCAGTCCTGCTCATCCCGGCCGGCCGTCTCGCCGACCAGCACGGCCTCGTGCGCTACTACCTGTTCGGCATCACCGTGTTCACGTTCGCCTCCATCCTGTGCGCGGCCAGCATGAACGACGCCTGGCTCATCGTGTCGCGCATCATCCAAGGTGGGGGGGCTGCCTTCATGGGCGCTACGTCGGCGGCGATCGTCACGGCGGTCTTCCCCCCCAACGAACGCGGTCGCGCCCTCGGCATCAACGTGATGGCCGTGTACATCGGCCTGACGGTCGGCCCTCCGCTCGGCGGCTTCATCACCGATGCCGTCGGCTGGCGCTGGATCTTCCTCATCAACATCCCCATCGGCATCATCGTGCTGCTCTGGGGCTGGTTCATGCTGCCGCGCAGCGAGCGCGAAAGCGGTCCCCGCCTGGACTGGTTCGGCTCGGTGCTCCTCGGAGCCTTCCTGGTCTGCCTGCTGGTTCCGCTGACGTTCTCGGTGCAGTGGGGCTGGGCCTCTCCGGCGACCATCGGCCTGCTGGCGCTCTCGGCGGTGTCCCTGGTCGCCTTCATATTCCACGAGCGGCGGGTCGAGTCACCGATCCTCGACCTCGACCTCGTCCTCAAGAACCGGCTGTTCGCCGCCGCCAACACCGCGGCCCTGCTGAACTACATGGCGCTGTACGGCATCGGCCTGCTGACCGCCATCTTCCTCGAGCTCGTCCAGGGCCGCTCCGCTTCGCTGACCGGCTGGCTGCTGCTGAGCCAGCCGCTGCTGATGGCCGCTCTCAGCCCGTTCAGCGGCCGTCTGAGCGACCGCATCGGCTCGCGCGTGCTCGCCACCGGCGGCATGGTGGCCCTCGCCGCCGGCATGGTCCTGCTCGCCTTCATCAGCGCGACCGCGCCACTGTGGCACGTGGCCGGCGCCCTAGTCGTCGTCGGACTGGGCATGGCGGCGTTCAGCGCGCCCAATACGTCGGCCGTCATGGGCAGCGTCCGGCGGGATCAGCTCAGCCAGGCCAGCGCCTTCCTCAGCACCATGCGGACCTCTGGGCAGGCGCTCAGCGTCGCGCTGCTCGGCGGCATCGCGGCCAGTCAGCTGGGCGCGGTGGGCGGGCGTCTGCTGCTCACTCACGGAGGCGGTGGCGGCGCCGTGGCCGCCCACGCGGTGAGCGCCTACGCGACCGGCTATCAGTACGCGATGCTGACCGGCGCCGCGCTGGCGCTGATCGGCGCGGCCGTCTCGCTCACACGCGGCCCGCACGAGCCGGCCCCGGGCGCGCCGGCGCACTGACGTCCCGGCGTTCCGGCGCACCGACGCGCGCGCGAGCGGCGGTAGGGCGGCTGCGCATCAATGTGCTCCGGCGGCGGTTCGGACCCTCGGGTAGCCGGGACCGGGGCGGGGGGGTATGTCGTTCGGGGGTAGGAGCCTTGGATGGCGCCATTGTTGGCACAAACAATGGCGCCATCGGAGGCACCAGGGTCCGGACGACATACCTACCCCCGCTCCTCCGGGCGAAGGGTCTCCACGGACCCCGGTTCGTCCCGCGCCGAGCGGCGATGTCCTCAGGTGGAGGGGCAGCCGTTGAAGCCCCCGAAGACCTGGTTCGACCAGCTCTCCGCGAAGATGTAGTCCTGTGCCCCTCCTCCGTTTCGACCGCCTGAGCCGGCGGCCACGTTATTCCTATCCACATAGCACCGTTGCCGGAACAGGCCATTGGTCTACGCGCCCCGGCCTGCCGGTCATGGGCCCGGGAAGCCGAAGGGCCGGGGCTGCAGCGCAGCCCCGGCCCTTCACGGCCGTCCTTCCGTGGCCCGCCTCAGGCGAGCGGCGGCGGAGGCGGCGGTGAGCTCGCCGGCGGCGCCGGCGGGACCTCGGGCGCGGCGGGGGCTTCGGGGGCCGCCGCATCGGCGGCCTCGGGAGCGGCCTCGGGAGCGGCTGCAGGAGGCTCGGTCACGGCGGTCTCGGCGGCCGGAGCCTCTGTCGGTGTGACCGGAGGCATGACTGGAGGCGTCACGGGCGCTGTCGGCGTCACGGGTGTCACGGGCGCCGCGGCCGTCTGGGCGGGCGTCACCGGGGCAGCCGGCGGCGCCGGAGGGGCCGGCGGAGCGGCGTAGGTATTCGCGGCCGGCGGCTGCGGCGGAGCAGCGGTGTAGCCTCCGCTGGCCGGCATGGGCGGCGAGCCGAATCCGGCCGAGCCGGGAGCCGCCACTCTGTTGTACTGAGCGCTGCCGAATCCGAGGATCAGGAACATGATCGACGGGAAGATGATCAGCAGGATGGCGAAGCCAGTACCTTGGCCGAAGTTGGCGGCGATGTCGAGCGCTATGAAGACCCAGAGCACGGTCAGGCCGATGATGAGGATGAAGCCGAGGACCGGGATCCACGCGAACAGGCTGCAGCCCAGCATGGCCCAGAAGAACCAGACGGGCCGGTTGGACATCTTGACGATGTTGTATTCGTTGTAGAAGGGGATGATGGCGGCCCAGCCCGGCAGCCCCGCTTTGTGGAACGTCTTCCACAGGCCGATGATCGCCAGGACGGCTAACGCGATGGCGAACAGCCAGATGACGATCATCACCCCCGCCGCGAGCCCGTCGCTCGCCTGGTACGTGATGTTTGAGTCCATCAGAGTCCTCCTCGAGTCTTTTGGCGCCTCTCCGAGGCGTTGGAGTGGTGTTCCCTAGCGCGCGTCGTGCTCCTGCGTGCCCGCGCACGGCGCGCTAGGAGCCGACCGGCGAAGAGCGGGCCGCTGATGCGGCCCCCGCTGCTCGCGGTGGGCGTGCTCTGCGTCGCCTCAGGCGAGCGGCGGCGGAGGCGGCGGAGAGCTCGCCGGCGGCGCCGGCGGGATCTCGGGCACGGCCGGCGCGTCGGGGGCCGCATCACCGGCGGCCTCGGTCACCGCGGTCTGGGCGGTGTCGGCAGGGGCTGCCGCTGGTGTCGCCGGAGGCGTGACCGGTGCGGCCGGCGGCGCCGGCGGGGCGGGCGGAGAGGCGAAGGCACCCGCGGCCGGCGGCGCCGGCGGGGCGGCGCCGTAGGCGCCCGCGGCGGCCGGCGCCGGCGCCGCGGAGTCCAGGTACATCGCCGAGATGTAACAGACGACGTACGGGCCGACGATGACCTCGAAGACGATCAGGAGGAGGCCGCCGACGATGCTGCCGGCGCTCGAGGACGCCTTGTTCAGGCCGGCGGTGATGAGGGCGATGATGAGGCCGACGATCCAGATGGCGACGAGCAGCAGGATCAGGCGCCCGAGCGTGTTCCAGAAGCCGACGCCGCCGACCATCTCGCGGCTGCGCCGCTGGGCGTCGCCGAACGTCATTCCCTTGTCGGCGATCAGCGGAAGCACATACAGCCACATGACCCCGATCCAGACGAGCACGACGATCATGACGATGAAACCAATGACCGGGATGATGTTGAGCAGGGTCAGGCCGAGCACGATGCCGAACATGACGACGGCGAACAGCGCGTAGGCGCCGAACTTCTTGAACCCGCTGAAGACGTCGCCGAACCGTGCCGGCCGGTTCTTCCGGGCTGCGCCGATGACCATCTCGAAGATGCCGCCGTGGAACGTCATGCCCAGCACCATGATGAGGAACAGCCCGACGACGTAGGCCACGACGGCCAGGCCGATCATTCCGGCGCCGACTCCGCTCATGCTGTTGGTGGCCGAGTTGTAGCCGAGGCCCACCCCGCCGAGCGCGACGCCGAACACGATGGCGAGCATGAGGCCCATGATGACGGCGATGACGAGCCCCACGACGAGCGCGGCGAGGATCAGCCAGAGCACGTCCTTCTTCCACAGCTCGAAGGCCTTCGAGAAGACTTCTCCGACGGTCATGTTGTGTTCCTCCTCGGTCCCCGCCGCCTCGTCGAGGCGGTGCTGTGGAGGTACGCGCCCCGCGCGCCCCCGTTTGCTCGCACTATCGGCTGCGGTCGAGAGAATCTGAACCTCTTAGGAGGTCCGACGCGGCCTTCCTACCCACTCGCGTGCCATACTGGACGGCAGGACAGGCACATCCGTCGGAGGAGAGCCATGAAAGCGTCGGTGCCCAGGCAAGTCGCGAGCGGCGTCTACCAGCTCGGCCTCGGATTCGTGAACGTGTTCTTCGTGGAGGACGACGGCGGCGGGCTCTGGCTCGTCGATACCGGCGTCGACGCCGCGGCCGAGCGCATCGGCGGGGGTATCCTTGCGCTTGGGAGAGGGCCGCGCGAGCTGCGCGGCGTGGTCATCACCCACCTGCACGGCGACCATGTGGGCGGGCTCGCCGCGGTCAAGGAGCACACGGGCGCCGAGGTGTGGATGGGCGCGGAGGACGCGGCGCTCGTCCGCGAGGGCAAGACCTACCGGCAACTGGAGCCGGGCCCCGGAGCGGTCCGCGGCGTCATCGTCCGCACCATGTCCTTGCGACCCATGCCCGACGGGGACCCCCTCGCCGTCGAGCACGACCTCCACGACGGCGACGAGCTGCCCTTCGGCGCCTCCGTCGTGCACACCCCGGGCCACACCGAGGGTCATATCTCCCTGTTGCTGCCGCGGGACCGCGGCGTGCTGATCGTCGGCGACGCCGCCACCGACCTGGGCGGCAGGCTCGGCGTCGGCCCCCTCTACGAGGACATCGCCGAAGGCATGCGCAGCCTGCACCGGCTGGCGGAGCTGCAGTTCGAGGCGGCGCTCTTCTCGCACGGCCGCCCGCTCGCGCCGGGGGCGGCCGCGCGCTTCCGCGAGCGCTTCGCCGCCGTCTGACGCCGGCGCGCCCGGCGGCGGGTGCTCAGCTTGCCGAAGATCGCTCGTTGACGTCCGCATCCCGCGACGTATCGTGTTGCTACGCCCTCGGGGCGGGGCAGGCGACGACGGGGGAGGTCCGCGCATGAGCGCTCCTGGCACGAGTCACGGCACGGGACTGCGCACCGCGCTGGCCGCGATCGCCGCCACGCAGATCAGCTTCGCGAAGGCCGCCGGCGGTGGCGGCTCTGGTGGGCGAGCGCAACGGCGCCGCCTACTGCGCGAGCAAAGGCGGCGTCGGGAGATCACCAAGGCGATGGCGCTCGACTACGCGCAGCATGGCATCCGTGTGAATGCCATCTGCTGCGGCGAGATCGACACACCGCTGTTCGAGCGCGAGTCGTACCGGATCGGCATGACTCCGGACTCGTACCGCGAGTTGCTCAACGAGTACCACCCGATCGGCCGCATCGGCCTGCCCTCAGAGGCGGCTGCGACGGTCGCGTTCCTGGCCAACGATGACGCGAGCTTCATCACCGGCGCGCTGTTGCCGGTCGACGGCGGCTACGCGGCGCAGTAGGAGGCACGATGCGCGGACTGCAAGGCAAAACAGCGCTGGTCACCGGCGGCTCCTCGGGCCTCGGAGAGGCGATCGTCTGGCGGCTCGCCGAGGAGGGCGTGAGCGTCGCCGTCGGCGGCAGGCACGAGGCGAGGGCGGCCGCCGTGGCCGCCGAGGCCTCGGAGCGTTCGGCGTGGGGCGGCCACGAGCCCGGGCACACCGTGGTGCTCGGCGACGTCTCCGTGGTCGCCGACTGTGACCGCATGGTCGAGGAGGCGGTCGCGCGTCTCGGCCACCTCGACATCCTCGTCAACTCGGCCGGCATCTGGATCGAGAAGCCGATCGTCGAGATGAGCGAGGAGGAGTACGACCGCCTGATGGGGACCGACCTGAAGGGCGTGTACTTCATGTGCCGCGCGGGCCTGCGCCACATGGCGCCGCGCGGCTCGGGTGTCATCGTCAACCTCGCCAGCGACTCGGGCATCCACGGCGAGCCCAACGCCGCGGCCTACTCGGCGGCCAAGGCCGGCGTGGTGATGATGACGCGCGCCTTGGCCATCGACCACGGGCCGGACGGCGTGCGCGTGTGCAGCGTGAGCCCGGCGGTCTTCGACACGCCGATGCTCGCCAAAGCGATCGCCGACGCGGACGACCCGGCGTACAGCGAGGGCATGGAGGACGAGTATCCGCTCAAGCGCATCGGGAGGCCGGAAGAGCTGGCCGCCGCCGTCGCGTTCCTGGCGAGCGACGACGGCAGCTTCGTCACCGGCCGCACCTTCGTGGTGGACGGCGGCGTGACCGCCTGAGCGGACGGTCGCCCCGGGTCCCGACCGCCGTCAGGTCGCGGCCGCGACCAGGTCGATCTCCCCGACGAGCGCCGCCTTGCGCTCGTCGGGCAGCAGCGAGGCGGCTATCGAGTTGCGCGCCAGCTGGGCCAGGTCGTGCCTGCTCAGGCCCAGCGCACGCTGCACCGCCACGTAGTTGTCCAGCAGGTAACCGCCGAAGTACGCCGGGTCGTCCGAGTTGACGGTCACCACCAGCCCGGCGTCCAGGAGCTTCTTGAGCGGGTGCTCCGAGAGGTCCGGCGTCACCTGGAGCTCGAGGTTGCTCAGCGGGCACATGGTGAGCGGGACGCGCTCGTCGGCGAGCCGCCGCATCAGCGCGGGGTCCTTGCCGGCGGCGACCCCGTGGTCGACGCGGCGCACCTTGAGCACGTCCAGAGCGTCCTTGATGTACTGGGGCGGGCCCTCCTCGCCGGCGTGCGCGACGGCGACGAAGCCCGCCGCCCGGGCCTTCTCGTACACCTCGGCGAACGCGTCCGGAGGGTGGCCGACCTCGGCCGAGTCGAGCCCGACGCCGGCGATGACGTCGCGGTGAGGCAGCGCGAGCTCCAGCATCTCCAGCGCCTCGGCCGCCGGCCGGTCGCGCAGGAAGCACATGATCAGCCGCCAGCTGACGCCGTACTCAGCCTCCCCTTCACGCAGCGCGCGCGTGAGGCCGCCGACCAGAGTCGCGAACGGCACGCCCCGCGGCACGTGGCTCTGCGGGTCGAAGAACACCTCCACGTGCCGGGCTCCGTCGGCTGCCACCCGGCGCACGTAGGCCATGGTCAGGTCGTAGAAGTCCTGCTCGGTGACCAGCACCGCCACGCCCTCGTAGTAGATGTCCAGGAAGGCCTGGAGGTCGCTGAAGCGGTACTGCGCGCGGCACTCTTCGGCGGTGGAGCACGGGAGCTCGATGCCGTTGCGCCTGCCGAGCTCGAGCAGCAACTCCGGCTCGAGCGTGCCCTCTATGTGCAGGTGCAGCTCGGCCTTGGGTAGGCGGCGGATGAACTCCACGAGCGCCGCGTCGCCGCGGTCGTCGGTCACCTTGGTCACGCGCTCTCCTTCCGGCTTGATTGTCCGGCTTGTACCCAGCCGGTCGCGATGCGGCACCGGCCGGCCCCATTCTGACCGAACTCAGCCGGCCTTGACGATGCGGATGTTGAAGAAGGGCGTGCCGGTCGCGCTCATCAGGCGCAGCCACAGGGGCATCCACATCTCGAGGCCGCGCGCGGCGGTGACGTCGCCCACGTCCAGCGTCTGCCGCCAGCCGAACCAGCCCTCGAGCAGCTCCGTGCGCACCCAGTCCTTGGCCGCTTGGTCGTTGCCGGCGACGAAGATCGCCGTGGGTTCCTCGAACTGCGCCGGGTCGACCATCACCATGGCGGTGATCGTGTTGAGCGTCTTCACCACGCGGGCCTCGGGGAACGCGGCCTGGATCCGCTCCGCCAGCGAGTCGGTGTTGCAGAAGAGCAGTGTGGGCGGCGTGCCGCGCGAGAAGTCGAGGGCGTTGGCGACGTCGACGAGGATCTTGCCGGCGAGGTTGGCGGCGCCGGCGGCCTCCAGGGCCTCCAGCGAATGGCCGCCGGCCGTGGCGTTGATCACGACTTCGCCGTGGGCGGCGGCGTCGGCGAAGCCGCCTGCCGCCGCCTCGCGGCCGAGCGCGCGTTGCGCCGCGGCGAAGTCCGCCGCCGACGGAACGGTGCCGCGGGGGCCGAGGTCTTTGGCCAGCGAGGTGTCGCGTGAGCTGACCATCACGCTGTGGCCGAGCTCGAGCAGCTTCGTCGCCAGCGTCTGCGCCACGGTGCTGGAGCCGATGATGCCGATGTTCATGGTGTCCTCCCGGATCGAAGGGAGCCGGCCGGCTGCCGGGCTGTCTCCTTACAGCTCTGGTGCCCCGGCCGTCTGGGGTTCAAGCGGCGCAGTGAGGTACAGGGCCTCTGCGCCGGCGGTGCTGGGCCTCCGCGGCTGCGCTGCAGGCGCCGGGCGGACCCGATAGAGTCGCGGCGTGGACCGCGAACACGTCATCTACTCCTGGAGCGTGCAGGCCGGCCTGGACCCCGTCCGGGTGGCCGGTGGGGAGGGGTGCTGGTTCTGGGACGACCAGGGCCGGCGCTACCTCGACTTCGCCTCCCAGGTCGTCAACGCCGGTCTCGGACACCAGCACCCGCGGCTGGTCGAGGCGGTGCGGCGCCAGGCGGGCACGCTGTACGGCCTGGCGCCGTCGTTCGCCAGCGAGCCGCGGTCGCAGCTGGCCCTGCTGCTCGCGGAGGTGACGCCGGGCGACCTCGGCATGACGCTGTTCACGACCGGGGGAGCCGACGCCAACGAGAACGCGGTCAAGCTCGCGCGGTGGGTGACCGGGCGCCAGAAGATCGTCGCCCGCTACCGCAGCTATCACGGGGCGACCGCGGGCGCCGCGGCGCTCACCGGAGACTCGCGGCGCTGGCCGGCGGAGCCCTCCGTGCCGGGGGTCGTGCGGCTGCACGACCCCTACCCGTACCGCTGCGTCGCCGGCCCGCATCCCGCCGGCGCCGCGTGCCCCGTCTGCGCCGGCGGTCCCCACCTGGAGGAGATCCTGACGTTCGAGGGTCCCGAGTCCGTGGCCGCGGTGCTGCTGGAGACGGTCACCGGCGCCAACGGTGTGCTGGTCCCGCCGCCGGGCTACCTCGCCTCCATCCGCGAGGTCTGCGACAGGCACGGCATCCTGCTCATCCTGGATGAGGTGATGACCGGGTTCGGCCGCACGGGACGCTGGTTCGGCTGCGACCACTGGGACGTCGTTCCCGACATCATGACGCTGGCCAAGGGCATCAGCGGCGGCGCCGTGCCGCTCGGCGCCGTGGTCGTGAGCGAGAAGCTGCGGCCGTGGCTGGAGGAGCACGAGTTCGCGAGCGGGCTCACCGCTTGCGGGCACCCGCTCGCGTGCGCCGCCGGAGTCGCGACCGTCGAGGCGCTGCGCGAAGAGGGACTGGTGACGAACGCCGCGGTGATGGGCGAGGCGCTCGGGGCCGGCCTCCGTGAGCTCGCCGGCGCGCACCCGTCCGTCGGCGAGGTGCGCGGCATCGGCCTGCTGTGGGGTCTCGAGCTGGTGCGCGACCGCGAGACCCGCGAGCCGCTGGTGCCCTACGCGGCGCGCGGCGAGGCCGCAGCGCCTGTGGCGGCGCTCAGGCGCGCCGCCCTCGACCGCGGCCTGCACGTGTATCCGCACGGGAACCTGCTCCTGGTCGCGCCTCCGCTCGTCGTCGGGCGCGACGAGATCGCGACGGGTCTGGGCATCCTCGACGAGGTGCTGACAGTCGCCGACGGCCTCGCGCGCGGCTGACGGACGGGGCGCCCGCGAGGGCTCCCGGCGGCGCGAGGCGCCCGGCCCCGACCTTCCGCCGGTCAGCCCAGGCTCAGCAGCTCGCGCGCCTCGGCGGACGACGCGACCGGCCGTCCGAGCTCGCCGGCCAGGCGCACGGCGCGCTCGACGAGCTGCGCGTTGCCGGTGGCCAGCTCGCCGCGCCGGTAGTGGATGTTGTCCTCCAGGCCCATGCGGACGTGACCGCCCATGGCCAGCGCCAGCATCGCCATGGGCGTCTGGCTGCGGCCGACGCCGATGACCGACCAGGTCGCGTCCTCCGGCAGCAGCGCGACGGCCTCCACGAGCGCCGCGGCCGTCGCCGGCATGCCGTGCCGTGTGCCGGTGACGAACTGGAAGTGCAGCGGCGCCGGGATTTTGCCCTCGGCGTGGTACCGCAGCGCCGTCTCGACCATCTCGAGGGTGAAGCACTCGAGCTCGAGCTTGACGCCGCGCGCCAGCGCCTCGGCCGCCAGGGCGTCGAGGAACGCCGGCTCGTTGACGAAGAGGCCGGCGTCCATCTGGATGGTCCCGGCGTCGAAGCTGGCCATCTCGGGCTGCAGCCGCAGGGGCGCGATGCGCTCGACAGTCGGGAGGTTCCTGCCCGGGATCCCGCTGGTGGTGAGGCAGAGGATCGCGTCGGTCTCGGCGCGGAGCGTCTCCACGACCTGACCGAACGCGTCCATGTCCTGCGCGCCCTGACCGCTCGCGTCGCGCACGTGGATGTGGACGACTGCGGCGCCTGCTCGCCACGCGGCGGTGCCCTCGGCCGCGATCTCGGCGGGCGTGATCGGCACGGCCGGGCACTGCTCTTTGGTGATCCGCGACCCGGTGAGCGCGGCGGTGATGATGACCGGGCGCGGGCGCACGAGCGAGAGTGCTAGCGGATGGGGTGACGCATGAGGCGCAGCGTCTCGGCGATCGACGCCGCGTCGAGCGGCCGCGCGACGCGGCGCGTCGCGAAGCTGTGCGTACGCGCGACGATGTCGTCGCGGACCAGCGGCACCAGTTCGGCGCCGAGACGGGTGAGGTACCGCTCGCTGTCGCCGGAGACCTCGCCCGGCAGCGCAACGCCGAGCAGCGGCAGCCGGAGGTCGGCGGCCGTCTCGAGCGCCCAGCGGACCCAGTCGTCGTCGGTGGTCCTCGCACCGTACAGGCAGAGCGCGCTCGCGCTGTGGCGGAGTCTCGCGAGGAGGCTGGCGCGGATGATGTCGCCGCGCTGACCGGCGAAGGGTTCGCTGGTGAAGGCCTGGTCGAGGGCGATGCCGCCGCCGGCCAGCAGACGGGCGGCCACAGGCCGTGCCCGGGTCAGATCGCCGGCTGCGAACGTGAGGAATACCCGCTGTAGTGTCGTGTCGCGCACTGAAGCTCCCGCTGGCTTCGATCGCTCCATCTGTATCGGCATGTTCGGCGCGAGCCTGCAGGAACCTGTGTTGTCCGATGGGACGCGCCGGTCAGTCGTCTTCGCCGGCCAGCGCCACACCGTAGCACCGGCGCACGGACTACCGGCACGCAGTTCGCAGGTACCACCGAGGTCAAGGTGGGCACGGCGACCGCCCCGACGTTCACCGTCGACACGCCCGCGTCTTTGAAGGTCACAGTGCCTGCGGGAGCCACCAGTGGTCCCATCACCATCACGACGACCGGGGGACCATCGCGAGTGTGGGGACCTTCACGGTGACGACCGTGCCGGTCACGCCAAGATCACCAAGCTCACGCCGACGGCCGGCAAGCGCGGGGTGAGCGTTGTGACGACGTCCGCAGGGGCCGGCAACGCCACGACGTTCACCGTCAAGCGTTAGACGTCGGAGGGCCGGACGTGAAGTCCCGCGCAGCGTTCGCTCGAAAGGGCGGTGGGCCGCAGAGCCTGCCGCCCTCTCCTGTTGTGAATCCCCGCACAATCAGGTAATGTGCGTCTTGCTAGTTGAATCGGACGGATCGATCGAAGGAGACGCAGGGGGGCGCACACCCAGCCGCATCCTCCCGGGCCCCCCATCCGTTAAGGGAAAACCCGTGATTTGCCCGCCCGTTCCTCTTGAGTCTCCTGCCAAGTAGTCGTGCGAGTGGTGAAGAAGAGCGCAATCGAGTATATTTTCACCTCCACTGTCCGAGGTGGGATGCAACGAAGGGAGACACCATTGGGGAACGTGCACGTACACCGGAACAGGACCATGGCCGTCGTCGTCCTCGCGCTGCTGATAGCGCTGGCCATGTTCTCTGCGCTGCTGGTCGCGCAGAATGCCAACGCCCAGGCCAGCTACACGACCTGCTACGCCTGCCACACCTCTGCCAAGCACAGTAGCAATCCGACGCACGCCGGCCTCTACTCCGGCGGCTCCTGCGCCTCGTGCCATGCGGATGGCTTCGCGGCCGCGAACAAGGGCGTCACGCCGAAGGCTTGCGGAAAGTGCCACGGCGGCGTCACCGCCATCCTCGCTTCGAACCAGCACAAGACGAACGGCTGCGGCACGACAGTCGGCTGTCACGGCTACACCTCGCCGACACCTACGCCGACGCCGACGCCGACGGCCACCGCCGTGCGCACGGTCATGACCGCCAAGGCCGCGCCGACCACGGTCAAGGTCGGCAAGACGGTGACCATCAGCGGGACCGCGACCCCGATCGCCCAGCTGGCCGGCGCGAAGATCGCCATCCTGGTGAACCGCAAGGTCGGCACGAAGTGGGTCAAGGCCAAGGCCGCCACGGCCAAGGCGTCCGCGAAGGGTGCCTACTCGTGGAAGTACAAGGTCCTCAAAAAGGGTTCGTATCAGGTCAAGGTCAGCGTGAAGGCGACCCCTACCTTCACCGCCAAGAGTGTGACCAAGACGTTCAAGGCGAAGTGACGACTGCTCCGGCCGCTGAGGCCGTGCAGTGAAGATGCCGAGGGCGGGCGGTCCGGGAGGGTCGCCCGCCCTCTCGCGTTCCCGGGCCCGCCGCGGCGCGCAGCCGGGCGGCGGGCCTTACAGCTCGACCTCGCCCGGCATCTCGCGCGAGTCGGCGAACCACTCGCGCTCGATGAAGCCGAGGTCGGTGATGCCCTCGAGCGACTGCTTGAGGTACTTGCCGGACCCCTCGACGGCGACGCTGCCGTCGGCGAGCAGGATCTCGCCGGTGCCCTCGAAGAGGCGGCTGGTGTCGCGCGTGATGCGCGCCACGCAGCGCACCTCCTCATCCAGGGGCACCGGCTGGCGGAACCTCACTGCGAACTCGACGGTGACGCCCCACGCGCCGGGCTGCACCAGCAGGATGGCCCGGCCGATGGTCTCGTCGAGGATGGTCGAGCTGATGCCGCCGTGCAGCCGGCCGGGGTAGCTCTGGTGTTCCTCGAGGACGTGGAACACGCCGAGGAGCTCGGGGCCCGCGGGGGTCGGCTCCGCGGCGGCGCCGGCGGCCGAAGGCTCTTCCGGCGCCAGCTCGTAGAAGCGGGCGTGGAGGCCCAGGGGGTTGTCACGCCCGCACACCAGGCACATGCGGCTGATGTTCTGGGCACGCTCGACTCTGCGCTGCCGGCCGGACGTGGCGGCTCCTCTCGAGGGCTGGGCGGGCGGCCTCATCATACCGGTCGGAGTTGACTCCGCGACGAGTTGCGGGCGAGGCTGGAGGCGACGCGACCTGCGAAGGAGGCCGGACCCGTGCGCATCCTGGTCGTCGAGGACGCCGAGAAACTGGTCCGGGCCCTCAAGTCGGGGCTCGAGGCCGAGGGCTACGCCGTGGACGTGCTGTACGACGGGAGCGCCGCGCGCCGCCGCTTCGCGGCCCGGCGCGGCGCTCCCGACGCCGCAGGCTCCGGGGACCAGCTCCCGTACGACCTGCTGGTCCTCGACGTGATGCTCCCCGGGGTGGACGGCTTCACCCTCTGCCGCGAGCTGCGCGACCGGGGTCTGACCGTGCCGGTGCTGATGCTCACCGCGCGGGACACGACCGCCGACAAGGTCACCGGGCTGGATGCCGGCGCCGACGACTATCTCGTCAAGCCGTTCGCGTTCGAGGAACTGCTGGCTCGCACTGGGGAGTGGCCGACCGGCGATCTACCCGCGCGAGCCGCCGGGCGCGCCGGCGCGCCAGGTGGCCGTGTACTCGACGCCCGGGGCCGGCAGCGTCAGGCCCGGGTCGGCGACGCTCCAGCCTCCGTCCAGCCCGTTCTGCCGCGCCACCAACTCGAAGTGGCACATGGCGATGCCGAGGTCCACGCGCTGCAGGTCGGCGATGCGCAGTAGCTTGAACCAAGGACTGCCCTTGCCGTAGCCCTTGGTGCGGTACAGGTAGAAGTGCCAGTCGTCGCCGCGGCGGACGATGCGCCAGGGCTGCTTGTTGGTCGCCGACGGCGCCATGCGCACGGCCTCGAGCGCTTCGCCGTAGCCGTCCGCTCCGTCGGCGAGCGGCACGCCGAGCTCATCGGCGAAAAACAGCTCGCCGGGCGGGAACCGCCGCGTGCCCTCCTCGCGCTCGCGGATGCGCCCGGAGCCGTCGTCTCCCGGATAGCCGGTGGAGACCACGGCCGGGATGACCTCGTCGCGGGAGACGCCGCCGAAGCGGGACGTGAAGGCGCTGCGCGTGAACGTCCCGCCCAGCCAGCAGGTGCCCAGGCCGATCCCGGTGGCCTCCAGGACGACCTCCTCGAGCAGGTAGCCGTAGTCCTCGAGGTCGCCCGGCCCCTTGCGCACGGCGCCGACGATGAAGCCGCGCGCGCCCTTGATGAACCCGTAGGTGCCGAGGCGCTTGAGCACGCCCTCGTCGTCGGAGGACGCCGCGACGAGGCCGAAGCGGGCGGACGTGCCGAGCGGCCCCCGCGTCTTCCGTGCCATGCACTCCTCGAGCGCCGTCTGGTCGCCGGCCGAGATCGGCCGGTCGAGGTAGGTGCGGCAGGAGTAGCGGCGGTCTATCAGGGTGCGGGCGTCCATGGCGGCGATACTGCCACAGGTGGCAGGATGTCGCAGCCTACCGCTCCTTGGTGCCGGGCACTGCGGGCGGTAGGCTGAGGCGGTCAGCGTCGAGGAGGCATGCGTGGCGACCACCGCCGGTCAGACCGCCTATCACGACCGCCGGTTCGCCCGGCTGCTCGAGCGGGTGGCGGCGCTCGGACGCCACCGCGTGCAGGTGGTCGTACTTGTGGTGGCGGCCATCGCCGGCGCTCTGGTGCTCGACGTGAGGTTCGTGAGTTACCCCATGGCCGGCTTCTACCTGGTCCCGGTCACGCTTGCCGCGCTGACGCTGCGCGTGCGCGACACCATCGCCGTCGCGCTGGTCTGCCTCGGGCTCGCCATCTACATCATCATCGTCCAGGATCGCCTGGACGGTCCGACGATCACGGTGGTGTGCTTCAGCGCACTCAGCGGCGCCGCCCTGATCGCCTTGTCGTACCTGTTCACGCAGGTGGGGCAGCTCTACGAGACGGAGAAGTCCACGTCCGGGCGCCTCGAGTCGCTGGCGGCGCAGCTGCAGACCCTGCAGGAGGTCGCGGTGCTGGACACGGAGCGCCCGCTCTCCGAGCTGCTCGTCCAGGCCATCGAGCAGGCCGGCCAGTTGCTCGGCAGCGACACCTGCTGCGTCTACCGCTACGACGCGGACCAGGCGGAGCTGCGCCTTGCGGCGGCCACAGGCGGGTCCGGCTTCAGCCCGGCCGTCCCGCTGGCCCAGACCGGCGACGCGATGGTGAGGGCGCTCAGAGAGCATCGGCCGGTGGCGGTGAGCGGAGACGGCGGACGCGGAGCCCAGCTCGCCGTCCCTCTGCTGGTGCGCAACGAGGGGTACGGCGTGCTCGCGCTCGGCTACCGGGAACAGCGCGAGTTCAGCGACCTCGACGTCCGCCTGGCCGCGTCGTTCGGGACGCAGGTCACCATGGCGATCGAGAACACCCGCCTGCGCGACGAGATCGGGCGGGCCGCGGCCGCCACCGAGCGCTCGCGGCTGGCGCGCGACCTGCACGACTCCGTCACCCAGTCGCTGTTCGCCGCGAGCCTCAAGGCCGAGGCCATCCGTCGCCGCTGGGAGCCGACCACGGAGGAGGCCAGGGTCAACGTGCAAGACGTGGAGCGGCTCGCGCGCGGCGCGCTCGCCGAGATGCGCACGCTGCTCATGGAGATGCGGCCCGACACGCTCGCCGACGCCTCGCTGTCCACGCTCGTGGAGCAGCTGGCCGCGGCCACCGGCGGCAGCTCCCGCGTGGACGTCCATCTGGACATGCACCCGGGAGCTCAGCTGCCTCAGGACGTCAGCGTGGCGCTGTTCCGCATCGCCCAGGAGTCGCTGCAGAACGTGAGCCGCCATTCGGGTGCGAGCGAGGCGTGGGTTATGCTCGACATGTCCGGGCCGGTCGTGCGCTTGAGCGTGCGCGACGACGGGCACGGGTTCGACGAGGCGACCGTGACGCCGGAGCACTTCGGGCTCGCGATGATGCGCGAGCGCGCGGAGGACTCCGGGGTCGCCGTGAGCGTCGAGAGCGAGCCGGGGCGAGGGACGACCGTCTCCGCCGAGTGGCGGCGCGGCGGCGGAGAGGATTGATCGAGGGAGGCGCGGTGCCGGAGCGCGGCGGCGAGAGGAAGATCAGGGTCGTCATCGTCGACGATCACGTGCTGGTGCGTAGCGGGCTCGAGGTCGTGCTGGGCATGTTCGACGACATCGAGCTCGCCGGGCAGGCCGGGGACGGCGAGGAGGCCTTGCGGCTGTGCGCCGAGCTGCGCCCCGACGTGGTGCTCATGGACCTCGTCATGCCCGGCATGTCGGGGGTGGAGGCCACGCGACGGGTCCTCGAGATGTGCCCCGACACCAAAGTGGTGGCGCTCACCAGCTTCACCGACGAGGACCTCATCGGTGAGACCCTGCGTGCGGGGGCCATCGGCTACCTCATGAAGAACGTGTCCGCCGACCAACTGGCCGACGCCGTGCGCGCGGCCGCCGCCGGCCGCTCCACGCTGGCGCCCGAGGCCGCGGACGTGCTCGTGCGCTCCGTCTCCTCGCCGCGGCCCCAGGCAGACACGCTCACCGCGCGCGAGCAGGAGGTGCTCAAGCTCATGGCCGACGGCCTCAGCAACGCCGACATCGGCGAGCGCCTGATGATCGGTGTCGCGACCGTCAAGACGCACGTGAGCAGCATCATCGCCAAGCTCGGCGTCTCCTCGCGCACGGAGGCCACGGCGCTGGCCATCCGTCGCGGCTTCGTCTGAAGCCACAGCGCTGCGTCCCTCCGCCTTTCGACTGAGGAGCGAGTCAGTCGTCCTGATGGAGAGACGTTCCCCCCGCCGCTTGATGTAGGGCGAGGCCAGGACTGCTTCAATTGACCCTCAGGAAGCAGTCCCGGTCCGTGCGCCAGGAGGGGTGAGATGGTCGAGAGGATCCTGCTCGCATCCGACGGTCCCGGCGCCTGGACGGCGGCGGCGGCCGCCGCGGACCTCGTGGCGGCGTCTGAGACGCCCATAGAGGTCAGGGTGCCGCGCTGCCGCCCGCGCTCCCTCCTCCGCTCTGCGTCCACAGGCAGCGTCTCCCAGGCGGTCATCATGCGCGCGAGCCGCCCGGTCATGGTCGTGCGCGAGCCCGGCTTCAGGGCCTGACCGGGCTCGTTCAGGACCAGCCGTGGCACGCCGCAAGCGCCGAGAAGGACACTCGCTGCACAAGGTGCTGGGCGTCGGTGCGCTCTTCAGCACCGCCTACGGCAACGTAGGCTCCTCCATCTACTACGCTCTGGGCGTCGTCGCCGTCGCCGCCCTGGGCCTCACGCCGGCCGTGTTCGTCATCACCGGCTGCCTCTTCGTCGCCACCGCCTGGTCCTACTCCGAGGCCACGGCCGCCATGCCCGAGGCGGGCGGCGCCTCGAGCTTCACGCGCCGCGCCTTCAACGAGTTCGCCAGCTTCGGTATCGGCTGGGCGCAGATGCTCACGTACACGGCGACCATCGCCATCTCGGCGCTGTTCGTGCCGCAGTACCTCTCGATCTTCTGGCCGATCCTCAAGCAGCCGCCGTACAACGTGATCGGCGGCGCCATCACCATCGTGGTGCTGGTCGTCATCAACATCGTCGGCATCAAGGAGGCCGCCGCCCTCAACGTCGTCCTGGCGCTCCTCGACCTCGGCACACAGGTCCTGATCATGATCATCGCGCTCGTCCTGCTGCTGGAGCCGAGGATCCTTATCGACCAGATCCACTGGGGCGTCGCGCCGACCTGGAGCCAGTTCCTCTACGGCCTCGCCATGGGCACTGTTGCCTACACGGGCATCGAGACGATATCGAACATGGCGGAGGAGGCGCGCAACCCCGACAGGGACGTGCCGCGCTCCATGAACTTCGTCATCATCGCCGTCCTCGTCGTGTACATCGGCATGCCGCTGGCGGCCTTGTCGGTCATGAACGTAGGCACCAACACGGTGCCCGTCGACCCCGCCACCGGCATGACGGTGCCGGTCCAGGTCGTCCCCTCCGAGCCGGAGGGGACGTACAAGCTGAAGTCGGATCCATCGGTGACGGCGTTCGTGCCGGTCGAGACCTTGCCGAACGGCACCACCGTGATCCCTGCCCAGGAGCCGAAGGGCGACGTGATCACGGTCGATGGGGAGCAGGTGACCAACCTGTACGGCACCCAGCTGGGCAGCAACTACCTCGCGGACCCGGTGCTCGGGATGGTCCGATTCCTGCCGGACAACGTGGCGTGGCTGCGCTGGATCCTCGGGCCGTGGGTGGGCATCCTCGCCGCGACCATCCTCTTCATCGCCACCAACGCCGGCATCATCGGGGTGTCGCGACTCGCGTTCTCACTCGGCCAGCACCGGCAGTTGCCGCGCGCGCTCGGCCGCGTACACCCCACGAGACTCACGCCGTACGTGGCCATCATCCTGTTCGGCATCGTCGCCATCATCCTCATCCTGCCCGGAGAGATCCCGATGCTGGCGGACCTCTACGCCTTCGGGTCGATGATCGCGTTCACGGCGGCACACCTCTCGGTCATCGTGCTGCGGCACAAAGAGCCGGACCTGCCGCGGCCGTTCCGTCCCCCGCTCAACGTCACCATCGGCAAGACGTCGGTGCCGCTCACGGCCGTCTTCGGTGGGCTCGCGACCTTCACCGTGTGGTGTGTCATCCTCTACTTCAAGCCGAGGAGCGGGCTCATCGGCATCGCCTGGGTCGCTGTGGGCATCGTCGCGTACGTCATCTTCCGCAAGGCTCAGGGCTACTCGCTCACCAAGACCGTCAAGTCGCCCACCCTCCCGCAGACACTGCAGGACGACGTGGTCTACGACCAGCTGCTGGTGCCGGTGAAGGACACATCCGTGAGCGAGGAGATGATGGTGCTGGCCTGCCAGCTCGCAACGGAGCGCAACTCGTCCATCGACGCGCTCTACGTGATCGAGGTGCCGCTCAACCTGCCCATCGACGCGAGGCTGCCGGAGGAGCGCGAGCGCGCGCGGCAGGTGCTCGAGCGCGCCGCGCAGGCGGCGGACATGTTCAGGGTGGAGCTCACGCCGGTGGTCGTCACCGCGCGGTCGGCCGGCCGGGCGATCGTCGAGACGGCGATCGAGCGCCACTCCGAGGTCATCGTCCTCGGCTCGCAGGGCAAGCGCCGCATCGCCGACAAGGTGTTCGGCCGTACTATCGACTACGTGCTCGACAACCTGCCCTGCGAGGCGATCATCAACGTCATCCCCAGGAAGCCCGCGGCCGGAGTGACGGCCGCCGTCGCAGCGACGCCCGGGGGGGCGATCGTCGTGACGAAGGGCGCAGGGCTGGGATCCACCATCCGGCCGGCGCCGGCTCCAGTCACCGGAGACGCGGCCGGGGCCTTCGCTCCCAGGCGGCGGCGGGCGCAGGGCCTGCCGCGCAGCCGGGCCCTCCCGCCGCACGTCGTCGCGCCCGAGGGCAGCAGCGGGAACGACGGAGACGGGGGCGGGGGCGACGGCGCCGGCCCGGCGGGTGTGACGCCGGCGGGCGCGGTGCCGTCCGGGGACGAACGCCGGCCCGCTTAGGCAGGGGCGACCGGCAGCAGCACACGGAAGGTCGTGCCGGCCTCCGAGCTGGCGAAGGTGACGGTGCCGCCCGCCCGGTCCACCGCCGCCTTGACGATGGCGAGCCCCAGGCCGTTGCCGGGGTAGGCCGAGACGTTGCGCGCGCGGTGGAAGCGCTCGAAGACCTCGCGCTGCTCCTCGTCCGGGATGCCGACGCCGGTGTCGGCGACGGTGGCGACGGCGTCGGCTCCCTCGCGCCGCACCGTGAGCGACACCGTGCCGCCCTCGGGCGTGAACTTCACCGCGTTGTCGAGCAGGTTGGCGAGCACCGTCTGCAGGCGCGTCCGGTCGAGCGGGACGGGGAGCGCCTCCGGCGCCACGTCCAGCGTGAGCTCCACGCCGGCCTGCTCGGCGCGCGAGGCCACGCCGTCGGCCAGCTCGCGCGCGACGCCGGCCAGGTCCGCGCACTGCGCCTCGGCCACCGGCTCGCCGGCCTCGAGGCGCGAGAGTTGCAGCAGGTTGTTGGAGAGGCCGGCCAGCCGGGCGGTCTGGTCGAGGGCCCGGCCCACCAGCCGGCGCTCGTCGTCGCCGGAGGCCTTGCGCTCGGCCAGCTCGAGGTCGGCCTGCAGCGCCGTGAGCGGCGTGCCGATCTCGTGGGCCGCGTCGGCGACGAACCGGCGCAGCGACGTGACCGTGGTCTCCACGCGCGCCGCCATGCCGTTGAAGGACTCGCCGAGGCGCCCGACCTCGTCGCCGCCGGCGACGGGGGCGCGGGCGCCCAGATCGCCGGCCGCCATGCGGTCGCTGGCTTCGGTGAGAGCGATCACCGGCTGCGAGATGCGGCGCGCGATCAGCCAGCCGGCCACGGCCGCGAGGACCACGGCCAGCGCGGCCGCCAGGATCCAGGCCACGATGGCGCTCATCAGCGCGTCGCGGCCGGATGCAGGCCCCTCGGACAGCTTGACGTAGGCGCCGTTCTGCATGCCCATGGTGAGCGACCGGCTGCTGCGCGCGCTGCCGCCGCTGCCGAAGAGTCCGTTGCCGAGCGGGTCGGGCAGCTGGTCGTGGTCCTGGCGACCGTACCCGTAGCCGCCGCCGACCAGCGACTCGGCGTCGAGGGCGTTCGGCGACCCCGAGTCGACGATGAGCCTGCCGTCGCTCGCGTACACCTGCACGCGCGTCTGGGTGGTGAGCGCCGCCGCCGTAGCCCACGACGTCAGGTCGGACATCGTGGTGAGCGGCGGCGGGTCGGCGACGACGAGCTTGGCGCTCGCCGTCAGGTACTGGTCCTCGGCGCGCGTGTAGTGGTTGGCCAGCACGGCAATGAGGATGCCGCCCAGGAGGACGGCGGTGAGCAGCGCCATGCCCGCGTAGGTGAGCGCGAGCCGCCAGCGCAGGGAGCGCGTACGCATGAGGCCGTCCTCAGGTCCCGAGGCGGTACCCGATGCCGGGCACCGTGAGGATGACGGAGGGGCTGCTGGGCTCGTGCTCGACCTTCTCGCGCAGCCGGCGCACGTGCACGTTCACCGTCTTGTCGTCGTAGAAGTCGGCGTCGCTGCCCCACACGTTCTCGATGAGCTGGCCGCGGCTGAACACCTGGCCGGGGTGCTGGGCGAGGAAGACGAGAAGGCGGAACTCCGTGGGCGTGAGGTTGAGCGAACGCCCGTCGCGGGTGACGGTGGCTCGCGTGCGGTCGATGGTCAGGTCGCCCACGTACAGGATGTCCGCCTCGGCGGAGGCGAACTCGCCGTAGGCGCGCCGCAGCAGCGAGCGGATGCGCGCGATGAGCTCGCGCAGGTGGTAGGGCTTGGTGAGGTAGTCGTCGGCGCCCATCTCCAGGCCGAGGACCTTGTCCATCTGGTCCGACTGCACGGTGAGCATGAGGATGGGCTGCCGCAGGCCGAGCCGGCGGAGCTGGCGGCAGAAGTCGAACCCGTTCCCGTCCGGCAGGCGGACGTCGAGCACGATGAGCTGCGGCGAGCGGTCGCGCGCGAAGGCGACGCCGCCCCCGCCGGTGGTCTCCCAGTGCACCTCGTAGCCCTCGGTGCCGATACCCTCGACGAGGGCTTCACCGACGGCGGGGTCGTCTTCGATGACGAGGATCGTCTGGGCTCGGTCGGGCATGGTCAGCATCGTAGCATGGGCGCACCGGCGGGCCGGGACGCGCGCGCCGGAAGGCCGGTGCGCGCGCGTCCCGGCCCGCCGCGGGCCTCACCGGAAGTTGTAGGACTGCGCGTTCGTCGAAGGGGCCACCGACGGCGCCGTGCTCGGCGCCTGCTGCGGCTGGCTGTAGCCCTGGCCGCCCTGGCCCATCGGTGGCATCATGCCGTTGCCGCCGCCGTCGTCGCCCCAGCCCTGCTGGCCGAAGCCCTGCCCGCTCTGGCCGGACCGCCCGTGGAAGTCACGGAAGCCGCCATTGTCCTGGCCGCCGATGGCGGTGCCGACGGCCATGCCGCTGAAGAACAGGATCGCGGCCGCTGCGACGGCGCCTACCACCAGCGCCCACGTGCGCCGGTACCACGGCGTGTGCGGGCCGGCCGGCGGGGCCGGCGGAGCCGCCGCGTAGGCCGGCGGCATCACGGCGGTCTGCTGCTCGGCCGCGGGGGCCGCGCTCGTCGCCTGGGTCTCGCCCTCGGCGGCCAGCGGGGTCTCTGGCGGGGTGGCGCCTGCGTTCTCGTTGGTCGGGTCTGACATCACGCAACTCCCTGTCTGGTCTTGCGCGCGCCGGGGATCGACTCTGCTCCGGGCGCCCTCCAGCCGGCACTTGCCGGCGTCCTGGGAGTGACTATGCCCGGGGCATGTTGCGCGGCGTCTGCGCCGGGGCTACAGGTCCGTAACCGGACGGCGGGGGTGGTTACGGACCTGTAGTCGTGGCTCAACGCGCACTCAACATCCGTCTCCTACAGTGGTCGTGGCCCCGGCGACGGGGCAGTGCCATGAAGTCCCCAGACGACGAGACGAAAGGAGCGCCGATGTCCGCAAGAGCCCGCCTGTGGCTCGACCTCGCGCTGTTCGGCGCGCTATTCCTCGCCTACAACCCGGCTTGGACACGCATCGCCGTGCACGAGTGGCTCAGTGTGATCATCAGCGTGCCCCTGCTGTTCCACGTGATCATCAACTGGGACAAGACGCTTGCGATCATGCGCCGGTTCGCCGCGATCGTGCGCGCCACGCCCAAGGTCAACCTCGTGGTGGACGTCGCCCTCTTCGTCAGCGGCGTGACCGTGATGCTGAGCGGCCTGTTCGTCTCGCAGTACGTGCTGCGCGCCGTGGGCCTCAGCGTGACGCCCACCGCGCTGTGGGTGGACACCCACCGCTGGTCGGCCGACGCCACGATCCTGCTGCTCCTGGTGCACTTCGCGCTGCACTGGCGCTGGATCCTGCGCACGGCCGGCAAGCTCGGTCAGCCACGCGTGCGGGTGCGCGAGGACGACCCTGTCGTCGCCATCCGCCTGGCCACTCGCCGCCTGGAGGCGCCGGCCGCGCAGGCTCCCGCGCAGTTGCAGCACACCACGGTCCCCGTGTGCGACGACCCCTACCGCCCCTGACGCCCCGTCCAAGGAGAACGATGAAGAACTTCGGCAGAAACACCACGGCGGTGCTCGTGGTGACGCTGTTCACCGGTCTCGCCGTGTTCAGCGCCATCCAGCTCGGCGGCCGCCTGTCCGGCACGTCCACGGCGAGCGCGCAGACCGTCACCGCCCAGTCGCAAAGCGGCAGCGGCAACGCCTACGGCCAGAGCGGCAGCACGGACGGCAGCCAGGGCTACACCGACCCGTACGGACAGAGCTCCGGGTCGACCGGCGGCCAGAGCTACTCGGATCCCTACGGCCAGAGCGGCTCGAGCTCGGACACCGGCCAGACGTACACCTGCCCGGCGACCGGTTGCACGGCGTCGAGTTGTCACGCGACGCAGTGACGGAATAGCCGCCGACCGGCGTCAAAGAGGGTAAGTGCACGACGCGCGAGCCCGGCAGCAGAGCCCTCTCCCCAGGGCAGGGGCTGCCGGGCTCGCGCGCGTACGGGGTCGGGCGGATCACCCGGTCCGCGTGGCGAAGACGGCGCCCCGGGCCGGCTCAGCGCGGGAAGTCGGCGAAGAGCCACCAGGCGAACGCGGCGCCCGCGCCGGCGACGCCCGTGAGGGCGACGATCAGGATGCTGACGGCTTTGACCCCTCGTCATAGAGATGCCTCGGCGGGCGCGGGTCAGACGGGCGCCGGCGCCTCCCAGAGCGAGCGCACGCCGGCGCGGATGGACGCGGTCGTCACGCGGTCGAGGGATGCCTCGTCGGCCTGCGCCCCCTCGGGCCCCGTCTGGATCTGCTCGAAGTGGGCCGTCACCGCCTGCGAGAGGAAGCGCGAGCGCTGCGCGTACCCGTGCGTGTCGGCCTTGGCCCACGGCTGCGTGTAGTAGCGCAGCGGGTGGCTGACGTACAGCTGCTCGCGGGCGCGCGTGCAGGCCACGTAGAGCAGGCGCCGCTCCTCTTCGATCTCAACGGCGCTGCCGGTGGCCATGTCCGACGGGATGTTGCCGTCGGCGGCGTGGATGACGTACACGACGTCGAACTCGAGGCCCTTGGCCGAGTGCATGGTGCTGAGGGTGAGGTAGTCCTCGTCGAGCAACGGCGGGCCGGCGAGCTCCTGGGTGTAGGAGGGCGGGTCGAGCACCAGCTCGGCGAGGAACTGCGAGCGGGTCTGCGAGCGGGCCGCGAGGCCCTCGATCTGCTCGAGGTCGCGCAGCCGCGCCTGGACGTTGTCGTACTTGCGCTCGAGCAGCGGCCCGTAGACGCTGCGCACGGCGTGCACCTGCGCGGGGACGTCGGACGGGCCGGCGGCGGCGAGCGTCGCGAACAGCTCGACGACGGCGGGCCAGGCGGCGCGCGCCGGCTCGGGCACGCGCGCCCCGCTCCACGCCGCCGGGAAGTCGCCGGCGGCGGCGCTCAGGCTCTCGAGCAGCGCCGCCGCCGTCTTGGGGCCGACGCCGGGCACCAGCCCGAGCACGCGCAGCCCGGCCATGGCGTCCTTGGGGTTCTCCGCCAGCCGCAGGAAGCTCACGAGGTCCTTGACGTGCGCCATCTCGACGAACCGCAGGCCGCCATACTTGTGGTACGGGATGTTGCGCCGGCTGAGCTCCATCTCGAGCGCCATGGAGTGGTGCTGCGCGCGGAACAGCACGGCCTGCTCCTTGAGCTGCGTGCCCTGCTCGCGATGCGCGAGGATGCGCTCGCAGAGCCACTGCGTCTGCTCGTCCTCGTCGCGGCAGGTGGCGAGCACCGGGCGGCCGCCGTCGCGGCGCTCGGTCCAGAGCTCCTTGTCGCGCCGCTCGGCGGCCTCGGCGATGAGCGCGTTGGTGGCGGCGATGATCGGCGCCGTGCTGCGGTAGTTCTGCGTGAGCGTCACCACCTCCGTGCCGGGGAACCGCTGCTCGAAGTCGAGGATGTTGCGCACCGTCGCGGCGCGGAAGGCGTAGATGGCCTGGGCGTCGTCGCCGACGCAGGTGACGCCCGTGCCGTCCGGGCGCAGCAGGCTGACGATGTCGGCTTGCAGCGCGTTCGTGTCCTGGTACTCGTCGACGAGCACGTGGTCGAAGCGCTCGCGGACCCGGGCGCCGCCGGCGGGGTCCGCGAGCAGGCCGCGCCAGAACAGCAGCAGGTCGTCGTAGTCCAGCACCTGCTGCTCCTCCTTCGCGTCTGTGTACGCGGCGAAGAGCTGGGCCAGGCCTTCCTCCACCGTGAGGCACCAGGGGAAGGCCGTGTGCAGCACCTCGTGCAGCGGCAGCTGGGCGTTGACGCAGCGCGAGTAGACGTCGAGGCTCGTGGACTTCTGCGGGAACCGCGAGCCGCCGCGCCCGAGCTCCAGACGGGTACGGGCGACGTGCATCAGGTCTTCGCTGTCGCCGCGGTCCATGATGGTGAAGTCGGGCTGCATGCCGATGTCGCGCGCGTGGATACGCAGCAGGCGTGCGGCCGTGGCGTGGAAGGTGCCGCCCCAGACGCGGCCCGAGGCGCCGCCGGGGCTGTGACCGCGCGCCGCGAGCACCGCCTCGACCCTGCGCAGCATCTCGGCGGCCGCGCGGCGCGTGAACGTGAGCAGCAGGATGCGCCGCGGGTCGGCGCCGCGCTCGATGAGGTGGGCGACGCGGTGCACGAGCGTCGCCGTCTTGCCGGTGCCGGCGCCGGCGACGATGAGCAGCGGGCCGTCGCCGTGCTGCGCGGCGGCGAGCTGGTCGGCGTTGAGGTCGACGAGCATGGGGAGTCCTCCTCCGGTGGGCCGGCCGCAGGCTAGCAGCCGGCCCGGACGGAAGAGAACGCGTGTTCGTGTTGCGGAGCGCCGCGAACATGCCGAAGCTGAGGCCGTTCAGGAAGAGGACGGCGGCGAACCAGGGGTAGAAGAAGTCCGCCGGCAGCGCCATGAGCAGCAGGAAGCTCAGCGCCGCCAGCAGCATGCCGGCGGTGGCGAAGGGCCGGGCGCCGCAGCGGTCCGACAGGCGCCCGAAGAAGGGGCCGGCCGCCAGGCACCCGACCGTCAGCGGACGGCCGCGTGCCGCTGGTCGAGGTGGCGGCGCACCAGCTCGAGTTCAGCTTCCGGGAGGCGGAGGGCACGCTCGCGGGGTTCCTCACGCCGGCGTTCATGGAGTCGGTCAACGTGCCCGGGCTGCACCTGCACTTCCGCTCGGGCGACCGCACGCCGGGGCGGGCACTTGCTCTCGTGCGCGCCGCGGCGGGTGCGCGCGAGCGTGCAGTTCATCTCCACCCTGGAGGTCGGCCTGCCGATGAGCCTGGACTACCTCAGCGGGGATTTCCGTAGCGACACCGGGGCGGACCTGGACAAGGCCGAGAAGTAGCGGTCGGCGGCCGCCGCAGGTCCGCGGCCGTCGCAGGCCCGCCGCCTACGCTGCAATACGCAGCAGCCCGACGAGCTCGAACGAGATGAGTGCGCCGTAGACGACCGCCAGGCCCAGTGCGGTCGTGAGCGCGGCGCGCTGCCGGCGCAGCAACCAGAGGCCGGCGGTAGCGGACACCACCAGCCCCAGCTTGGCGAGTGCCGCCGGCAGCGGGCCCAGCTCCAGAAGGTACGCCATCAAGGGGTTGAGCTCGACGGCGCCCAGCCGCAGGACTATCAGGGTGATGAAGAGGTCGAGGGCGCTCAGGACGTTGATCAGCACGAGCACTTCCGCCAGCAGCCGCGGGTCGTCGCGCAAGCGCAGCACCGGCGCTTCGAGGGCGGCGGCCACCGTCGAGCGGCAGACGTTGCGGCGCCGGTCGAAGCCGGAGCGCCGCTCCTCGACGGCGAGCCGGTGACGGCGGCGCCGTCCCGGCGAGCGCGGTCTGCACGCGGGCGGGGAGGTCTCTTGTCGAGTCGAGGTGGCCATGCCCGTTGTCTTCCCGGGACCAAACGGAAATCCGCGCGGAGTGTCGCGGCCCCGCGCCGCCCGGGCCGTCTCAGCAGCGGCCGCTTGCGCCGCAGCCCCTACCTCAGCTGCGCGTCCAGCCAGTCGAGCACGTCGTCCACGTGCGCCTGCTCGTAGAACAGCCGGTCCACGTGGCCGGCACCCTTGATGAGGTTCAGCGTCACGTTGTCGTCGCCCGTCGCCGCCGCATAGGCCTTTGCCAGCCTGGTCGACTGCGGCCACGGCACCGTGCCGTCCGCCGTGCCGTGCTCGATGAGGATCGGCGGGTCGTCCGGAGTCAGGTAGGTGATGGGGTCGGCCGCCTTGACCTTGTTCCTGACC
Organism: uncultured Thermoleophilia bacterium; assembly: GCA_963696935.1. Lineage (GTDB taxonomy): Bacteria > Actinomycetota > Thermoleophilia > UBA2241 > UBA2241 > CAIXSE01. The sequence goes on along the minus strand of CAVOMB010000061.1, from coordinate 1,953 downwards.
TCGTTCAGCGGCGCCCCGAGGTACTGGGAGAGGAACGAGTTGGCGCCCTCGACACTCGCCCGCTCACCGAAGCCCGACACGCGGAAGTCCCGGTCGGTGCGCAGGAACGAGATGGGGCCGAACCAGTCGACCACGGCTTGGACCTCGTCCGACTGGTCCGCGTTGGCGGGGTCCGGGCCGCGGAGGGCGGCCGAGTCGCCGGAGGTGCCGGCGAGCGCCGCCAGGTTGCCGCCCGCGGAGTCGCCCCAGAGGGCGACGCGGGAGCCGTCGAGCCCGTACTCGCCCGCGTGGGCCCGCACCCAGCGGACGGCGGCCTTGACGTCGCTGACGGCAGCCGGGAAGTGTGCCGCGGGGCTGAGCCGGTAGTCCAGGCCGACGACGGCGTAGCCGCGCGTGAGGCCCTGCAGCACCGGCAGGATCTGCCCGTCTTCTTTGTCTCCGCCGATGAACCCGCCGCCGTGGATGGCGACCAGCACGGGGTACGGCGGCTCGCCGGTCGCCGGCAGGTAGAGGTCGAGCTTCTGTGCCGGCGAGTCCTGCGCGTAGGCGACGTTCTTGTAGACGGAGCTCGCCGCCGCCGCCGCGCTCGAGTCTCCTGAACCTCCTGAACCGCCTGAACCGCCCGCTGCGCCTCCGCAGGCGGCCGACCCGCCGATCAGCCCGGTCGCGAAGAGGGCCACACATGTCAGCCGCGCTATCGTCCTCAGGTCCATGAGGTGATGATACCGGTGTCGCGAGGATGGCCGCGGAGCTCCGGGCCGCGGGAGGGGGGAGGGGGTATGTCGTCTGGGGGTCGGAGCCCTGGATGGAGCCTTGGTTGGCGCCACGCATGGCACCGTGGTTGGCACCGTTGTCGGCACCGCCGTTGACACCTTTGAAGGCACCGCGGAAGGCACCACGGATGGCCCCGCGGATGGCGCCATGCGCGGCACCATCCAAGGCTCACACCCCCTGACACCAATGTCCCCCCGGTGCGCCGATCGGCACCCTTGGAACCTACGGCCGCCGCGGATATCCTGCCGGCCGTCATGTCCCGTCTGGCTCCGAGCGAGATCCAGCATGCTGCCTCCCGTCATCGTGAACATCAGCCGACTCCACCGCGAGACCGCTGCAGTCGTGAAGCAGGCGGAGAGATCCGACTGCCCGGTCTTCGTGACCCAGCATGCGTACGTGGCCGCAGTGCTGTTGCCGCCGTCCCGCAGGTAAGGCCGATGGGTGTACCCCTTGCCCGTAGCCAAGATCAAATGGGCCCGGGCGAGATAACCGGGGTCGATATTCACCCGCCGCCGCCCCCCTGCCGAGAGGTGCTGCTCCAGGACATTCGTCCACAGTTTGACATCCGGCAGAGACTCCGGACGGATGAGCCGTTCAAAGGCAACAAAACGGCGAACCAGGGAGTCGCCGAACTCTTTCGCATAATAATCGGTATAATCGAACGATACCGGGGCGCTGATAAAGTCGGCCCGCCCATATTCCGCCGACAGGGCCTCGAGTGCGTCACCGATCAGACAGCCATCCCCGGAAAAGAGACTGGCAATCAGCTTGACGGGCTCGGCCGGCTGAGGATCGCTCATATGACCTTTTTCAGCTCCTCCCGGGTCACGGTTGCGGTGCCCACCTTCCCCACTACGATCCCTGCGGCATGGTTGGCCAGGTAAGCCGCCTCCCGGAACGAGGCCCCCGAAGCCAGAGAGAGGGCAAGAACGCCGATAACCGTGTCACCGGCACCCGTCACGTCGAATACCTCCCGCGCCTCGGCCGGAAACGCCGTGTGCCGCATCCTGCCTTCCCTCTCGAAAAGGCTCATCCCCGACTCTCCGCGCGTAATGAGAATCGCCCGGAAAGCGAATTTTTGCATCAGTTTCATTCCCACCCGGACATGGTCTTGCCCGTTTACGATCTCTTCCCCTGCGGCGTAGCCCGCCTCGTAATGGTTGGGGGTAGCTCAATAAT
>CAVOMB010000060.1:0-67965 GCA_963696935.1 uncultured Thermoleophilia bacterium | reverse complement strand
GCCGAGGGCGGCTACGTCGCCGCGCCGGTCGCCGCGGTCGCCGATCGCGCCGGAATCGCCGTCGGCACCGTCTACCGCCACTTCCCCTCGAAGTCCGACCTCTTCGCCGAGGTCTTCCGCGAGGCCTCGCAGCGCGAGGTCGACGCAATGCGCGAAGCGGCAGCCGCAAGCACCGATGTCTCGGCCACGGACCGCGTCGCGGCAGGCGCCGTCGCCTTCGCCCGCCGGGCCCTCGCCAACCTCGCCCCGCCTGGGCGCTGCTCGCCGAGCCCGTGGACCCCGCGGTCGAGGCCGAGCGCCTCCGCTTCCGCCACAGCTACCGCGACGTCCTCGCGGGGGTCCTCGCCGACGGCGTCGGCTCCGGCGAGCTGCCCGACCAGGACCCCGAGGCCACGGCCGCCGCGCTAGTCGGCGCGATCGGCGAGGCGATGGTCGGCCCGCTCGCCGACCGCTCCGACCCCGAGCCGGCGATCGAATCCCTTGTCAGCTTCTGCATTCGCGCAATCGGAAAGGAACCCGCATATGTCAACGCTTGAACGTCCGACCGGAGTCGCTACCGGACCTGAGGTCTCCGACCAGGCCCCTCCTCTCGCCGACTACAACCTCTTCGAAACCAACGCGGTGCTGAAGGAGGCCGTCGAGCGCGAGGGGGCCGACTGGGCCAGGCGGGATTCCGCCCGTGGGCGAGTTCGCCGGCAGCTCGCGCGCGATCGAGCTCGGCTTCCAGGCAACCAGAACCCGCCGAAGCCGAGAGATGCACGACCGCTACGGCAACCGCATCGACGAGGCCGAGTTCCACCCTGGCCTGGCACGAGCTGCTCGGCGTCGTGGTCGGCTTCGGGCTCCAGCAAGACGACGAATGAGTACACGACAGAGCCACGTATTGCTAAGGTGCGCGAGCTCCTGGGCTTCTCGTCGGAGCAGTTCCGGCAGGTCGTCGTGCTGCCGCAGGGCAAGTTCCGGGACCTGCTGGCCGCTGGGTCGGACAAGCGCGAGGAGATCCTCCGGCAGCTGTTCTCAACGCGGGAGTGCGCCGGGCTGGAGCGCCGGCTCAAGGACCGGGCGCGCGAGGTGGTCAAGCTCAACGACGAGCTCAAGGTCGAGAAGCGGACGCGGCTCGACGCGGCCGGGGCGGAGGACGAGACGCAGCTCGCGGCGCTCATCACCGAGGCCGAGGCCGCCGCGGAGCGGCTCGGGACCGAGGCGGCGGCGGCGCAGAAGGTGGCTCAAGAGGCCGCCGCGGACCTGGACGAGGCGCGGCGCGCCGACGAGGCCGCGCGCGCCGTGGTCGCCGCGCGCGAGCGCGTCAGGCTGCTCGAGGAGGACCAGCCGCGGGTGGAGGCGCTCAAGGCGGCCGCCGCCCAGGGCCGCCGGGCGCAGCGGGTGAGGCCCGTCGCCACACAGCTCGCGCAGGCCGGGGAGCGGCACGCGGCGGCGGTCGAGGCGTCCGGCGAGGCGCAGCAGGCGCTGTCGGACGCGGCCGGGAGGGAGGCCCGCGCCGCCGACGCGCTGCAGGAGCAGCAGGCGCGCGAGCAGGAGCGCGCGGACGCCCTGGAGGCGGTGCGCCGCCTCACGGAGATGCGCGGCACCGTCAGCGCGTGGCGAGCAGCCGAGGACGAGCGCCTGCTCGCGGAGGCCGCGCTCGCGGCAGCCGTTGATGAGCTCGGCCGGGCGAAGGAGGCCGCTGCCGCGGCAGTCGTCGCCAGGGACGCCGTCGCGGAGCGCGCCGGCAAGGCCGCCGAGGCGAGCGCCCGGCTGGACGCGGCGCGGCAGCGCCGCGAGCAGGCCGCCAGGCTCGCCGAACTGTGCGGCAAGCGGGACGCGGCGCTCGCCGCGGAGCTGAGGCTCGCCGGTGTCCGGGACGCCGCGGCGGAGGCGCAGGAGCGCGCGAAGGCCGCGCTTGCGGCGGGGCAGACGGAGTGCGACGCGATCGAGCAGTCGTGGCGCGCCGGCCGCGCGGCGGCGCTGGCCGCGGGGCTCGCGGACGGGGCGCCCTGCCCGGTGTGCGGGTCCACCGAGCACCCGGCGCCCGCGCAAGGCGACGACGCCGCGGACGACGCTGCGCTCGCCGCGGCGCGCGAGCGTCTCGAGCAGGCGCGCCGCGGGGCCGAGCAGGCCCGCGAGGCGCTGGTCGCGGCCGACACGGAGCTCGCCGCCGCGCGTGCCGGGCTCCAGGTGCTCCGCGAGCAGGCGCCCGGCGACCTCTCGTTCAAGGTGGCGTGCGCCGCCGTGGAGGACTGCGACGGCGAGTGCGCGCAACTCGACGCTGCGATCGCTGCGGCCGCCGACCGTGAAGAGGCGCTCGCCGCGGCCGGCGGGGCTGTCGCAACGGCGGACAAGCGCGCCGGCACGGCGCAGCAGGCGGAGCGCGACGCACATGGCGCGCTCGCGGAGAAGGCAGCGGTCGCCGCACAGCTCGCAGCCGGGGTGCCTCAGGACCTGCGCGAGCCCGAGGCTCTCGAGGGTGCGCTGGCCGAGGCGACCGCGGCGGCGGCCGCGCTCGCGGAGCAGTTCGAGAAAGCCCAGAAGGGTCACGCGAAGGCGCGCGAAGACCAGGTGGCGGCCGAGCACGACCTCACGGCCGCCAAGGAGACGGCCGGCCGGGAGGCCCGGGCGGAGGCCGAAGCGCGGACGCTCTTCGCCGCCGCGCTCGAGGAGCACGGGTTCGCCGATGAGGCGGCCTTCGCAGCCGCGGTGCTGGCCGAGGAGGAGCTGGCGCTGGCCGAGGCCGAGGTCCAGCGGCACCAGACTGACGTCGAAGGGGCCAGGGGGCAGCTCACGCAGGCCCTGGCCTCCGTCGCCGAGCACCCCGGCGTCGGCGATCTCGGCGCGCTCGACGCGGCCCATCGTGGCGCGGCCGAGGCGGCGCGGCAGGCGCAGTCCCGGCAGGGCCAGGCCGACGCCCGGCTGCAGGGCCTGCGCGCCGTCCGCGCCGCCCTCGACGAGCTCGCGCGCAAGCACCAGGAGGTCGACGAGCTGTACCGGGTCGTCGGCAGGCTGTCGGACGTGGCCAGCGGCGAGGGCGGCGGCGCCAAGGTGTCGTTCCAGCGCTGGGTGCTCGGCAAGTACCTCGACGTCGTGCTCGTCTCCGCCAGCGAGCGGCTGCGGGCGATGAGCCGCGAGCGGTACGAGCTGCACCGGCAGCGCGAGACCACCGATCTGCGGCGCGCCAGCGGCTTGGAGCTCGCGGTCGCGGACGCCTGGTCCAACCGCTCGCGGGCGGCGGTCACGCTGTCGGGCGGCGAGAGCTTCCTCGCCGCCCTCTCACTCGCGCTCGGCCTGGCCGAGGCGGTCGAGGCGCAGTCGGGCGGGGTGCGCCTGGAGACGATCTTCGTCGACGAGGGCTTCGGGGCCCTCGACCAGAGCGCGCTCGACCTCGCCATGGAGGCGCTGGTCCAGTTGCAGCACACCGGCCGCCTGGTGGGCGTGATCAGTCACGTCCCCGAGCTGCGGCAGGTCATCAAGGCCCGCCTCGAGGTCACCGGCGGGCCGGACGGCAGCACCGCCAGCTTCCACGTGCCCTGACGCCGCCCCGCCCGTGGCGGCGCGCCGCGGGAATCACCTCCCTGTCATCTCAGCTCGATCAGGAGGACGGCATGAGAGACAAGAGCACCCTCGACCGGTGTCTCGAGGGCATCACGTTCCCTGCGGAGGCGCACACGGTCGCCGACTGTGCCCAGGTCAATTCATGTCCCAGCGACATCCTCTGCCAGATCAGGGAGTCGTCCGCGGGTACGTTCACGTCCGAAGACCAGGTGCTCTGCACGCTCGGCAACAGCACCTACTGCTGAGGCCGGGACGGCACGAGGCGGCGGGGCGGCGAGCTCGTGCCTGGGCTCGCCGCCCTCGCCTGGGCTCGCCGCCCCGGCTCGTCCATGCCCGCCCCGCCCCACGTGCACTTGCCCCCGCCGTGGGCGTCTGGAAGACTCCCGCCATGGCACGCGTCTATCCCCAGGCCTGGTTCGGAGACGGTCTCATCCCCGTGGAGGACGCCGGCCTGAGCATCACAAGCGCCGCGGTGCTCTACGGCCTCAGCGTGTACACCGTCCTGCCGGTGACGGTGTCCCGCGACGGCACCCCCCTGGGCTTCCGCCTCTCGGACCACTACCGCCGGCTGGTCAACTCGGAGCGCATCATCGGCATCGACACGTGGGAGCCAGCCTGGAGCGAGGAGCGCTTCGAGGCGGCCCTGGCCGAGGTCGTGCGCGCCAACCAGATCACCGAGGACATCTTCGTGCGCGTGAGCGTGCACGTGGACGCGGAGCTGCCGGGGACGCGCTCGCGCGGCATCAGCACGCGGCTCAGCATGTTCGTCTACGGGGCCGAGCCGATCCTGCCGCTGGACGGCGCCAGACTCAAGACGAGCGTCTGGCGCCGCATCCCCGACTACTCGATCCCGTCGCGGGCCAAGGTCAACGGCGCCTACGTCAACTCGGTGCTGGCCAAGCAAGACGCCATCGACAGCGGCTACGACGACTGCATCTTCCTCGACGCCGCCGGCCACGTCTGCGAGCTGAGCGCCGCCAACATCTTCATCGTCCGCGGCGGCGCGCTCATCACACCGAGCACGGCACAGGACCTGCTCGAGGGCATCAACCGCAGCACGGTGCTCTCGCTCGCGGAGAGCATGGGCGTGCCCGCGCACGAACGCGAGGTGGATCTCACCGAGCTGTACATCGCCGACGAGGTGTTCGCCTGCGGTACGTCCACCTACATCGCTCCGGTGATCGAGGTGGACGCCCGGGTCGTCAACGACGCCGCCGTCGGACCGCTGACGGAGCGGCTGCGCGAGCGGTACCTGGCCGTGCTGCGTGGCGAGGACGACGAGCTCTCGCGTTTCGTCACCGCCCTGGCCTAGCCGCGCGGCCGGCGAGGGCGCCCGCCGCCGGTGCCTTGCTCCGGCTCCATGGCCGTCGGCTCACCTCCGCCGTCCGGGTAGTGCCTCCTCGGGGTAAGCGCCACCTGTGACGTCAGATGTGGCGCCATTTGTGGCGTTGACCCCCCGAGCACATGTTCCCCTCCGTGGTGGTCGCCCCCCCGGCACGGCTCGGGACGGCAGGTTGCCACCGACTGGGGGTAGCGGGCATACTGCGAATCATGTTTGCGTTCACTATGGTGATTTGCGCTTTGCGCGACGCGGCTGGGCCGGCGCTGCTGTGAGCAACGGTAGGGGCGCCAATGGCCGCAGGGGCGGGTTCACACAGCGCGTATCCCTGGCCTGCGCGCGGCACCCGTGGTGGACGATCGGCGTCTGGCTGGTCGCCCTGGTAGCCGCCGGCACCGTGTACCTGACCCTGGGCGGGGTGTTCACCTCCTCGTCCCGGTTCCTCAACGAGCCGGCCTCGAAGAAGGCCTCCGACCTGATCCAGCAGCACGGCGGCAACGCCGGCAGCTCGCTGGCGCAGGCCGGCGCGGCCGTGCAGGGCCTCGCCGACGGCCTGGACAGCGCGCACACCGGCGCGCGCAAGCTCGCGAAGGGGTCGAAGTCCGTGACCTCGGGAGCGAAGCAGTTACACCGCGGCCTGAACAAGCTAGCCAAAGGCGCGGGCAAGGTGAGCAACGGCTCGAAGTCGGCCAGCGCCGGCGCCAGTCAGTTGAGCAGCGGCCTCGTCACCGCATCGCAGGGCGCGAGCAGCCTCAGCTCCGGGCTGCAGAAGGTGAGCGGCGCGACGGGCACGTTCAGCGGCGGGCTCTCGCAGCTCTCGAGCGGCGGCTCCCAGCTCTCCTCCGCCGCCGGCGAGGTTGCGAGCGGGGCCAAGAGCCTCGCCTCCGGCGCCGGCTCCACCGCGCAGGGGGTGAAGACGGCCGCCTCGACGGCGGACCAGCTCGCCGGCGGGGCGTCGACGCTCGACCAGCTCGTCAACGCCTACGCGCAGGCGCACCCCGACTGGGCCTCCGACTCCGCGTACCAGCAGATCATGGGCCTGGCCGGACAGCTCAAGAGCGGCACGTCGGGGCTGGCCTCAGGTCTGCAGCAGGCGAGCGCCGGAGCCTCGTCGGTGGCCTCCGGCGCCGATCAGGTGGCCTCCGGCGCCGCAGGCGTGGCGTCGGCCGCGCGCCGGCTCAGCTCCGGCATCAGCCGGAGCGCCTCCGGCGCGCGCACCCTGGGCCAGAGCATGGGCAAGCTGGCCTCGGGCGGCGCGGCCCTCGCCGGCGGGGTCGGCTCCGCCGCCGCCGGCTCGCAGCAGATCGCCGCCGGCCAGCAGCAGCTCGCCTCCGGGACCGGCAAGCTCGCCTCCGGCGTCAGCGGCGCGGCCGCCGGCTCCGGCAAGCTCGCGAAGAGCAGCGGCACCGTCACCTCGGGGGCCGCCAAGCTGACCCAGAGTCTCGCCTCGGCCTCGAGTGGCGCCGGCAAGCTCGACAGTGCGCTCCAGTCGGTCGGCACCCTCAGCAGCCACGACAGCGAGGTCGTCATCGTCCACAGCCCCACGCTCACCGTGAGCGAGCCGGCCTTCAAGGCCGAGGTGCTGCACATCCGCGACCAGCTCGACGCGCTGCCCGAGACCGACGTGGTCAGCGTGCTCAGCCGCTACGACAGCGGCGTCGACCCCGCGGTGCGCGACGGCCTGACCGCGAAGGACCTGCACACCACGCTGCTCAAGCTGGAGCTCTCCACCCCGACCGACCAGGCCATGGACCATATAGACGGAGTCTACGCGATTGTGGAGCAGGCGAATGCGCAGCCGCAGTTCCAGGTGGCCGTGACCGGCGCGGCGGCGCTCTACAAGGACGCGCAGGACTTGAGCGGCAAGGACCTGCGCCGCGGCGAGGCCATCGGCATCCCCGCGGCGCTCGTCATCCTGGTGCTGGTGTTCGGCGCGCTCGTTGCCGCCGGCCTGCCGCTGGTACTCAGCCTCGTCTCCATCGTCACCGGCTTGGCCATCACCATTCTCATCGGACAGGTTTTCGAGCTTCTCGGTGTTCGCGCTGAACATCCTGACCGCGACCGGGCTCGCCGTCGGCATCGACTACTCCCTGTTCATCGTCTCGCGGTACCGCGAGGAGCGCCGCGGGGGCCTCGACAAGATGGCGGCCATCGCGGCGGCGTCGGCGACAGCGTCCAACGCCGTGTTCTTCAGCGGCATGACCGTGGTGCTGGCGCTGGTCGGCATGCTGATCGTCCCGCTCTCGATCTTCGTCAGTCTCGGCGTCGGGGCGATGAGCGCGGTCTTCGCCGCCGTGGCCGCCGCGCTGACGCTGCTGCCGGCCATGCTCTCGCTGCTCGGCGACAAGGTCGACGCGCTCAAGGTGCCGTGGCTGGACCGCTACGGGCGCAGCCACGGCGAGCACGGCTGGTGGGGCAGGATGGCGCGGCGCGTCATGCGGCGGCCCGCCGTGAGCCTCACCCTCGGCATCATCCTGCTGCTCGCCATCGCGGCCCCGGCGCTCACCATGCGCAGCGGCGGGCTGAGCGCCGCCACCTTCCCCGACTCCTACACCTCCAAGCAGGGGCTCGACATGCTGCAGCGCGACTTCGCCGCCGGCATGAGCGAGCCGACCAGCGTGGTGATCGACGGCGACATCGGCGACGCCAGGGTCCAGGAGGGGCTCAAGGACTTTGTCGCCAAGGTCAAGGAGGACGGGCGGTTTACCGTCACCGGCCTCTCCACCAGCGCCGACGGCTCCCTGGCCATGCTCCAGATGGTGCAGGACTCGGACGCGATGTCCGAGAAGGCCAAGACCGCCGTGCGTGACCTGCGCTCGACGCTCGTGCCCGAGGCGTTCGCCGGCACAGGCGCCCAGGTGTACGTGGGCGGCAACACGGCCGCGCAGATCGACTCCACCGACCTGACCGACCACTACATGCCCATCGTCATCGGCGTCGTCCTCGCGCTCAGCTTCCTCCTGTTGCTGCTCGCCTTCCGCTCGGTGATCGTCTCGGCCACGGCGATCGTGATGAACCTGCTCTCCGTCGGCGCGGCCTACGGCGCCCTGACTCTGGTGTTCCAGCACGGCTGGGGCGCCGACGTGGTGGGGCTGACCAAGGTCGAGTCGATCGAGTCGTGGGTGCCGCTGCTGATGTTCTGCGTGCTGTTCGGGCTGAGCATGGACTACCAGGTGTTCCTGCTCAGCCGCATCCGCGAGCGCTGGTACGAGACGCGCGAGAGCCGCGAGTCGGTGGTGTTCGGGGTACAGTCCACGGCCGGCATCATCACCGGCGCCGCGCTGATCATGGTGGCCGTGTTCATGGGCATGGGGAGCGGGCAGATGGTGGTGCTGCAGGAGCTCGGGTTCGGCCTGGCGATCGCCGTGCTGCTGGACGCGTTCGTGGTGCGGGTGATCGTGGCGCCGGCGATGATCTCGCTGATCGGCGACCGCTACTGGTGGATGCCGCACTGGCTGGGGTGGCTGCCGCGCATAGACATCGAGGGGAAGACGCAGGACGCCGGCGCCGCGGATGAGGGCACCGCGGGCGCAGCAGCTGAAGCGGCCGCGGATGGAGGCGCGGCGGCCGCGCACGGCCGGATCCCCGGGTACGAGCTGGGCGGCGGCATATGAGCGGCCCGCAGTCCACCGGCGCGGGCCGGGAGGCGCCGTCCGGACGGCGCGCCGTCCGCCACGCGCGCACCCGGGACGAGATCCTCGACGCCGCATCCGAGCTCGTCGACGAACGCGGCGTCGACGCCCTGAACCTGCAGGAGGTGGCGACGCGGGCCGGGTTCGGCAACGCTGCGTCGCTCTACCGGTACTTCGAGAGCAAGCAGGAGATCGTGGGGGCGCTCGCCTCCCGCGGGCTCGAGCGCCTCGGTGACTACATGCGCCGCGTGTCCGAGGATCTGCCGCCCGAGGAGCAGATCATCGAGATCTGCATGACGTACCTCGAGTACGCGCGGGAGAACCCCGGGGAGCGGCGGCTGCTGCTCACCGCGGCCGGGAGCAAAGCGCCGGACTTCCGCGCGGCCGCCCTGCCGGACGAGTTCGTGCGCCGCATGTTCCGGCTCGGCGAGACGGCGCGCCAGAGCGGCGCCTTGGACATCCGCGACGAGGGCGACATCTTCGTGATCCTGCACGCCCTCTGGGCGCTCGCGCACGGCATGGCCGAGTACGACGCTCTGTACGAGGAACCCGAACGTGAGCTGCTGCGCGGCCGGCACCGCGACGTGTTCCGCGCCTGCGTCGCGGGCTTTCGCGGCGACTGGCGCGGCTGAAGCCCTACGGCTGCCGCGGCTCGGGTCCAGAGACTCGAGAGGGGGCGCGCCGCGCCCCCTCTTCGTCACTGTCAGTAGACGTAGACCGTGGCGCCCATGTAGGCGAACTGGTACACCCAGGGCGCCTCGGGCATCGGCAGGCGCACGCATCCGTGCGACGCCGGATACGCGGGCACATCCTCATAGCCGTGCAGGCCCTCGCCGTTGTGGAAGAAGCTCGCGTACGGCATCCACGACTGGTAGTCCTTGGACCAGAAGCGGACCGACTTGAGGTACACGCTCCAGGTGCCCGGCGTGGTAGCCAGGCCGGGACGGCCCGTGGAGCAGTGGACGGCGCGCACGACCGCGCCGTTGTCGATGCAGAGGCACACGCCCAAGCTGCGGAACACCTCGACGTAGTGGCCGCTGGCGCTTGCGGGACGCGGTGTGGGCACCGAGGCCGTCACCAACTTCTTGCGCGTCGCCACGCCGGCGACGCCGTCGCGCGAGAGGCCGTTCCACGCCTGGAAGGCCATCAGCGCCTGCGAGGTGCGGTAGTCCGCCTTGCCGGTGACCGCGCCGGAGGGCAGGTACTTGAGCTGGATCAGGCGTCGCTGGACGTCGGCGATGGTCGGCAGCGGCATCTTCTTGAGCGTCAGCCGCGCGTGGCCCTTGACCGACTGGACGTTGCCGGCGAGGTCCTTGGCGGTGACCACCCACGTGTACTTGCCGGCGGGGAGTGAGATGACCGGCGATGTCGAGTGCGCGACGTTGAACGTGGTCCGGGCGATGGTGATGCGTCGCTTGGTCTGATCGCCCTTCTGGACCGCGATGCTCACCGAGCCGGCGCCGCACGTGGGCTTGGCGTCGGTGACCTTGAAGGTGAACTTGACGGCGGTCCCGGTGTAGGCGGTGGGGTTGCCGATCGCCTTGCAGACGGGCTTGCTGAGGTCGATGTTGACGTAGCCCGTGTGCTTGGTCTCCACCTTGCGGGCCCAGTCCATGGACCAGTACTGGACGCGGTGCGACCCGGCGGTGGTGATGTCGAACGGCCCGGCGTACGTCTGCCTGGCGCCGCCGTCGAGCGTGTAGTAGGTGGCGGCCACGCCCGAGCCGGCGTCGGTGGCCTTGAGCGTGACGGGCTGCTTCGAGTTCCGCCAGCCCTTGGCGGCGGTGACCTGCAGGCCTGTGGCCTTCGTCTTGGGCGCGGTGGTGTCGACGACGCCGCCGCTGGTGGTGGTGCTGATCGTGCCGGCGTCGCCGGCCACGATGCCGCGGCCCGGGTCGGCGAAGGCCACGCAAGTGAGCACCATCGAGCCCGTCCTCTGGGTCGCCCACGTGACGCCGCGGTCCACCGAGCGGAGGACGATGCCGCCGGAGCCGGACGCCCAGACGTGGGCGGCGTCGCCGTAGGCGGCGCCGATCAGGTCGCTCGTCGTGCCTGAGGCACGCGCCGCCCAGCCGGGGCCGTCGGTAGTGGTCACGATCGTACCGCGGGCGCCGACGGCGACCGCATGCGTGGCGTCGGCGGCGGCGACCGCGCGGAGATCCTGGGTGGTGCCCGACGTCTGCCCCGTCCAGGTGGAACCGTCGATGGTCGCGACGATCACTCCGCCGAGGCCGACGGCCCAGCCGTGAGTAGCGTCCGCGAACGCCACCCCGAGGAGGTAGTCGCCCACACCCGACGTCTGCGCGCTCCACGTGCTTCCGCCGTCGGTCGTGGCGACGATCACGCCGCCGCCGCCGACCGCCCAGCCGGTGTTCGCGTCCGCGAATGCGACGGCCTTGAGGTCGGCGGCGGTGTGCGAGGCCTGCGGCGTCCACGTGGCGCCGCCGTCGGTGGTCGCCACGATGACGCCTTCGCCGCCGACCGCCCAGCCGTTGTGCGCGTCGACGAAGGCGACGCCGTTGAGGTCGGCGGTGGTGTGCGAGTCCTGCGCCGTCCACGTGGTGCCGCCGTCGGCCGAGGCGAGGATCACGCCGCCGCCGCCGACCGCCCAGCGCAGGCCGGCGGTCGGGGCCGCCACTCCCTTCAGGTTCGTGGTGGCGCCGCTCGCCGCGGGCTTCCAGCCGCTCGCGGCGAACGCCGGCACCGCCAGCATCAGGACGACGGCGACCGTGGCGCCGACGATGGCCGTCCGGAGGACTCCTCGGGTGATGGGTGTGGGATGCACGTCGCCCCTCTCGGTCTTGTGTGGTCTGGCGGAGGACCCGCAGGTGGTCCAAGCGGTCATGGTGCCGCACGCCGCCGGGATTGTCTCCACGCATGATACCGCTCGCGCGCCCGAAGGTCGTCCGGGGCCCGCGCGCTACTCGCCCTTGCCCGGGTCTCGCGGAGAGATGGGGGGATGCCGCGGCCGCGTTCGCGGGGTCGGGCAGCGGGTCCTGCGCCGCGTGCTCGCGCAGCCAGTCGAACAGTGTGTCCAGGAGGCCGCCGGCCCGCTCGTCTCTTCGTGTGATTGTGCGGAACCAGCGCTGGGTGCGGAGCGGCGTGCGTACCTCGACCAGTGTGCCCGCGCGGAGCTCCCGGACGACGGCCGCCCGCGACAGGCGGCTCACGCCCATCCCGGAGGCCACGGCGCCCTTGACGGCGGTCGTGGGCCCGAGCTCGCGCGCCACCCAAGGCTGGGCCGCGAGTTCGCCGGCTGCGACGTCGCGCCGCAAGGCCGGGGGGCCGTCCGGAGCGGTCGCCACCACCGGTCCGTCGCGCATCCAGGGCGCGACGGCTCTCCGCCGTGTCGCTGTTCTGCATCACGATGGCCCTCAGCGGCATCGGCCGCTCCACACGCCCTCTCGAGCGCGGCGTGCCGGACTCAGGCCGCTCGCACTCGGGGTCTTGCACACGGCGCTCGTCAGCCGTACGACCGGACTGCCCGCCACACCCGTGGGCCGGCGAAGTCCAGGTACTGCGTCCGCATCACCTCGACCTGACTGGCGCCCATGAACGGTCCCGGGATCCTCCCCCGGTGCAGGCGGATGAACTCGTAGTGCTCCGGGGCGACGGCCACCGCCGCCCGGTGCGTCTCGCCGCGGTGCCACTCGTCCGGTACATCCGGGGTCCAGAACAGGATCAGGTTGCCGTACCGGCCGTGCTCCGGTCCGAAGTCGAGGTAGCTGAGAAAGCCGAGCGGGGCGAACTCCGGGAACGTCTGCGTGATGGCGCGCTCGTGCTCGAACAGGACCGCGTGGTCGACGCCCCGGCGCAGCAGCCCGAAGAACCCGACGACGGTGACGTCGCGCGAGCCCAGCAGGGCGCGGCCGTCGGGGACGGCGAGCAGCTGCCGGGTCTCGCCGCGCACCTGCTCGCTGATGTCCGGCCCGACGATGTCGGGTCCCCAGGTGAGCGCGATCTCGCGCTCGAGGGCGAGCATGCGGGTCATGACGAGCACGTCCGCTTCCGTCTCTACGGGATCGGTGAAGGGCCGGCCCGGCAGGACGTCGGCCGGCCCCAGCACGGCGGCATAGGCGGCCTCTCCCGGCCGCCCCGACCCGTGTTCTGCCCGTCGCCGCGTCGTCGCCATCGCGCACTCTCCTACTGGTTACGTGCGCGCCAGAGGCGCGGCGCAAACCAGGCGCCGTCGCGCATAGACCCTATGGCGGTCCCTAACCGCCGGACCTTGGCATCCCAGCGCCGGACCCTGTTCGTATGTACGGGGGTTTACCTGGCCGGAGACGAGGCTCCGGCTGGCCCCAGACGAAGGGAGGGTCCGGCAATGGCTACCATGACATGGGTCGGCCTGGACGTCCATGCCCGCTCGATCGAGGCGGCGGCCGTCGATGTGAGGAGCGGCGAGCTCCTGCACCGGCGCTTCGGCGGCGAGAGTGAGCCGGTGGTCGCTTGGCTGACCGGCCTCGCGGCTCCGGTCAGCGCCTGCTACGAGGCGGGTCCCACCGACTACGGACTCTACCGGGCCGCTACCGCGGCCGGCGTCGGCATGCAGGTGGTGGCCCCCAGCAAGACGCCGCGCGGCCCCGGCGACCGCGTCAAGACCGACCGCAAGGACGCCGAGCTGCTCGTGCGCCTGCTGGCCGCGGGCGCGCTCACGCCGATCAGTGTGCCCTTGCCGGCCTTCGCGGCGGCGCGCGACCTCTCGCGCGCCCGCGAGGCGGCCCTCGACGAGCAGCTCTCGCGGCTGGCCGAGGATCCCCTCTTCTGGCCGACGGTCGCCCGCCGGCGCTGCTTTCGCGGCCTGGACACACTCGGGGCGCTCGTCGTACACCTCGAGGTGCCGTCGGCGGCGGTGTTCCAGCCCCGGAATGAGTAGCCGCTCCGCCGCAGGCTCCCCTGGCCGAGGACCGTCGCCGCGGCCACGGCGAAGATCAAGGCTGCCAACCCCAATGTGAAGGTGATCGCGCTGACCAGCTTCGCCGCCGACGACCTGGTGTAACGGGCGCTCGACGCGGGGGCCATCAGCTACCTGCTCAAGGACACGCGCCCGGAGGCGATCCCGCTGCTGGTCAAGGGCCTGACCAACGACGAGATCGCCGAGAAGCTCATCCTGAGCACCGCGATCGTGCGCCTGCACGTGAGCAACGTGCTGATGAAGCTGCACGCGCCCAATAGCACCACGGCGGCCGTGATCGCGGTGGCGAACCGGCTGGTCTGAGCGTCAGGAAGCCGCGGCCGAGGTCAGGACGCCGCGGAGTTGTCCGGCTTGGGCTTGGCGACCGGCGCCTTGGCGTGTGACGTCTTGATCTCGGACGCCTTGACGTAGGTGCTGCCGTCCTGGTTCACGCGCACCGCCATGTTCAGCGCGCTGCCCTTCCAGAGTTGCTTCCAGCTGAGGAACCAGACCGTGTAGCCGTCGTCCCAGGAGCCGGGCTTGGGGCTGCCGGTGACCGTGACCGGGTCGCCGGGGATGGACCAGGAGTAGTACAGGGCCGCGTTGCTGGGGCTGACGTTGACGCAGCCGTGGCTGACATTGGTGTATCCCTGCGACCCGACCGACCAGGAAGCTGCGTGGACGAAGTCGCCGCTCCAGGTGAACCGCACCGAGTACGGCACCATGAGGTCGTAGTCCGGGCCGACCATGTGCTGCGGGTTGGCTTTCTCGATGGAGAGGTAGGTGCCGTTGGGCGTGTCGTGGCCCGGCCTGCCGGTGCTGATGGGCCACGTGGCGTAGTGCTTGCCGTCCTTGTAGACGTCCATGTGGTGGTCGCTGGCGCTTGCGACAAGGATGAGCGAGCGGCCGATCCTCCAGCTCTGGCGGAGCGTGTGCGTGGTGTACACGCCGGACGAGATCTGCACGCCGTCGAGGTGACCGGTGAAGCTCAGCTTGATGTTCTGCGGCCAGTAGTTGCGGGGGCGGAAGAGGAGCGCCTGGTCGCCGTTCCAGTACCAGGCGCCGACGACCGGCCTGGAGCTCGTCAGCACCAGCGCCTCCTCCACGGCCTTCTTGTTCTCGACGGGCTTGCTGAAGGAGAGCATGACCGGCATGCCGACGCCGTAGGTCTGGCCCTTCCCCTCGTAGATCTGGCAGTCGGCGGTCGTGTTCGGCACGAGCGTGCGGAAGCGGCTCATCTTGGTGATCTCGCGCCCCTCGGCGTCGACCGCGGTGACCCGGACCACGTACTGCTTACCGGTCGCGAGCGTCCACTTGCTCTGCCACCCGGTGGACGTGTCGTCCATCGTGCCGCCGACCGCGCCGCCGTTGCCGCGCGCGGTCACCTTGACGATGGTACCGTCCTTGACGGTCACGATGATGCCCTTGGACGGCTTGGCCGCGTGCGAGCCGTTGTTCGGCGTGATCTTGACCTTGGCCGCCGAGAGCGTGGGGCTCGGGCTGGCGGCCGGGCCGTCCGTACCCGAGATGGACGAGGTGGAGCAGCCGTTGGCGACGAGCGCGAGGACGACGAGGGCGGCCAGCGTGACGGTCACGCAGCGCCAGCTGGAAACGACGGCCATCCAGTATGGCCGCGGGCCGCTCGTCAGGTCGCTGCGTCGTCTGGTCCTCATCCCTCTCCCTTGAGTTCGTCAGGGTACCGCGTCCGCCTGCCTCGCGTCTCCCCGGGTGCCGTCTCTTTTCCCGCATGAGGCGTTCTCAGGCCATCTACACAGGCCCGGCTCAGGCCGCTCCAAGGCGTCTTCAAGGTCGCCGACCACGGGAGGACGGCGATCACCCTCGCCGACATCGCCGAGGGCGACGAGGTCGCCTTGTTCGGTACGTTGGACCTCAGCACGGGCGAGGCCGTCTACCTGGCGCGCGTGGTGCTCGACGGCGTCTGCGCCGACCTCCTGCCGAAGCCGTCGTGCAAGACCGGCGCCGCGGTCGTCTCCGCCCGCGACGCGCAGAAGGGCGACCGGCTCAAGCTGCGCCTCAAGGTCGGCGACGCCATGCCCGGCTCCCTCACCGCCGGCGTGACGCTCAAGATCAAGAACTCAGCCGGCAGCACCGTCGCCAACCGCACGGTGGCCGGCGTCGAGGTCAACACCACCGTGACGGTCGCCGTGAAGCTGGGAGCCGCGCTCCACCGCGGGAGCTACCGCGTGGTCGCGACCTCCAGGGACTGGGCCGGCAACCGGCAGGCGAGGGCCAGGACGGCCGTCCTGACCGTGAAGTAAGACGTTCCGGGGGCCCTGCAAGGGCTCGAGAGAGGAACGGTGCCGGAGGGCGGCCCACCGCGATGGAGCCGCCCTTCGGCCGCTTGGGGGAACAACGCAGGTGTACGCAATCACCCCCGATCCGAGAAGGGGCTTCACGATGATCGATATGGAACTCATGGACGACTGCCTGAGCGGGGTCGGTTTCCCGGCGGACATCACCAGCGTCACCGAACAGGCGGAGCGGAACGGCTGCCCGCGGAGCGTGGTCTCGCAGCTGCAGTCGTCGCCCAGCCGCACCTTCGGTAGCCGGGACGAGCTGCTGTGCCGGCTGGGCGACGTGGCCGCCTGCAGACTGGGGCGGGCGAGAGTCTGAGGGTGACCGAGGCGGGGCGGCTGCGCGGGCGCCCCGATCCCCGTCTCGTCCGTGCCACCTCCCTCGTCAGCGCCGGAGCGCCGGGCCGATCATGCCGGCGCCCTCGCCCTCTGGTGGGGCCGGCGCCTCCCGCTGCGCACGGCGCTCACGGCTGCTGCAGCCGCGGCTCGCCGTGGTCGCCCAGCAGCCGCAGGGCGGCCGCCTCGATGTCGCCGGCGGCGATGCCGGCGGCCTCCATCAGCTCTTTGGGCGTCCCCGAGCCGGGGAGGTCGCGCACGGCGAGGTGCTCGAAGCGCAGCGGCTCGTAGAGGGAGGCGAGGGCGGCCAGAACGGCTTCGCCCAGGCCGCCCTCCGGATAGTGGTCCTCCGCCACGACCAGCCGCCTGCCGGACGCGTGCACCGCGCTCGCGAGGCCCGCTGCGTCGATCGGCTTGACCGAGTACAGGTCGATGACGCGCGCCGGCAGGCCGCGGTCGCCGAGCCGCTGCGCGGCCTCCAGGCAGGCGTGCAAGGTGACTCCCGCGCCGGCCAGCAGGACCTGGTCCTGCGACGACTCGCGCAGGATCTTGGACCCTCCGACGGGGAACTCCTCGTCGGGGCCGTAGAGCACCGGGTAAGCGCCGCGGGTGGTGCGCAGGTAGCTCACCCCGGGGAGGTCGGCCATGGCCGCGGTGAGCGCCGCCGCCGAGGTCGCGTCGCTGGGGTAGAGCACCGTCGACCCGTGCACGGCGCGCAGGGCGGCGAGGTCTTCCAGGCCCATCTGGGATGGACCGTCCTGCCCGATCTCGACGCCCGCGTGCGACCCGCAGAGGCGGATGTCCGCCTGGGAGACGGCGGCCATGCGGATGAAGTCGTAGGCCCGTGTCCAGAACGCGGCGAAGGTGGCGGCGAAGGGGACGTAGCCGCGCACGCTCAGGCCGACCGCCGCGCCGACCATCTGCTGCTCGGCGATGTACATCTGGAAGAAGCGGTCGGGCCAGGCCTTCTTGAAGCTGTCGGTGAAGGTGGAGTTGCCGACCTCGCCGTCGACGACCACCACCTCGGGACGGGCGCCGAGGGCGGCGAGCGCGTCGCCGAAGGCGGTCCTCGTCGCCACCTTCATGCCCATCTCGTACTTGAGCAAGGTGACGGTCGAGGGTCGCGACTCCGGCGCCGCCGCCGGCCGCGACGGGCGCGGCGGCGTCGCCACGTGAAGGTCCGTCACGCCGCCGAGCGCCTCGATCGCGGCGTCGCCGGCCTCACGCGGGATGGGCTTTCCGTGCCAGCCCTCCTGGTCCTCGACTTCGGGCACACCCTTACCCTTGACCGTCTTGGCGAGGATCGCCGTGGGACGGTCTGACCGCTCGGCGACGGACAGAGCGTCGTCGATCCGCCGCAGGTCGTGGCCGTCGATGACGACGGCGCGCCAGCCGAACGCCTCCACGCGGCGCCGGTACGCCTCCACGTCCCAGCCGAGCTCGGTCGGTCCCGACTGCCCGAGCCGGTTCACGTCGACGATGGCCGTCAGGTTGTCCAGCCCGTACAGGGCGGCCTTGTCCAGCGCCTCCCACATCGATCCCTCGGCGAGCTCGCTGTCGCCGCAGAGCACCCAGACGCGGTAGTCCAGACGGTCGAGCCGCTTCCCGGCCAAGGCGACGCCTACGCCGTCGGGCAGGCCCTGGCCCAGCGAGCCGGTGGCGACGTCCACCCAGGGCAGCTTCGGCGTCGGGTGGCCCTGGAGCGGGGAGCCGATGGTGCGGTACGTCTCCACGAGCTCTCGGTCGTCGATGACCCCCGCCGCCTTGAACAGGGAGTAGAGCAGCGGGGAGGCGTGCCCCTTGGAGAAGATGAGGTGGTCGTTGTCGGGGCGGCCCGGCCGGCTCCAGTCGTAGTGGAGGTGGCGGGAGAACAGCACGGCCATCAGGTCGGCCGCGGAGAGGCTGGAGGTGGGGTGGCCGGAGCCGGCCCGCGCGGTGCAGCGGATGCTGTCCACGCGCAGCTGCCGGGCCAGGGCGGCGGCGCCCTCGAGGGCGGGCCGCGAGGCTCTTTCGGGTAGCGTGCTCATGATCGGTCTCCTCGTTCCGTTCGCGTCACGCGCAGGCGCGTGCGCCGCGCATGCTTGCTGCTCTTTGCTTTCCCTGTGGGCCGGACGCCGGCGACCCTGCTGCGTTGGCGGGCGGTCGCCGACGGCGCCGGCAGTGACGGCCCCGCGTTAGCCGCGCCGCCGTCCGGGCAGGTCACAAGCAGACGGGCGGCGGCGCGGGGCCCTCCACTGCACGCCGCCCGTCTTGAACGACGCGGAAGGGATGGACGAGATGGCGAGGCTGTACGCAGGCACGTCGGGGTACGCCTACCCGGCCTGGAAGCCGGTGTTCTATCCGGCCGACCGGCGGCGGCGCGCTCGACGCGGAGCGCATGCTCGCATCCTGACGGCGGCTGAAAGCGGTCGGCCGGTCGCCTCCAGCGGCCCGATCGGCGCGCGTGCCGCCGCCGCACCCGCCCGCACGTGCCGGGCGCGGGCCAGCGCATATGTCGTCTGGAGCCCGGTGCCTTCGATGGCGCCTTGAATGGCACTTTCGATGGCCCCTTGCAAGGCACCTTCGATAGCGCCTTCGATGGCGCCTTGAATGGCACTTTCGATGGCCCCTTGCAAGGCGCCTTCGATAGCGCCTTCGATGGCGCCTTGGACGGCACCTTCGATGACGCCATCCAGGGCACCATCCAAGGCTCCGACCCCCAAACGACATACCTCCGCCCGGCCGCAGCCTCGCGCAGCGTCCAGGCGGCATCCCTCCGCCCGGCGGCAGCTTTGCGCGGCGTCCGCGCGTGGTGCGCCAGCACGCGACACGTCGCCGCCGGGGCGGGCGGCTCTACCCGTCGCGGTCGTCGTTCTTGCCGCCGCCGTGCTCGCGCTGGTGGCCGTGTGGCATGTCCGCGGGCGGGAGCCCGCCAGCCGATCGTCCTGACGTTCGACGACGGGTACGCCGACCTGGTGCGCAACGCGGTGCCCGTCCTCTGGGGCAGTACCAGTGGCCGGCCGAGCTCGACCTGGTCTCGAGCGCCCTGTACACGGGCGACAGCCCGCCGGCCACCAGGCTCACGCCGGAGGTGGTCCAGGGCCTGATCGACGACGGCTGGGGCCTGGAGTCCCGCTCGGTGTCGCACCTCGACCTGACCAGGCTGTGGGGCAAGAAGCTGCACCACGAGCTGGTCGACTCACGCACCAGCCTCGAGGAGCTGTTCGACGTCAAGATCGACTTCTTTTGCATCCGCGGCGGCATCTACGACAAGCGGGTCAAGCTCGCGGTGCGCCGCGCCGGTTACCTCGCGGCGACGGGCACCCGCTATGGGGCGGCCATACCGCGCGACCTCTTCTCCCTAGGGCGTATCTACGCCTACGGCGGCGAGTCCATGGCGAGCTTCGGCTCGCGCCTCGACGAGATCCTCGCCGCCGAGCACGACTGAGGGTCGGCCGCGCCCAAGCTCATGCGCGGCTTCGACGAACCGGTGCACCGAGACCGGGCGGCGGACGACGAGTTCCCGGACGAGCAGGCTCTGCGGCGGCAGATCGTGGAGTTGCGCGGGGGCAGCGTCGACCGGCACGAGGTGGACGACGACGACGCCTGAACCTTGCACGAGTTACGCCATTTCCTAACATTTATGGGGTATGCTTTCAAAACGCAACAGCGCTGATCAAGCACCCGTCGAAACGAGGCAGGCGGAATGGACCCAAGCGAGTTCCACGCCCCCGGAGCCGGCAAGGTCGTGAGCTCCCCGGAGGGCTACGCCGCGTTCGTGCCGGCGCCGCTCCCCCCGAAGATCTCGTACACCAAGGACCTGGTGCTCGCGCTGTCGCGGGCCGACGCCGCGCTCGGAGAGCTCTCCGGCGTCGGTGGCGAGCTCCCGGACCCGGCCATCCTCGACGCGTCGTTCAAGCGCCAGGAGGCGCTCTGCTCGTCGCGCATCGAGGGCGCCCAGGTGAGCCTCTCCGACCTGTACCTCGACCAGGTCGGCGCCGCGCGCCCCAGCGTGCCGCGCGACCACCTGCGCGAGGTGCGCTCCTGCATCCAGACGCTTCGCTTCGGCGTCGAGCAGCTGCGCCAGGAGCCGCTGTCGCTGGAGTTCATCAGGGAGCTGCACGAGCAGCTGCTGCGCGACGACGTCAGCGGCGCGCGCACCCCGGGCGAGTTCCGCGCCTCGCAGAACTGGCTGGGCCCGCCCGGCGCCACCCAGGCGACGGCGACCTACGTGCCGCCGCCGGTGGAGCAGCTGCCGGAGCTGCTGGCTGCGTTCGAGCAGTTCCTGCAGGAGCGCGACAAGCTGCCCGACCTCATCCAGTGCGCGATGCTGCACGCGCAGTTCGAGAGCATCCACCCGTTCGTCGGCGGCAACGGCCGGCTGGGCCGGCTGCTCATCACGCTGTTCCTCATCGAGCGACAGCGCCTCACTCGGCCGCTGCTGTACATCTCGGCCTACCTCGAGGGGCACCGCGACGAGTACTACACGCTGCTGCAGCGGGTGCGCACGCACAACGAGTGGACGCCCTGGCTGACGTTCTTCTGTGAGGGCGTGCACGGCACGGCCGAGCGCGCGACCCGCCAGGCGCGCGCGCTCATCCGCCACTACGAGCGCGACCGCGAGAGGGTCAAGGGCCACGCGCTGCGGCTCGCCGACGAGCTCTTCCGCACGCCGGCGATGACGGTGCCCGAGGCCCAGCGCATCCTCGACGTCGCCAACCCCACGGCGCGCAGCGCCGTGCGCCAGCTCGAGGCCCGCGGCCTGCTCGTGGAGTGGTCCGAGAAACGCTGGCCGCGCGTGTACCTCGCGAAGCACGTGCTGGACGCCGTTCTGCACCCGCTGGAGGACCTGCGCAGCGGCCCCGGCACGGCCGCGCTCCACACCACCGTCAAGAGCGAGACCGCGCAGGTGCAGCGGGCCCCGCGCCGCGCCGACCGCCTCATGGCGGAGGCCATGGACACCATCGACGCGGCCCGCGCCATGGGCGTGCAGCTGCGCCTCACCGGCGGGCTCGCCGTGCGCCGCTACTGCACCGACCTGGACTTCATGGAGCGCGAGTACTCCGACATCGACTACGTCGGCCTCGGCGACCAGAAGAAGGACATCCACGCGGTCTTCGAGAGCCTGGACTACACCGAGAACCGGTACGTCACCCAGTCCACCGGCTCCAGCCAGCTCCAGTACATCAAGAACGAGGCGCTGGAGGGCATGAAGGCCGAGGCGGAGGCGGCGGCCCAGGGCGTGCATCACGCCTACGAGCCGCCGCTCGTCGACCACGTCGACATCTTCCTCGACATCATGCGTATGGACCACGACCTCGACGTCCACGGGCGGCTCGAGATCGACGACTACGCGATCTCCCCGGCCGACGCGTTCATCGCCAAGATGCAGATCGGCAAGATCAACCAGAAGGACGTCCACGACGTCATCGCCCTGGTCAAGGACGTGCCGCTGCGCGACGTCGACGACGACACCTCCATCGACCTGCTCTACATCGCCGAGGTCTGCTCGCACGACTGGGGCCTGTACCGCGATATCACGACCAATCTCGACAACGCTCTCGCGATGGTGGGCGACTACGGCCTGACCGAAGGGCAGCAGGACCGGGTGTACGCTCGTCTGGGTGCCATCAAGGAGTCGGTGGAGAGCGCCGGCAAGAGCCTGCGCTGGCGCCTTCGCGCTACAGTGGGCGAGCGCGTCGCCTGGCGGCGTGAGATAGAAGATACGGAGGGCACGCAGATCATCGCGCCGGAGTGGGACTACAGGCGCGACCTGGGCTGAGAGAGGACCGGGAGGAAGGGGGCGGCATGACGGGCATGGTCCCGCACGACGTGTTCGAGCTCGCGGGGGTCGCGGATCCGCGGCTCTCTCCCGACGGCGAGACGGTGGCCTGTGTGGTCGGCCGCGTGGATGAGGAAGCCAACGAGTACCGCTCGGCGATCTGGCTGGCGGCGGCCGGCGGGTCGGAGCCGCCGCTCCAGTTCACGAGCGGGGAGAAGTCCGACGCCGACCCGCGCTGGTCGCCGGACGACTCGCGGCTCGCGTTCACGTCCAACCGCGCCGATAAGGCGTCGCAGCTCTACGTCCTGCCGGTGGGCGGTGGCGAGCCGCGCAAGCTCACCTCGCTCAAGGAGGACGTGACGCAGGCGGCGTGGTCGCCCGACGGCACGCGCATCGCCTTCGTGGCGCGCGTGCGCGACGAGGCCTACGAAGAAGACGACGACAAGAAGCGCCGTCCCCGGCGCCTGACCCGCCTGCAGTACAAGCTCGACAGCGTGGGCTGGACGGCCGGCAGGCCGCGGCACGTCTTCGTCGTGCCGGCCGACGGCTCGGCGGAGCCCCTGCAGCTTACCGACGGCGACTACGAGGACCACTCGCCGTGCTGGTCTCCGGACGGGCGCACCATCGCGTTCGTCTCCGCCCGTCACCCCGACTGGGACCTCGAGTTGGTCAACGACGTGTACCTGGTGGACGCCGCCGGCGCGGAGCCACGGCGCCTCACCCAGGGCGGCGGCGCCGTGGGCGGCGTCGCCTGGCTGCCGGACGGCCGCCTGGCGGTCGAGCGGGTCTCCGGCGTCTGGGACGACCCGCGGCACACCAAGATCGCTCTCGTCGACGCGCAGAGTGGGGAGTTGACGCTGCTCACCGCCACGCTCGACCGCAACTGCACCACGTACCCCGGCATGCGCGAGCCGCTGTGGAACGACGGTGAGTTGCTGTTCGTCGTGGAGGACCACGGCCGCGTGCACATCTACGCGGTCGCGGCCGACGGCTCCGGCGAGCCGCACGTGGTGGTGGGCGGCGAGCGCGAGGTCACCGGTCTCGACCTCGCCGCCGGCCGTCTGGTGTTCACGGCGAGCGACCCGACCCACCTGAGCGAGCTCTACGACGCCGGGCCGGCGGCGGCCGTCGAGCACCCGGCCTCCGCGGGCGTGCGTCTCACGGACGCCGGCGACGTCTTCAGCGCCGGCCGCGAGCTCGTCAGGCCCGAGATGTTCACGGCCGTCTCGCCCGACGGCAGCGGCGTCGACGCCTGGATCATGCGGCCCGCCGGCTACGAGGAGGGCAAGAAGTACCCCACCCTCCTCAACATCCACGGCGGGCCCTACGGCCAGTACGGCGAGGTGTTCTTCGACGAGTTCCAGGTGTACTGCGGCGCCGGCTACGCCGTCGTCTTCAGCAACCCGCGCGGCTCGTCCGGCTCCACCGAGGACTGGGCGCGCGCCATCCGCGGCCCCGGCGAGAGCGGCCCGGGCTGGGGCTCCGTCGACTACGAGGACTGCATGGCCGTGGTGGACGAGGCGGTCCGCCGCTTCGACTTCGTCGACGCGGACCGCCTCGGCGTCATCGGCGGCTCCTACGGCGGCTACATGACCTCCTGGATCGTCGGCCACACCGACCGTTTCAAGGCCGCCGTCTCCGAGCGCGCCGTCAACAACTTCGACTCGCAGTGGGGCTCCAGCGACTTCGGCTGGGACTTCAAGGGCTACACCGACAAGTTCCTCTTCGAGGACGTGGACCTGTACCGCAAGGTCTCGCCGGTGACCTACGCCGAGGACATCCACACGCCGCTGCTCATCCTGCACTCCGAGGAGGACCTGCGTTGCCCCGTGGAGCAGGGCGAGCACCTCTTCACCACGCTGCGGCTGCTGAAGCGGCCGGTGGAGATCGTGCGGTTCCCGGCCGAGTCCCACGAGCTGACACGGTCCGGCAGCCCGCTGCACCGCGTCTGGCGCTTCGAGCTGGTGGTCGAGTGGTTCGACCGGCACCTCAAGGGCTGATGCGGGCCGCCCTGGCGGCCCTCGGTCTGCTCGCCGCCGTGGCCGCGCTCGCGGGGGCGCCGCAGGCGCACGCCGCCGGCGCGACCTCCGCCCACGAGGCCGCCCGCCCGCCGGCGCGCTGGGTGCGCGTCTCGGTGGCCACCCTGTGGGTGCGGCCGGGTGAGACGCGCGCCGTGGACGCGCCCGCCGTCGCCTATCCGGCCGACCCGCGCGCCTGGGTCCGCGGCATGAGCGTCACCCAGAAGCGCGGGCTGGTCGGCAGGCTCGAGACGCAAGCGCTGTACGGCGCCAAGGTCTCCCTGCTGGGCACGTCTGGAGGCTGGTCGCACATCGCCGCGGCCGGCCAGCCCACACCGAGGAACAGGTGGGGCTACCCCGGCTGGGTGCCCACGCGGCAGCTCACCGCGGTGAAGCCTCAGGCGGCAGAGTCGGTGGCGCTCGTCAGGTGGCCCACGATGTGGCTCTACGAGACTCAGGAGCTGACCGGGCGCGTGCTCGAGGTCTCGTGCGGCACGCGCCTCCCGGTGGTGTCCTCCTCCGACCAGGCCGTCGAGGTGCTGCTGCTCGACGGCGCGCACGCCTACGTGCGGCGCGCCGGCGTCCTCCTGCACGACACCGGCACGGCCTGGCCGCGGCCGACCGGCGCGCAGCTCGTGAAGCAGGCGCGCGCCTTCGCCGGCCTCGGGTACCTGTGGGCCGGCACCTCCGGCTTCGGCGTCGATTGCTCCGGGTTCACCGAGCTCGTCTACAGGGCCTGCGGCGTCACCATCCCGCGGGACGCGTCCGACCAGGCGAAGGTGGGCACGCGGGTCGCCACGCGCGGCGCGCTGCGCGCCGGCGACCTCGTCTTCTTCCGCAACGCCGCCGGCGCGATCCACCACGTCGGGCTCTCCGTCGGCGCCGGCAAGATGATGCACGCGCCCAGCACCGGGAGCTCCGTGAGCACCGTGTCGCTGTCCACGGAGCCCTACCGCAGCGAGTTCGCCGGCGGGCGCCGGCCGGCGCAGTAGGGCACGCCGGACGTGGACCCGGCCACATTCACCGAGCGGGCGAGCGGGCGCCTGATGCCTGCCGAGGGCGGCCTGGCGTTCGTGCCGGCGCCGCTGCCGCCCGAGCTCTCGTTCTCGACGGACCTCGTGGAGCGCCTCTCCGCCGCGGACGCGGCGCTCGGCGAGCTGAGCGGTCTGGCCGGGGCGCGGCGCGACCCGCAGATCCTCGTCGCGCCCTTCCTGCGCCAGGAGGCCGTGCTCAGCTCGCGCATCGAGGGCACACCGGCCACACTCGTGGACCTGCTGTTCGACGAGGTCGCCGCTTCGCCCGACCTCGAGCTCCGGGAGGACCTGCGCGAGGTGCGCAACTACGTCGCCGCGCTGCAGTACGGCGTCGAGCGGCTGGCGGAGGTCCCGCTGGGCACCAAGCTCGTGCTGGAACTGCACGAGCGGCTGCTGCGCGGCGTGCGCGACGCCGCCTGGACCCCGGGCGAGCTGCGCACCGGCCAGAACTGGGTGGGACCGCCGGGCTCGACCTTGGAGACGGCGGTCTACGTGCCCCCACCGGTGCCCGAGATGCACGCGGCGCTCGCCGAGTGGGACGCCTTCCTCGGCGAGCGCACCGGCCTGCCGCCGCTCGTGCAGTGCGCGCTGATGCACGAGCGCTTCGAGGCCATCCACCCGTTCCTCGAGGGCAACGGCCGCCTCGGCCGCCTGCTCATCGCGCTGTTCCTCATCGAACGCGGTCGCCTGTCACACCCGCTGCTCTACCCGTCCGCCTACATCGAGGCGCACCGCGACGAGTACTACGCGCGCCTTCAGGCGGTGCGCACCGACGGCGCCTGGGAGCCGTGGCTGGCGTTCTTCTGCGACGCGGTCCGTGAGAGCGCCGAGCGCGCGTCGGCTCAGGCGCGCGCGCTCATGGCCCTGCGCGAGCAGTACCGGTGGAAGGTCTCCGGCCACGCCCGCGAGCTGGTGGACGACCTGTTCCGCACGCCGTTCGTCACCGTGCCCGAGGCGCAGCTCACGCTCGGCGTGAGCAACGCCACGGCGCGCAAGGCGGTCCGTGAGCTGCAGGAGTGGGGCATGCTCGAGGAGCTGGCGGCGCGCCGCTGGCCGCGCGCCTACATCGCGCGGCCGATCCTCGACGCCATGCAGGCGCCTCTCGAGGACCTGCGGGTGACCTCGGCGGCAGCGGCCATGGGAGCGCCGCTCAAGTCGGCCACCGACGTCGAGGAGCCGCCGGAGAAGCCCGCCGAACGACACATGACCGAGGCCCTGGCGCTCATCGACGAGGCTCGCCGCTTCGGGGTGCAAGTGCGGCT
Source organism: uncultured Thermoleophilia bacterium (assembly GCA_963696935.1). Classification (GTDB taxonomy): domain Bacteria; phylum Actinomycetota; class Thermoleophilia; order UBA2241; family UBA2241; genus CAIXSE01. Next base: position 41,828 of record CAVOMB010000060.1, on the reverse strand, counting down.
CATGGGCGGTCTGGCCGTGCGCCGGTACTGCACGGACCTCGTCTTCATGGACCGCGAGTACTCGGACATCGACCTCGTCGGCCTCTCCGTGCAGAACCGCGGCCTCAACGACGTGTTCCAGCGCCTGGGCTACGCCGAGAACCGTCTGGTGACGGAGGCCACGGGGGCCGGCCAGCTCCAGTGGGTCAAGACCCAGGTGCTGGAGGGCGCCGGCGCGGACGTCCTCGTCGACCACGTCGACGTCTTCCTGGACGTCATGCGCATGGACCACGACCTCGATGTGCGCGAGCGTCTGCTCATCGACGACTACGCCATCTCTCCGGCTGACGCGTTCATCGGCAAGCTGCAGATCGGCCGCCTCAACGTCAAGGACGCCCACGACGTGATCGCCCTGGTCAAGGATGTTCCTTTGCGCGAGACGGACGACGAGCACTCCCTGTACGTCCGCGGCATCGCCGCCACCTGTGCCGCCGACTGGGGGCTGCACGAGGACGTGCTGGCCAACATCGGCAAGGTCCTCGCGCTCCTGGACGACTTCGAGCTGGACGAGGAGGAGCGCGCGCGCGTGCGTCGCCGCCTCAGGGCGATCGGCGAGGCCATCGAGGCGGAGGAGAAGCCGGTGGGCTGGCGCCTGCGCGCCCGCGTGGGCAGGCGCGTGGCGTGGCGCCGCAGCATCGAGGACCAGGACGGCACCGACGTCATCGCGCCGGAGTGGGACTGGCGGCGCGACCTCGGCTGACGGCGGTGTGCGCGGCCCGCGCCACGATGGGCACCTTGAAAAGCACCGCTTCGGGCGTACACTCTCGCGCACACGATGAAAGGGGCTCGTATGGCCTTCGTCCTCATCGAGCACCGCGTCGGTGACTTCGAGAAGTTCAAGCAGGTCTTCCTGGACGACGCCGTGCGCCGCGAGGAGCTCGGCTCCAGAGGCGGGGTCGTGTACCGCGTCGCCGACGACCCCGGCAACGTCATCGTCGTGCTCGAGTGGGACACCGTGGAGGACGCGCGCGACTTCGCCGGGTCGCTCGAGCTCGAGGAGGCCTTGGACTGGGCCGACGGCGGCGTCACCACGCCGCGCGTCACGGTGCTCGACCTGGCGCTCCAATCGCCGCGCTGACGGCGGCGAAACGCCGTCCCGCCGCCGTTACTCCCGTACTATGGGCCGGTAACCTGAGCGGCGCTCGGCCGCGCCGCGACTACGCAAGGAGGACACCGCATGACGGACGACCATCTTCCCGACGTGTATCTGGGCTTTCGCGAGAACTACCCGGCTGTGGCGTCGGCGCTCGACGGCCTCGGCGAGGCCGTGGACGGTGTCGGCCCGCTGGACGAGAAGTGCGCCCGGCTGGTCAAGCTCGGGCTCGCCATCGGCGCCGGCGCCGAGGGTTCGGTCAAGTCCAACGCCCGCAAGGCGCTGGCGGCCGGGGCGACGCCGGAGACTGTCCGGCAGGTCGGAGTGCTCGCCATCACGACCTGCGGCTTCCCGGCGGCCATCGCCGGCATGGGCTGGATCGACGAGGTCCTGAACGCGTGAGCCGCGTCGTCCGACGCGGCGGCCGCGGCCTCACCACCCGTCGCGGCCGCCGTCGCGGGCGATCTTCTCCTCGCAGATACGGCTCATCGCAGCGCGCACGGCGCGGGCCGCCAGCCACCCCACCGGAGTGGCCGGGCCCGCGTACCACAGCTCCTCGCCGCGGCCGGTGCAGGCCACGACCACGGTGTCCGTGGACGTGCCGCTCGCCGCGTCTCCCTCCGGCGTCGTCACATCCCAGGCGCCGAGCGTCATCGTCTTCGCCTCTGTCGCCGTGATCACGGCGTTCACCATGGCCGCCGGCGTCAGGGAGCCGTCCACCAGCAGGATGACGTTGATGGTGCCGGGTCCGGGCGTCGCGACGGGCCGGGGGTCCGCGGCTCCGGCTTCCGAGCCGGCCTCGCCGGCCGCATCTGCACCGATGGGCGGCGTCACGCCCGCCGAGGTGGTGTTGCTGAGCCCGATGGAGACCACCGCCGCGACCTTGAGGTCGCCGAGCGTCTCCACGGCGCAGCGTGCGAACTGCGTGTACGCCGCCGTCATGAGCCCCACGAACGGCGCCTCCGCGCCGAGCTCCGCGGCCACCGCGGCGAGGTCCTCCTCCGGGCGCTCGCCGTCGTACTTGTCGTCCACGTGCACGTTGAGGATCTCGCGCGCGTGCCCGTAGCCGCCGCCGGCGACGGCCGAGCTGAGCACTGCCAGCGGCTCACGGCTCGAGACCCGGACCGCGCGCGGTCCGATGCTCACCGTGATGCCGGGCAGCGGCTGCAGCAGTTCGTCGTCCATGCGTCGTCCTTCTCGGGGCCGGGGCGCTCGCCATCCTAGCGCACGCCGTCATGCCGCGACGTAAATCGGAGTGATGTGCCCCGGTATTGTGGGAACACCCCCGGTAGCCGGACCCGCCGCAGAGGTTCCGGACACGACGGAGGAGAGATTCCGAACATGGCAGTGCTGACCGCATCCATCGAGGCCGACGTCCCGGTCTCGTTCGCCGACGAGGAGTGGCGCGAGTTCGTCGGCCGTTCCGTGTACGACCGTTTTCCCGAGGGGTACGACGACCTGCGTTCGTCGCTGGCCGACCTGGACGCCGACGACGGCAAGGTCTACTTCGCGGACCTGGGGACCAACCGGTCCCGCGTGCACGTCGAGCTGGAGTTCAATACGACCGGCGACCGTGGCGCCATCGACAGGGCCCAGCGCGAGCTGGATCAGGACATGAGCAAGTTCCGCGACTTCGTGTCGCGCCGCTGCGATGAGGTGATCTGTCGTCACTAGCGCCTGAGCACCACGCGGGCGGCCGGGCTGCCGGGCGGCGCCGGGGCCGTGCTCGGCCGTCCGCTTCCCGCGCGGCTCCGCCGGAGGGCGGGGAGGTATGTCCTCTGGGGGGTCAGCGCCAGAGATGGCACCGAAGATGGCGCCACATCTGTCGCTGACCTCGAGCGACACTGTGACGCCGGCGATGCCGCACTGCGGGATCACTTTTCAGCCGCTCCCGCCGGTGTGTCGGAAGGGTGCACGGGTATAAGAGGACTGGTTGCGTCCACTTTCTCCGTGAGAGGTGATCCATGAGCCGTGGTGGTGCGCCCGCCTTCGCCGACCAGTCGGCCCTGTCGCTGCTGCTGCAGGACCCGCGCTACGAAGTCATCCCCGTGCAGGGGATCGAGCGGAAGGTGGCCGCGCTGCCCTACGGCGCCACGGTCACCGTGACCGCGTCGCCCAAACTGGGCATCGACCGGACGTTCGACGTCAGCACGGCTCTCGCAGCGCGCGGCTTCAAGGTCGTCCCTCATCTCGCCGCGCGCATGGTCACCAGCCGCGGGCACCTCGAGCGGCTCGTGCAGCAGGTGGAGGGCACGAGCATCCGCGAGGTCTTTGTGATCGGCGGCGACGCCGACCCCCCGGCGGGCGGCTACGCCGACGCCGGCGACCTGCTGGAGGAGTTGGCCGGGATCTCGCACCCGTTCGCGCGCATCGGCGTCGGCGGGTACCCGGAGGGCCACCCTCTGGCGACCGACGCGCAGTTGCTCGAGGCGCTGCTGCGCAAGCAGCCCTTCGCCAGCCAGGTGGTCACGCAGCTCTGCTTCGACGCCCGCGCCCTGGCCGAGTGGACGGCCGGCATGCGGGCCGCCGGTGTGCACCTGCCCGTCTCCGTCGGCCTGCCCGGCGTGGTCGAGCGTCGCAAGCTGGCAGAGATCTCGCTCAAGTCGGGCGTCGGTGCGTCGCTCCGCTACCTGCGCAAGCACGGCCGTCAGATCGTGACGCTGGCGCGCGCGCGCCGCTACGACCCGACGCCGCTGGCCGAGGAAGTGGCGGAGTACGCCGCGGACCCGGCCCTCGGCCTCCGCGGCGTCCACCTCTTCACCTTCAACCAGGTGGAGCAGACGCGGGACTGGGTCGCCGCGCACGACTGAGGTGCCTCAGGGCGCGTAGGGGTGGGCTTGCTCAGCAGGACGATGCCCAGCAGCACCGCGACCAGCGGATTGACGTAGGTGATGACGGTGGTCCGCGACGGCCCGACCTCGCGGATCAGTGCGAAGACAGCAGAAACGCGACCACGGTGCTGCAGACCACCGAGAGCACGGCCACCGACCCGATGGTCTCGGCCGAAAGCGACGCCGGCATGGTCAGGAGGCCGGGCGTCGCATACAGCGCCGTGGTCGCCACCAGCGACGCCCAGAACACGCCGATCGCCGGCAGGTGTGAGAGGCGGCGGCTGATGGACCGCGGGGCCCATCGCGTAGCAGAAGGCGACGTCGACAGTCTCGACGATGCCGAGCGCGTCGCTGCGCGAGAGATCGAGCCCGCCCAGCGCGGCGACGCCGGCGAACCCGATGAAGAGACCGGTGAGCCGGCGTGCGTCGAAGTGATCGGCGACGCCCAGGAAGCGATAGGCGGCTGCGCCGATGAGCGGAACCGTCGCAATGAGCAGGCCGGCGAGCGAGCTGGAGATGCGCAGCTCCGCGTGGGCCAGCAGAAGCCAGGGGATGCACACCTCGACGGCCGTGTAGACGCGAAGGGCAGGAGCAGGAGCGCCGCCGGTGCCGTGCGCAAAAAGACCAGCGCCGGCGGGGGCAGCTCGCGCACCGCGACGCGGATGAACAGGTACGGGATGCCCCAGATCACGCACAGCGAGATGAACGGCAGCCGGCCTTTGCGCGACACGGGGTGGGTCCTTCCGCCGGTCCTGCCGTGCCATCCTACCGCCGCTCGACCTCGTGGTAGGCTTGCGGCCGGGAAACGGCGGGAGGAGAGCGGCATGGACGTGTTCGAGGCCATCGACAAGCGCTACAGCGTGCGCGGGTACACGCAGGACGCCGTCGAGGACGAGAAGCTGCAGCAGGTCCTCGAGGCCGCACGGCAGGCTCCCACAGCCGCGAACCGCCAGGCGTTCCGCATGCTGGTGGTGCACACGGCCGGGCGCGAGGAGGAGCTGGCGCGCGTGTACGGCCGCCGGTGGCTCTTGCAGGCCCCGCTCGTGGTCGCCTTCGTCGCCGTGCCCGGCGAGGCCTGGAGGCGCATGGACGACAAGCCCTACGACGAGGTCGACGCCACCATCGCCATGGACCACCTTGTCCTCGCGGCGACGGCGCTGGGCCTCGGCACCTGCTGGATCGCCGCCTTCGACCCCGACGCCGCGCGCGAGGTCTTCGGCCTGCCCGGCGACGTCGAGCTCGTGGCGCTGACGCCCCTCGGCTACCCCGACAAGGGCTCGGCGGTGACGTCGCGCCGGCCGCTCGAGGAGCTCGTCAGGTACGAGCGCTGGTGAGCCCCGCCGGGGCCCGGAGCAGCGCTCCGCGGCCCCTTGTGTAGCCGCCCCGGGCGACCTCTCGAGCCCGTTTCGAGCCTGAGTCCTGGGTTGGTTGGTGCATCTGCCCGGGACGTTCCGGGCAACGTACTCCATCGAGCGTACGGCCTGACTGTCGACCCTCCCAGCAGGGAGCGCGCGAGAGTCGCGCAGGGAACAGGGGGTCGGCGAATGAGTTCCGCCCGCCGGCGCCTTCCACGGCGACTGCCGCGCCGGGGCCCCGGGTACACCACGGAGTGCCGGCGGTGTTGGCCGGCCGCACACAGGGGGGGCGGACATGGGGTTCGTTGACGAGTCCATCGAGGTGGCTGCCGACATCGAGGCCACCTACTCGCTCTGGCTCGACTACGAGCGGTACCCGCGGTTCATGCAGAGCATCGACGACGTGGCCGTGACCGGCTACTGCCGCCTCCGCTGGACCGGGCGCGTATGCGGGCGCACCGAGGCGTGGGAGGCCGACGTCGTGGAACACGTGCAAGACACGCGCGTGCGCTGGCGGGCTCGCGACGGGCGCGAGACCGGCGAGGTGACGTTCGAGAAGTGGGAGGCCGGCTCCACGCAGGTGCACTACCAGCTCGAGTACGAGCCGGGCCCGTGGGGCGTGGAGGAGGAGGGCCTGCGGGCCTGCCTGCAGGCGCGTGTGCACGACGATCTGCTGGCCTTCAAGGAGCTCGCCGAGTCACTCGGGTGAAGGCCCCCCCGGGGGGGTCGCCTGGTACGCTGCGGGCCAACCCTTCATCTGGACGAACAACCCGGGTGACAGACGGCGTTGAGCGGCGTACAGTCTCCCACGGGGCCAACCTCCCCTCTTAGCATTGACTCGCCAGGCTTTGCTTACCCCCCGGTTGGCCCCCTTTTCTTTGCCCCGATCCCTCCGGACTCGCGCGTGCCGGACACCCGGCAGGAACGCCTCGCCGCGCGGCGAACCCTTGGCTGGGGTCGCCGGCCATCCCAGTGCTCCTTGGCTCGCTCCGCTGGTCCTTCTCAGCTCAAACGGCGACCCCAGTTCGTTGGGCGGGCACGGCGGAAGGCGCGGGTGACGACAGGGGGGATCGGGTTGAGCAGACCAAAGCGAACCCTCATACTCGTGGCTTGGCCTTGACGGCTGACAAGGGAGAGCCTGTCCCATGATCGTCTTCGAAGACGTCACCAAGACCTACGACCCGGGCGTGGTCGGCCTCCAGAACTTCACCTGTCACATAGGCAAGGGCGAGTTCGTGTTCCTGGTCGGCGCTTCCGGCTCGGGTAAATCCACGCTCATCAAGCTGGTTCTCAAGGAGCTCGTCCCGGAGACGGGGCGCATCCTCGTGGCCGGTCGCAACCTCGGCACCCTGCGGCACAGCAAGGTGCCGCTGCTGCGGCGCAACATCGGCTGTGTGTTCCAGGACTTCAAGCTCCTGCCCAACAAGACGGTGTACGACAACGTGGCCTACGCTCTCGAGGTAGTGGGCGAGCCGCGGCGCAGCATCCGCCGCAAGGTGCCGGAGATCCTCAGCCTTGTGGGTCTCAGCGACAAGACCAACAGCTACCCGCACGAGATCAGCGGCGGCGAGCAGCAGCGCGTCAGCGTGGCGCGCGCGTTCGTCAACCATCCGCCGCTGCTCCTGGCCGACGAGCCCACGGGCAACATCGACCCCGAGACGGCGGTCGGCATCATGCAGTTGCTCGTGCGCATCAACCGCACCGGCACCACCGTCGTGATCGCCACACACGACCGCGACATGGTGAACCGCATGCGCCGCCGCGTCCTTCAGCTCGACGCCGGCAGGCTCGTGCGCGACGAGCGTCGCGGCGGCTACGATCAGGTGACCGACGTGGAGGGGCAGGAGGTGCTCACGTGAGACTCGGCTTCTTCCTCGGCGAGGCTCTCGGTTCGATGCGCCGCAACTGGGTGATGGCCATGGCGGCCGTCATCACCGTGTTCATCAGCACGGCCATCCTCGGCGCCGTGCTCGTCACGCGCGACAACCTCAACCAGGGCGCGACGAGCCTCAAGAACCGGGTCCTCATCGAGGTCTTCATCAAGGACGACGCCACCGAGGAGCAGAAGGCCGGCCTGGAGCAGAGGATCCAGCAGTTGCAGTCCCAAGGTCAGGTCAAGAGCTACAAGTACATCAGCAAGGAAGAGGCGCTCAAGCGCTTCGAGGACCGGTTCGGCTCGCGCATCGTGCAGAACCTGCCCATCAACCCGCTGCCGGCCAGCTACGAGGTCCAGGTCAAGAACACCGACCAGGTCGACGCGGTCGCGTCCAAGTTCTTCGACAACCCTGCCGTGGACAACGACCCGGGCACGCACAACGGGGTCAAGTACGCACGCGAGACCGTGCGCAAGATGCTCGGCACGATCAACCTGATCGGCATGGCCATGTGGGTCGCCACAGGTATCTTCGCGCTCGCCGCCGTGCTGCTCATCAGCACCACGGTGCGCCTCAGCATCTTCGCCCGGCGGCGCGAGGTCGAGATCATGCGCCTGGTCGGCGCGACCAACTGGTTCATCCGCTGGCCGTTCGTGCTCGAGGGGTTCATCACCGGGCTCATCGGCGCCGTCATCGCCGCCGGGTTCGTCTGGCTCGCCAACTGGGCGCTCGCCAACTGGCTCCAGACCAGCGACATCAACTTCCTGGACATCCGCGTGTTCAGCATGTGGTGGCAGAACGGGTCCTGGCCCGCCGGCCTCATGCCCACGCTCGCCGTCCTCGGCGCAGTCCTCGGCGCCCTGGGCAGCATGGTGGCGCTGCGGCGCTACCTCAAGACCTGACGAAGACCTGAGGCGCTCCCGCGCCTGAGTACTCGGCGGCCGGAAGGGGCGGACAAGGAACGCCCCTTCCGGCCGCCGAACTCTTTTGATTGCCATGGTCTCTCCGCGCAAACTCACGGTCTTGATCCTTCTGGCCGCCGCCGTGCTTGCGTTCGGCGGGGCGGCGGCGGGCGCCGCGCGCGGTGAGACGGCCGCCGAGCTGCAGAAGAAGCTCCAGGACGCGCGCTCCAAGATCGATGCCGCCACGAAGCAGAAGCAGTCGCTGAACGAGGCGATCAGCGACCTCGACGGCCGGCTGGCGGCGATCCAGAAGAAGCTCGACGGTCTGGCCCCCGAGGTCGCCGCCGTCGAGGAGAGGCTCTCCGTGATGCAGGAGAAGCTGGCATTGCTGCACAAAGAGCTGCGGCTCAAGCAGCTCGAGCTGCAGAAGGCGCAGGCCAGGCTCAAGCTCGAGCAGGAGAACTTCGCGAAGCACGCCGTGCTGAGCTACAAGAGCGACGACCTCGACTACCTCGACGTGCTGCTGGCGTCCTCGGACTTCGAGGACCTCATCAGCCGCGCCGGCACGATCCACGAGCTGCTCGGCGGCGACAACGCGCTGGTCGGCGACCTGCAGGCGACGCGCGACGAGGTGGACGCCGAGAAGGACGCCATCGCCAAGCGGGAGGACGCGGTGGCCGACGCGGCCCGCGTCCTCCAGGAGAAGAGCGATGAGCTCGCCGCCCTCAACGCCGCGCAGGCGGCGAGCCAGGCGGCCGCCCTGGCCGTGCGCCAGCAGAAGCAGGACGCGCTCAAGGGCGTCAACCAGGACCTCGCCGAGCTCGAGAAGCAGGAGAACGAGCTGCTCGCCGAGAGCCGGGCGATCACCGGCGTCGTCGGTGGGGGCGGCAGCACCGGCAGCGGCTCGGGCAGCCTGAGCTGGCCGGTGAGCGGCCCGGTCACGTCGCCGTTCGGCTGGCGCATCCACCCGATCCTCGGCTACAAGAAGTTCCACACCGGCATCGACATCGGCGTCGGGTACGGGGCGCCCATCCACTCCGCGGCGGCCGGCACCGTGATCTACGCCACCTGGATGGGCGGCTACGGCAACGTGGTCATCGTCGACCACGGCAATGGCCTGTCGACGCTGTGCGCGCACCAGTCGAGCCTGGCGGTGGGCAGCGGCGCCCACGTCGCGCGCGGCCAGACCGTCGGCTACGTGGGCTCGACGGGGTTCAGCACCGGCCCGCACCTGCACTTCGAGGTGCGCGTCAACGGCAACCCCGTCGACCCCATGGGCTACCTCTGAGCCGGCGCCCGCCCGCCGCGGCCGGCGGGCGCCGTTTGCCGCCCCACCCGCGACCGACTACCATTTACACCTGATGCGCATCCTCCGCACCGTCATCGTCGTCCTTCTCGTCTCCTTGGGGTTCCTCGGCGGCTACTTCGTCGGCTGGTACCTGCACGGCGAGAACACGGTGCGCCTCACGCCGACCGAGGCCTCGTCGGCCAAGGACGCCGGCAAGCTCCAGCAGAAGATCATCGAGGAGCTGCAGACCCGCTACTACAAGCCGGTGAGCGTCGACAGGCTCTCCACCGCCGGCGTCAACGGCATGCTCAAGTCCCTCAAGGACCCGTACACGGTCTATCTCACGCCCCGAGAAGTCCAGGACTTCGCGGAGAAGGAGAAGGGCTCGTACTCGGGCATCGGCGCCTCGCTGCAGAAGACCAAGGACGGCCTCGTCATCACCGGCGTGTTCAAGGGGTCGCCGGCCAAGGCCGCAGGCCTCGCTCCCGGCGATGCCATCCTCACGGTGGACGGCAAGGACACCAAGGGCACGTCCATCGAGACCAGCATCACCCGCATCAAGGGCGCGGAGGGCAGCACCGTCACGCTCACCGTGCAGCCCAAGGACAAGAAGCAGCCGGCCAAGACCTACAAGATCGTGCGCAAGAGCATCGAGATCCCCGAGACCAGCAGCAAGATCATCAACGACAAGGGCGTCAAGGTCGGCTATGTGCAGCTTTTCGAGTTCGGCGGCCTCGCCGGCCGCGATGTGCGCAAGGCCGTCGACGAGCTGACCAAGAAGGGCGCGCAGTGGTTCGTCTTCGACCTGCGCTACAACGGCGGCGGGCTGCTCACCCAGGCCGTGGACGTCACCAACGTCTTCCAGCAGGGGCTCGTCACCTCCACCGCCGGCCTGCACTCGCCCAAGGAAGTACTCGACGCCACGGGCCCCGTGGCCACCAAGAAGCCCATGGTCGTGCTGGTCAACGGCTTCTCCGCCAGCGCCTCCGAGATCACCACCGGCGCGCTCAAGGACCACAAGCGCGCCGAGATCATCGGTACCACCACGTTCGGCAAGGGCCTCGTCCAGACCATCATCAACCTCGGCAACGGGGCCGCCCTCAAGCTCACCACCGCCGTGTACCTCACGCCCAACGGCACCAACATCAACAAGAAGGGCATCACCCCGGACATCGTGGTCAAGGACAACCCCAAATCCAAGGCCGACGAGCAGCTGCAGGCGGCGCTGCGCTACATCGACCGTCGGCAGAAGACGAAGTAGCCCTGTGAGCCCCTCGCGGCGTCCCGGCGGCCCGGGCGACAGAGCGAGAGGAAGAGGGCGAGGCCCCGACCAGGGCCGAGGCTCGCAGCCCCGAGGCCCGCAGCAGCGTCAGGGTCGGCCGGAAGAGCCCCAGGACCGTAGCCGTCCGCTCCCGTACCGCGTCGCCCGCTGGGGCAAGTTCTGGTCGCTCGAGCCTCTCTTCGCCGACCAGCGCTCGTATCTGGTGGCCAAGGCAGGGATGCCGCCGAAGCTCGACGACCTGGTGCTCGCCGTGCCGTCGCACGGCGACAGGCGCAGGATCGTCGAGGTCCTCGGCGGCAGCGACGATGTCAGGGCCGTCCTGCGCGCCCTGCTCCACGCCAAAGGCGTGCGCCAGGGCTTCCCGAGCGCCGTGACGGACGAGGCGGCCGCCGTGAAGGCGCGTGCGACGCGCCCCGACGCCGGCCGCCACGACCTCACGGAGTTGCCCACCTTCACGATCGACCCGGACACCGCGCGCGACTTCGACGATGCCATCTCGGTCGCGCGCGAGGGCTCCGGGTACCGGGCGCATGTGCACATCGCCGACGTCAGCTACTTCGTCGACGGCGACGGCGAGATCGAGCGTGAGGCGCGCCGCCGGACCTCCAGCCTGTACCTGCCGCTCTTCGCCGAGCCCATGCTGCCCGCGGCGCTCAGCAGCGACCTCTGCAGCCTGGTGCCGCGACAGCCGCGCAAATGCGTCACCGTGGAGTTCACGTTCGACGCCGCGGGCCGCCGCACCGCCACGCAGTATTACCGGTCGCTCATCAGCAGCGACCACCGCCTCACCTACGGCTTCGCCGACACGGTGATCGGCCCGGCCGGTGTGGAGGCCGCCGCGGGCACGGAGGACCCGTCCGGCGCGCTCGCCGCCGCGGCGCCGCTCGCAGACCCCAAGGCGGCCGTCGCCGCCCTGCCCGGTGCCCACCTGGTGGCCGGCAGGGCGGAGCCGCCGCGCGACGTGCCCGACGCCACCATGGAGGCCGACGACGCGCTGCGCGAGCAGTTGCTGCTGGCCGCCGAGCTCGCCGGGGTGCTGCGCCGCCGGCGCCTGGCCCGCGGCGCGCTCACCATCGGCTCGTTCGAGCCCGAGTACGCATTCGACCACGCGGGCGCGCTCAGCGGAGCGGCCGCGCGTCCGGAGACGCCCTCGCACGCGCTGGTCGAGGAGTTCATGCTCGCCGCCAACGAGGCCGTGGCCGAGTACCTGCTGCGCAAGAGGGCGCACACCCTGTACCGCGTGCACGAACCGCCGCAGGCGGCGAGCACGCGCGAACTGCTCGACCAGCTCGAGGAGCTGGGCGTGCCCACGCCGCCGTTCCCGGCCGGGGAGGCGGTGCCGGCGGCCCAGCTGGCGGAGTTCTACGGCCGCCTCAGCCGCCTCGTCCTCGAGACGAGCGTCCGCGAGCGCCGCGGCCGGCTCTCCTGGTCCACGCTCATCCTGCGCTCGCTCAAGCAGGCGCGCTACGCGCCGGGGAACCTGGGCCACTTCGGCCTCGCCAGCCCCGCCTACCTGCACTTCACCTCGCCCATCCGCCGCTACCCGGACCTCGTGACCCACCGCAGCCTGCTCTTCCACCTCGGGGAGGGCGGCTCCGAGCTCGGCGACGCCGAGCTCGCCACGGCCGCCGAGGACTGCTCCACGCGCGAGCGGGACTTCAGCCGCGTCGAGCTCAAGGGCGACGACGTGGCCCTGTGCTTCCTGCTCGAGCGCCGCCTGCAGGCGGAGGGCTGGGAGCAGACGTTCACCGGGGAGATCGTCGGCCTCGTGGGCGGCGGGCTCTTCATCCGTTTCGGCGACGTCTTCGAGGGATTCCTCTCGTCGCGCCGTCTCGGCGGCGAGCGCATGGAGGTCAGCGACCACGAGACGGCCCTCGTCGGCGAGTCGACGGGCACACGCCACCGGCTCGGTGACGCGATCGACGTCACGGTGGATCGCGTGGACAAGCTCACCGGCAAGGTCGACCTCGCGCCGGCGGGCCCGCCCGGCGACCACCCCGTCACCGGGCCCAACCGCCGTCCGGCGCGGCGGACTACGGGCTCGCGCCCGCCCCGCCGCCGCGCCTCCGGCCGCGAGACCCAGCGCAAGCACCGCTGACCGCCCCCTTGCACGCACTCATCCGCCGGGGCGGGAGTGTGGGTCCCGGGCCACTGTGACTTGATGGCTTTGAAGCTATCAACGGACAGTGTCGCGCCGAGGACATCCCGCCGCCCCCGATGCGGTACCCTAGGCGGCATGCCGCGAGAGACCGGGATCAAACGCGTCGCCGAGAACCGCAAGGCGCGCCACGACTACTTCATCGACGACACCTTCGAGGCGGGCATCGTGCTCGTCGGCACCGAGGTGAAGTCGCTGCGCGAGGGCCGCATCAACCTGCGCGACAGCTACGTTGAGGTGCGCGGCAGCGCGCACGCGCCGGAACTGTTCCTCGTCGGCGCCCACATCAGCCCCTACGACCAGGGCAACATCTGGAATCACGACCCGCTGCGGGCGCGCAAGCTGCTCATGCACCGGCACGAGATCGAGCGCCTCGCCGGCAAGGTGCGCGAGAAGGGCTACACGATCGTGCCGACCAAGGTCTACCTCAAGGACGGGCGCGCCAAGGTCGAGATCGGTCTCGGGCGCGGCAAGAAGCTCTACGACAAGCGCCACGACATGGCCGACAAGGACGCCAAGCGCGACATGCAGCGTGCCTTGCGCGGACGCGGGGAAGACAGGCGGTAGGAGCCGGCGTCACTTCGCGGCGCCGGCCGGACGACTGGGGAGGCGCTCATGGACACGCTGAGCCGGGAGCAGGTCGCCGCTGCGCTGGCCGATCTCGACGGCTGGGAGCTCGAGGACGGAGCGCTGGTCCGCACCTTCCGCTTCGCCGACTTCGTGCACGCCGTGGACTTCGTGGAGCAACTCGCCGAGGTCGCCGAGGCGCAGCGGCACCACCCCGACATCGACATCCGCTACAACAAGGTGACGTTGCGGCTGAGCAGCCACGACGCCGGCGGCCTGACCGACCGCGACGTGAAGCTCGCCGAGGCGCTTCAGCAGTTCGCCTGAGCCGGGGAGGGGCAGGGGGACGGCCCGCCCGGTCCGCGAGCGCGGCGTGCGGGGCAGCCGTGCTAGAATGCCTGACCGTGCCCTCGTAGCTCAGGGGATTAGAGCGCGCGCCTCCGGAGCGCGAGGTCGAAGGTTCGAATCCTTCCGGGGGCACCAACCTTCCGGCTTCCTCCCTCTTCGTTCATCAACCGCGTGGCCGCAACGCGGAGCGAGCCTGAGGTAGGCTTGTCCGGTGCACGACCGCCCGCCCGCCTCCGCCTACGTCGCCGCCGTCGGCATGACGGTGGCGTTCGCGCTCTCGTTCGTCGCCACCAAGACGGCGCTCAAGGGGTTCGAGCCGCTGCTGATCGCGCTGCTGCGGTTCACGCTGGCCGGCGCCATCCTGTGGGTGGCGTGGCGCCTGCGGCCGGTGCGCGAGCCGGTGACGCGCAGGGAACTCGGCCGGCTCGCGCTGATCGGCTTGGTCAGCCTCACCGTGTACTTCAGCTTCGAGAACACCGGGATCGCGCGCACGAGCGCCTCGCAGGCCGCGATCCTCATCGCCACGATCCCGATCTTCGTCGCCGTGATCGGGGCGTTCGTGCCGGCCGAGCGGCCCTCGGGCCGCCAGTGGGCCGGCATCCTGCTCTCGTTCGCCGGCATCGTCGCGCTCGTGGTCGCCGCCGGCGGTGCCGGGGGCGGCTCTCTCACCGGCAACCTGCTGGTGCTGGCCGCCTCCGTGTCGGGGGCCGTGTACAGCATCCTGGCGCGGAGGCTGCTCGTGAGCCGCTCCGCGCTGTTCGTCACTGCGTACCAGAACCTGTTCGGCGCGCTCTTCATGGCGCCGCTGGCGCTGGTGGAGGCGCTTGTGGTGGGGGTCCGCCGGCCCACGGCACAGGCGGCCGGCGGCGTCCTCTTCCTCACGATCGTGTGCTCGATCCTCGCCTACCTGCTGCTCAACTACGCGTTCCGCTTTCTGCCGGCGAGCCGGGTGAGCGTGTTCATCAACCTCACCCCGGTGGTGGCCGTGGCGAGCGCCTACGTGCTGCTGGGGGAGAGGCTGACGCTCGCGCAGGGCGCAGCCGCGGTCGTGGTCGTGGCGGGCGTGTGGCTGACGAACAGCGGGCGGAGGAGGAGTGGTGCCGAGGCGGGCGGAGCGGGCGAGCCGGAGCTCAGAAGTCCATCGGCAGGATGAGGTCGCGCTCCAGCGCGATCACGATCCGGTCCGCCTCGTCCCCGAAGTTGCACCGCGCCATCTGGTCGGCCTCGCGCGCGAGCGCCTGGGCGCCGAAGTACAGCTCGCGGTTGAGCTGCTCCACGGAGGCGCGGTCCAGCGTCACTTCGCGCCGCGTCTCGCAGTCGGGGCAGCGGAGGTCGAGCGTCCAGACAGACGGGCCCGTGCGGTCCCAGTCGATGGGATAGACGAGAGTGCCGCCGCAGAGGGGGCACTTGTGCGCCTCGAAGTCCTCGCTCACGCGCGGAGGCGGCGGAGGCGCGCAGCACGGCAGCGGAGCGGTCGTGGCGGGAGCGGACTTCGGGCCTCGCGCGGCCTGGCGCCGGCGCACCTGGTCGAAGACCATCAGCTCCACCGACGTCCCGTCGGGGAAGACGAACAACTCGATCTTGAACTCCTCAGCGCTCACGACCCGCCTCCAGGCCCGTGGTCCGTGTCCCTCTCTCACTGCACGTATCGGCCGCCCGCCGCGGGCGCTTGAGGGGTACATTCGTTGGCGGCGCACGGCCCACCGCGAGGCCCTCATCTGGACAGGCCCGAGCGCGGTGGGGAATACTACCGGGGCGCCTCACCGCGCTCCGACATGACCGCTTCTCCTTCAGACAACGCGCAGCAGCTCTCCACCCTGCCCATCGGCATGTTCGACAGCGGCATGGGTGGCCTCACCGTGCTCCACGAGTGCCTGGTGCAACTGCCGGCGGAGCACTTCGCCTACGTCGGCGACACCGCGCGGTTCCCCTACGGCGAGAAGAGCCGCGAGCAGCTGGAGCTGTTCTCGCGGCAGATCACCGCCTTCCTGGAGACCGTGCCGTGCAAGCTCATCGTCGTGGCCTGCTACTCGGCCACGTCGGCGGCGCTGCCGGTGCTGCAGGAGCAGTTCGAGACGCCCATCATCGGCGTGGTCATGCCGGGTGCGCGCGCGGCTGTGGAGAGCTCGCGCTACCGCAAGATCGGCGTGCTCGCCACGGAGGCCACGGTGGCGAGCGGCGCGTACCCGCGCGCCATCGCCAGCCTGGACTCCGGCGCGGAGGTCATCCAGCAGGCGTGCCCCGGCCTGGTCGACTTCATCGAGGCCGGGGACGTGGCCAGCCAAGAGCTGGCCGACGCCGTGCGCGGCTTCACCGAGCCGCTCAAGGCGCGCCGGCCGGACGTGGTCATCCTGGGCTGCACGCATTACCCGCTCATCGCGCCCATGCTGCAGCGCTTCCTGGGGCGCGACGTCACGCTCATCAACCCGGCGGCCGAGATCGCCCGGGAGGTCGAGGCCATGCTGCTGCGTCAGGGCCTCGAGCGCCCGGGCGACGAGATGGGCTCCTACCGCTTCTACACCACCGGCGACGTCGACCGCTTCCGCGACACCGGCGCCCGGTTCCTCCAGATGCCGCTCACGCGCGTCCGCGCCCTGCCGCTCGAGCGGCTCGGCGAGCTCGTCGCGCCATGACCAGCCGGTTCCTCGTGAGGGCGGCGGTCTACGCCGCCCTTTACGCTGCGCTCACCCTCGCCCCGGGACTCAACTCACTCGCCTACGGGCCGGTCCAGTTCCGCGTCTCGGAGGTGCTCATGGTGTTCGCCTGCTTCGACCCGGCGGCCGTCGCGGGCCTGACGGTGGGGTGCGCGATCGCCAACCTCGGCAGCCCGATGATGCCGGTGGACACCGTCTTCGGCGCCTTGCTCACGCTGGCGGCGGGCGCGATCATGTACCGGGTCGGGCCGCACGTCGTCGCGCTCGCCGCGCCGGTGGTCGTCAACGCGTTCGGCGTGGCGGCGATGCTCGCGCTCGTCCTCGACCTGCCATACTGGGCGAGCGCGCTCTGGGTGGGCGTCGGCGAGGCCGCGGTGCTGTTCACGCTCGGCCTCGCGCTGCTGCTCTCGGTGCGCAGGCACCGCGACCTGTTCGGACTGACACGACCGGCCGCCTGACGGCCGTTGCCGCCCCGGCGGCGAGGAGGAAGACGTGAGACAAGGACGCAAGCCCGACGAGCTCCGTCCGGTGACCATCACGCCGGCGGTGGCCAAGTTCGCCGCCGGCTCGGCCCGCATCGAGTTCGGCGACACGCACGTCTTCTGCACGGCGTCGCTCAGCGACGGGGTGCCGGGCTGGCTGCGCGGCTCCGGCCGCGGCTGGCTCACCGCCGAGTACAGCATGCTGCCGGGCGCCACGCCCACGCGCACGGCCCGCGAGGCCGTCCGCGGCAAGCAGTCCGGGCGCACCATGGAGATCCAGCGCCTCATCGGCCGCAGCCTGCGCGGCGTCATGGACATGGGCATCATCGGCGAGCGCACCATCGCCGTCGACTGCGACGTGCTGCAGGCCGACGGCGGCACGCGCACGGCGAGCATCACCGGCGCCTATGTGGCCGTGTACCAGGTCGCGCTCAAGATCAAAGACCTGCTGGGGCTGCACGAGCTGCCGCTGTTCGACTCGGTCGCCGCCATCTCGGCGGGGGTCGTGGACGGCGAGCTACGCCTCGACTTGGACTACGAGGAGGACTCATCCGCCGAGGTGGACCTCAACGCGGTCATCACCGGCGACGGCCGCCTCGTCGAGGTCCAGGCCACGGCCGAGGGCGAGCCGTACTCGCGCGCGGCGCTCGAAGGCATGCTCGACCTCGTCACGGCCGGCGCCCACACGCTCGCCGGCGTCCAGGCGGGCGCCTGCGCGGAGCTCGAGCAGGCGTGAAAGCTCCACGTAGCCCGAGCTCTGAGCGGAGCGCCGAAGGAGCATCGCTTACGCGCTTCGTCCTCGCCACCGGCAACCGCCACAAGGCCAAGGAGTTCGGCGCGATCCTGGCGCCGTGCCGCGTGGACGTCATGCCGGCCGGCGTGGAGCTGCCGCCCGAGGGCGTCGAGTCGTTTGTGGAGAACGCCCTCGGCAAGGCGGAGGGGCTGGCGCGGGCGGTCACGGCCGACCCCGCGCTGCTCGAGCAGCTGGGCCTGCGGCCGGACGAGCAGGTGCTCTACCTCGCCGACGACTCCGGCCTGGAGGTCGAGGCCCTGGAATGGGCGCCGGGCGTCACCAGCGCCCGCTACGCGGGCGTGGACGGGCCCGGCGCCGATGCCGCCAACTACGAGCGCCTGCTGCGCGAGCTGGCCGGCTTCGCCGGCCCCGTCGCGCGCCGCGCCCGCTTCGTCTGCTCGGTTGTCGCCGTCGCGCCGGACATGACACACTACACCGCAACGGGACACTGGTGGGGCGCCATCGCTGAGGCGCCGCGCGGCGAGGGCGGGTTCGGCTACGACCCCGTCTTCATCCCCGAAGGGTCGGACCTCTCCGTGGCCGAGTGGCCGCAGGATGCCAAGGACCAGGCCAGCCACCGCGCACTGGCCGGGAGGGCCCTCGTCGATATCTTGCGACGGGAGGGCCTGCTGCATGCCGACGAAGGCGCACAAGTCGACTGATCCGGCCGCTCCGGCCGACGACCGCCTCAACCACAAGCTCAAGTCGCGCGCCGCCGCGACCTCGATCGCGTCCAACGCGGTCCTCATCGTCTTCAAGCTCACCGTAGGCATCCTCTCCGGGTCCATCGCCATCATCTCGGAGGCATTGCACTCCGGCTCGGACCTCGTGGCGGCGATCATCGCCTTCTGGTCGGTGCGCCAGGCGGCGCAGCCCCCGGACGAGAGCCACCAGTACGGCCACGAGAAGGTCGAGAACCTGAGTGGCGTCATCGAGGCGCTGCTCATCATCGCCGCCGCCGGCGTCATCATCTTCGAGGGCGTCACCAAGATCATCGACGGCCCCACGCTGGACCACGTGTGGCTCGGCATCGGCGTCATGGTCGTCTCGGGACTCGTCAACCTGTACGTCTCGAGAAAGGTCCTCTACCCGGCGGCCCGGCGCACCGACTCGGCGGCGCTCGAGGCCGACGCCGCCCACCTGACGACCGACGTGTACACCTCGTTCGGCGTGGCCGGCGGTCTGCTGCTGGTCAAGATCACCGGCTGGTCCTACTTCGACCCCATCGCGGCCATCGCCGTGGCGGTGCTCATCATCCACACGGGCTACGAGCTGGTCATGCAGTCCACGCGCGTGCTGCTCGACGAGACGCTGCCCGACGACGAGCTCGAGGTGATCCGCCGCTGCGTGCGCGAGCACCGGGGAGACATCATCAGCGGCTACCACAAGCTGCGCGCCCGCCGGGCCGGCAGCCGGCGGCACGTCGACCTGCACGTGCTCGTGGACGACAACCTCACGATCACGCAGGCGCACGACATCGCCGAGCACATCGAGGCCGACATCCGCGCCTGCATCCCCAACACCGACGTGCTCGTCCACGTCGAGCCGCGCACGCACAAGGCGGAGGACGGCGAGGCCGCCACGCCGCGGCGCGACGAGAGTGAGGCCGCGCCGCCCGGCGGCGGGGACTGAGCGCGGCCGCCGCGCCGGGCCGCCGACGCGTCAGAAGATGAACGGCGACGCGACCAGCGTCACCGAGAGGCCGACCAGCACCGCCGAGAACGCCCAGGCGACCGTGTTGTACACCCTGCCGTTGACGTGGTCGCCCATCACGTGCGGGTCGTTGATGATCTTGAGCACGTAGAAGAGGATGATCGGCAGGAGGATCCCGTTGACGTCCTGGCTGAGCAGCATCACCTTGACCAAGGGCAGGTTCGGGATGATGGCGACGAGCGCCGGGACGACGATGAACACCGTCAGGATGCCGTTGAACGCGGGCGCCTCGTCGAACTTCTTGTCCAGGCCGCTCTCGAAGCCGAACGCCTCGCAGATCGCGTAGGCGGTGGTCAGCGGCAGGATCGCCGCGCCGAGGATCGAGACGTTGAGCAGGCCGAAGCCGAAGAGGAGCTCGGCCGCCCGCCCGGCGACGGGCTCGAGGGCGCGGGCGGCCTCTTGCGCGGTCTCGACGACGATCCCCGACTTGTACAGGGTCGCGGCGCAGGCCACGACGATGAAGAAGTCGATCGCGTCGGTGAAGATCGCGCCGACCACCACCTCGATGCGGGTGTACACGTAGTCGCGGATCGAGACGCGCTTGTCGACGATGTAGGCTTGGATGAAGAACTGGCCCCAGGGCGTGATGGTGGTGCCGATGGCGGCGACCACGGTGAGCAGCCACACGCTGCTCATGGTCGCCTGCGGCCGCACCGCGCCGTGCAGCGCCGCGCTCCAGTCGGGCTTCGCCAGGAATCCGGCGACGATGTACGCGGCGTAGACCGCGGTGAGGGCCAGGAACACGCGCTCGACCTTGCGGAAGCTCGCGCGCGTGACCAGCAGCCACACGCCGGCGGCCACCGGCGGCACGCACGCCCAAGCCGGCACGTGCGCGAGGCTGAACGCGGCGGCGATGCCGCTGAACTCCGCCACTGTGGTGCCGAAGTTGGCGACCAGAAGCGCGAGTATGGCGAACGCCGTCACCTTCAGGCTGAACTTCTCGCGGATGAGCGCCGCCAGGCCCTTGCCGGTCACGGCGCCCATCCGCGCGCCCATCTCCTGCGTCACCGCCAGGATGGGCGTGATGATCACCAGCAGCCACAGCAGGCTGTAGCCCCAGCGCGAGCCGATGACCGACCACGTGGTGATGCCGCCGGCGTCGTTGTCGGATGCGGCGGCGATCAGCCCGGGCCCCATCACCGCGAGCAGCATCATGAGCCGCGAGCGGCCGATGCGGCCGGCCAGCCGGCGACCTACGAGGTGCCTGGCGCCCCACGCCATCTGTCGCTCTCCGGGGTCACGAGGTGAACAGCGGGGAGAGCAGCAGGACGGCGCTCATGCCGATGAGCGTGATGGTGAAGGTCCAGGCGATCACATTGCGTATCCTGCCGTTGGTGTGCGTCCCCATCACACGGCGGTCGTTGATGAGCAGCAGCGTGAAGATGAGGATCACCGGCAGCAAGATGCCGTTGAGGGACTGGGCTACGAGGATGACCTTCACCAGCGGCAGCCCGGGGATGATGGCCACGGCCGCCGGCACGAACATCAGGAAGGTGATGAGGCCGTTGAACACCGGCGCGTCGCGGAACGAGTTGTCGAGGCCGCTCTCGAAGCCGAACGCCTCGCAGACCACATAGGCGGTGGCCAGCGGCAGCACGCCGGCGGCGAGGACGGACACGCTCAGCAGGCCGACGGCGAAGAGGTACTGCGCCGCCGCGCCGAGGAACGGCACCAGGGCCTGGGCCGCCTCCTCCGCGGACTGGACGACGACGCCCTCCTTGTAGAGCGTGGCGGCGCAGGCGATGACGATGAAGAAGTCGATCGTCGTCATGAAGACGGAGCCGGCGTAGATCTCGTACTTGGTGTACACGAACTGCTTCCACGAGACCTTCTTGTCCACCACCGCCGCCTGGATGAAGAACTGGCCCCAGGGCGTGAGCGTGGTCCCGATGGCGGCGATGACGGTGAAGATCCATAAGCTGTTCCACGAGACGTAGGGGTGTGTGGCGCCGTGGAGCGCCTCGCCCCAGTCGGGGCCGGCCAGGATGCCGGAGACGACGTAGGTCAGGACCACGAAGCCGAGGACGAGCAGCACGCGCTCCACCTTGCGGTACGACCCGCGCGTGACGAGCAGCCAGACGCCCACGGCGACGACGGGCACGGCCACGAAGGAGGGCACGTGGAACAGGCTGCTCGCGGCGGCCACGCCGCTGAACTCCGCCACGGTGGTGCCGAAGTTGGCGATCACCGTGGCGAGGATCGCCAGCGCGGTGATCTTGAGGCTGAAGTTCTCGCGGATGAGCCCGGCGAGCCCGCGTCCGGTGACCACTCCGACGCGGGCGTTCATCTCCTGCACGATGGCGAGGACCGGCGTGATCAGGACCAGCAGCCAGATCAGGCTGTAGCCGTAGCGGGAGCCGATCACCGACCACGTCGTGATGCCGCCGGCGTCGTTGCCGGCGTTGGCCGCGATGAAGCCGGGCCCCACCATCGCGAGGATGACGAGGAGCCGGGTGCGGCCGATGCGCCCGGCGTGCCGCAAGCTGCCTACCCTGCGCTGAGCCTGCGCCATCGAGGCCTCCTCAATGGAAGATCCTCGGCAGGCGCTTCTTCCACGCGAGCGGAAGCACCAGGTCGATGGCGTCGTCGATGGTGATGATGCCGTGCAGCTCACCCTCCTGGTCCACGACGGGGAGGGCGAGCAGGTTGTACTTGGCGATCACCTCGGTGATCTCTTCTTCGCTGGCCTCGGGGCGCACGGAGATGGGGTTCTCGGTCATGAACTCGCGCACCTTGCGGTCCGGCGTCGACATGACCAGCTCGCGCAGCGAGAACACGCCGCGCAGGTGCTCGGAGCGGTCGACCACGTAGATGTAGTAGACGGTCTCCGCCTCTTCTTCCTGTTCGCGCAGCCTCTCGATCGCCTTGTAGGCCGTGTCGTCGAGGCGCGCCCAGGCGTAGTTGGTCGTCATGATGCCGCCGGCGGAGTGTTCCGGGTAGCTCAACAGCTCGCGCATGTCCTCGGCGTCGTCCTTCTCCATCATGGCGATGAAGTGCTGGCGGCGGTCGTCCGGCAGGTCCGCCAGCAGGTCGGCGGCGTCGTCCGGCGACATCTCGTTGAGGATCTCGCTGGCCTTGTCGTCCGGCAGGTCGAGCAGCAGCGACGCCTGGTACGACGGGTGCAGCTCCTCGAAGGTGTCGGCGGCGAGGTCGTCCTCGAGGGCGTCGAAGATCGCCGCCCGCTCCTCCGGAGAGAGCTCGTGCACGAGCTCGGCGATGTCTGCGGGGTGCAGCAGTTCGAGCTTGGTCTGAGGCACGGCGAGCCGCACCGCGGCGTCGTCGGTCTGCTCGATGTCGACGTCCTTCCAGTCGATCAGGTGCGGCTTGGGGTTCTGGCGGCCCTTGGCCAGGCGCTCGCCCACCATGGCGAGGCCGACGCGGCGCAGGATGGCGTTGCTGGACACGTCCACCGCAGCGACGTGCACGAAGGGCCCGTTGCGCAGCAGCTGGATGTCGTTGACACGGATGACCTTGCGGCCCTCGGTGTCGACCAGCTGCTTGTCGAGGAACCTCGCCGAGAGGAGGAGCTCGTCGGTCTCGAGCTCACGCTCGGCGAGCTCGGAGCCGGGGATGCGCAGCATGAGGCCCGACTCCTCGAAGCTGCTCACGGCGTCCCACGGCGCGTAGACCACCTTGCCGCGCCACTTGACGCTCACGGCGGTCACGCGCGGGTAGGCCTGTCTCGTACTGACCACCAGGTCGTGGAGCGTCCCGGCGGATTTGTTCTCGACGTCCTTGACGGGACTGCCGAGCAGCTTGCTCAGGTAGAACACAGGCCTCACCTCCCTCGCGTGACGGCGTACAGCCACCAGACATACAAAAGCCTCCCTGTCGGGGAGGCTCCGGGCGCGCAGAGCGAAGGGGCGATCCTCACTCGTCCCAGCTTTGGCACAACACACCGTAGAGGTCAGAGCCTCAGCCGTTTCGGGCAAAACCTTGTGCCGGTAGTGCCTGTCCTACCCGTTGGCGTCTCTGGACGTTTCCGGGCAACGGCTTCTATGTGTGCCGGAGCCTCACCTAACGAGGAATGCGCTTGGTTGACGCTTGCTGAACGTATCGCCGCGCTCCGGCAGTGTCAAGGTGGGGCCTGTCCCGGTGCGGTGGTATACTGAGCGCCGCCGAGGGCCGGCGCCGCACAGGCGCCGGCTTCTGTGCGAAGGTCACAGGAGGCCTCGCGTGATCATCACCGTCACGCCCAACGCTGCGGTTGACAAGACACTCACCGTTCCCAACTTCCAGACCGGGTTCCGGCACCGCGCTCCCGAGAGCCTCACGCTTCCGGGGGGCAAGGGTGTCAACATCGCCCGGGCGCTCAAGACGCTGGGCGAGCCCGTGGTCATCACCGGGCTCGTGGGCGGGCGCGCGGGCCAGCTCATCGTCGAAGGCCTGCAGCGCGAGAACATCCTGAATGACTTCGTGCACATCGGCGGGGAGTCGCGTACCTCCACGGCCGTGGTCGACCCCACCACCATGACGCAGACCGAGGTCGTCGAGTACGGCCCCATTGTCACCGAGGCGGAGACGGAGTCCCTGCTCGAGAAGATCGAGTACCTCGCCAGGGGCGCGCGGTTCGTCGTGCTCGCCGGCTCGCTGCCGCGCAAGATGTCGGAGGACTTCTACGCGGCCGCGCTGCAGCGCATCCGCAAGCACCGTTGCTTCGTGATCCTCGACAGCGCCGCCGAGCCTCTGCGTCGCGGCGTCCGCGCGCAGCCCAGCCTGGTGCTGCCCAACCTGCGCGAGGCCGAGGACCTTGTCGGCCACGAGT
The DNA here is from genome assembly GCA_963696935.1 of uncultured Thermoleophilia bacterium. GTDB lineage: Bacteria > Actinomycetota > Thermoleophilia > UBA2241 > UBA2241 > CAIXSE01. The sequence continues at coordinate 17,684 of CAVOMB010000060.1, read as the reverse complement.
TCCACGACGACCAGGACCTCGTCGACGCCACCGGCATCGTCTGCGAGATGGGCGCGCGCAACGTCATCATCAAGACGCAGTACGGTTGCGTGGCCCGCTTCCAGGTGGGGCGCAAGCAGCGCGTGTTCCGCGGCACCGTCGCGCCGCTCGAGACCGTGGTCAGCACGGTCGGCTCCGGCGACTCGTTCCTCGCCGGCTTCATCAGCGCGCGCTTCCAGAAGCTCGAAGCTCCCGGAGTGCCTGCGGCACGGCCTGGCCGCCGGCGCCGCCAACACCCAGCGCTTCGGCGCCGGCGTCCTCGACGCCGCGCTCGCGGCCAAGCTCCTTGACGACACCGACGTCGAGGAGCTCCCCGCGAGCTCCTGAGCCCGGCTCCGGCGCCGCCCGTCGCCGTCTGAGAGGTCCGGCGTCGCCTGCTCCGAGTGCACATCTGCGTCCGACCGCGTTCGTAACCCGTTTTCTCGGGACATACTGCTTTTCGGGGGGTGAGCCGAGGGAGTGGAGGACCGGGCGATAGACCAGCTCGCGGGCACAGTACTGCAGCACGTCCAGACCGCCGCCATCGCCGCAGATGGTGACGGTCGCGTCGGCGTGTTCAACCCCGCGGCGGCTCGTGTCCTCGGCGTGGACGTCGGGGACGTCCTCGGGCGCGACCTCGACGAGCTCGCCGAGGGGGACGCGGCGGTCGCCGCGCTCGCCGGGGTCCTTCGCGAGACGCGGCGTACGGGCCTGACCGTGGCCCGGCGTCAGCTCACCGTCGCAGGGACGGGCGGTCAGCAGGTGCTCGGCTACAGCGCCTCACTGCTCGGCGACGGCGCCACCGCGGTGTTCTTCGCCGACCTCACCGACGCCCTCGCCGAGGAGCAGCGAGCGGCCGAGGCCCAGCGCTTCGCCGAGGTCGGCCGTATCGCCAGCGCCATGGCGCACGAGCTCAAGTCGCCGCTCGCCACCGTGGAGCTCTACGCCAACCTCATGCGGCGCGCGCTGGGCGACGACGCCACCTCCCTGGAGCGGCTGGACATCATCAAGGACCAGACGAGGCTCTGCCTCGACCGCATCGGCGCGATAATGCACTCCATCAACCCCGACCTCGCCAAGGCCGGCGGTATGGCGCTCACTCCCGTCGTGCCGCTCCTGCGCGACGTGGTGGACGACCTGCACCGGCGCCACGAGGACGCACGCATCCAGCTGCGCGGAGCCTCCGGCGAGCCCCGGGTGGCGCTGGCCGAGAACGACCTCCGCTCGGTGGTCAGCAATCTCATCGTCAACGCCGTGCAGGCCAGTGGCAGCAAGGCCGCGGTGACGGTGACGCTGAGCAGCGACGAAGACGCGCTCACCATCACCATCGCCGACCGCGGCCCGGGCTTGCCCGACGGCAACGTGTTCGAGGCCTTCTACACGACCAAGTCGAGCGGCACGGGTCTCGGCCTGTGGCTGACCCGCCGCCTCATCGACGACGCCGGCGGCAGCATCTCCTCCGGCAACCGCAGGGGCGGCGGCGCCGTGTTCACCGTGCGCCTTCCGCTGCCGCGGCACGCACGGCTGCGCGGAGCGCGTATCCTCGTCGTGGAGGACGACGCTCCGCTCCGCGAGGCCGCGGTCATCGCGCTCGAGGAGTGCGGCGCCAGCGTCACCGCGGCCGCCGCAGGGAAGGATGTCCCACTGGATTCGGAGCGGTGGGACTGCGCGGCGCTTGACTACCACCTGCCGGGTACCATGACCGGTATAGACATCGCGACGCGCCTGTCGCCCGGGACCCCGGTGCTCCTCGTGAGCAGCGACCCGGCCGCAGGGGCGGCCTTGGCCGAGGTGCGCGACAGGCGCGCATGGTACCGGCCCAAACCCGTAGAGATCGAGCTCTACCTCGATCTCGTCTCACTCCTGTTGGGGGCGACATGACTGTGAGCGACAAGGGAAGAGTGATCATCGCCGACGACCACGCGCTGTTCCGTCAGGGACTGCGTCAACTGCTCGAGGCCGAGGGCTACGTGGTGGCCGCGGAGGCGACCAGCGGCGACGAGGCGCTGACGGCCGTCGCCGAGCACCAGGGCTGTGTCCTGCTGCTCGACATCGCCATGCCGGGCCTGAACGGCCTGGAGGTGGCGCGGTGGCTCAACGAGCGCCGCGACGACGTCAAGGTCGTCATGCTGAGCGCGCGCGAGGACCGCGACGCGCTGTTCAGCGCCATCTCGGCGGGCGCGCGCGGCTACGTGGCCAAGGACGCCGAGCCCGACCAGCTGTTCGCCGCCATCGACCTCGTGATGCGCGGCGGCACGGTGCTCAGCACCGGCGTCGCCCAGAACCTCGGCGAGGGCATCCGCCAGCTCGACTACGCCCCCGGCGCCTACGAGCAGCGCCGCCTCGCGCTCACCGACAGGGAGCTCGAGATCCTGCGGCTGCTCGCCACGCCCAAGTCGCCGGCGCAGATGGCCTCCCAGCTCTTCCTGAGCAAGAAGACGGTGCAGAACCACATCTCGGCCATCTACCGCAAGCTCGACGTGCGCAGCCGCTCCGAGGCCATCGTCAAGGGCATGGAGCTGCACCTCATCGACAACAGAGGCTAGATATCGGACGCGCGGGCCCCGCTCCGGGGGCCCGCCGCGCCGTGGCCGGGGCTCCCCCGGGCGCCATCTGCTCACACCTTCCTCCAGTTCCGCGCACGCGGGTCCCGGTCTCCATTTCCGCGCACGCGATTTCACAGTACCTTCCGTGCGTCCGCGTGGTGCCTTCCGGGTGTCCGCTCGCCGTGGAACGTCCGTCTAGTGCCCTTGCCAGGCGTCATAGGTCCCTGCCTGGCGCGGCAGGCAGCGTACCCATGTCCGAGAGGCAGGGCGTCCGCGCCGGCGCCACCCTCTTGCGAGCCTGACGGCGCCCCGATGCCACCTTCTCTGGATTGCAGATTCCCTGGGGCTCGAACATCCGTCTGCCTCCCTACGGAAGGTCATTGAGGTCCGTGTCTACCTTGCGGGCAACAGGGGCCCTCATGCTGGGGTGCCAGGGCTCTGTTGAGCGCATCCCCGGATGGCGATACTGCCTGAGACAGGTTCAACCCACGGCTTGCGACGCAGTTGTCGCACAAGGAGGAGGCGGTCCAGATGAAGCACAGGATCGGACAACACATGTGGAAGGTGGCTCTGCTGAGCGCCCTGGCTGTGGTGATCTTCGCCATGGCCGCGGGTGTGGCGCTCGCCACCGACCCCACCACAGACACGACGGTCGCCGGCGGCGACTTGGCGATCCAGTCCGCGATGACCGTGCCGGCGCACCTTTCGCCGATCACCCTGACGGGCGTGGCGCAGACGGCGACCGGTGAGTTCAGCGGGTTCTCGATCAACGATCCGCGCGGCATGGGCGCCGGCTGGAACGTCACGCTGCACGCCACCATCTTCGCCAACGGGACGACTGCGGGCAAGGATCTGGCGGCCGGCTCGCTCAGCGTTCCGGTGATGACGGTGGACAAGAACGCACTCTCTAACGACTCTGGGCCCGTTCCGACGCTCTCGCGGACCGACCCCGTCGCCATCGACGCGGCCAGCGGCTCCGTGCAGTTCGCCAGCGCGCCGGACGACGGCAGCGCGGGCATGGGTTGGTACGACTTCTCGCAGGGCGGCGACTGGACTCTCTCAGTTCCGACGAACGCCTACGCGGGCGTGTACACGAGCACCATCACGATGTCGCTGACCACTGGTCCGTGATCCAAGTCGCCCAATCTGGCCGACGGTTTGAGAAGTGCTCGCTCCGTCGAATCTAGAACCGCGACGGGAGTCGCCGAGAGGATCCATCCGCTCTCGGCGGCTCCCTTCCAGCATCGCTCCAGTGCTCGGCGCAGGTCGCCGGCGGGACGGAGGGTTCATGACTCGTAGATTCAGACTCCTGTCAGGCCGGCGACTTCTCCGGGCAGTGCTCGTGCTCGCCGCGTTCGCGGGCGTGTTCCTGGCTCCGGTCGCCGCCCGGGCGGCAGGCATCGGCTTCACGGCGCAGCCGCTTCCCGGCTCTCTCGGTGCCGAGTTCGGCTACTTCAAGTTCAACGCGGCGCCCGGCGCTTCGGTGTCCCGGGTCCTTCTCATCACCAACACGTCGAAGAAGGCTCAATCACTACGGATCGTCTCGAATGACGGCGGGGCGTCGGTGTATGGCGGCGTGGACTATGCGGATGTCGGCGCCACTTCTGCTGCGGTCGGCACGTGGATCGCGGTGTCCCGCTCTGCGGTGAAGCTCGCTCCGGGAGCATCGGCGAAGGTGCCCTTCGTCGTCAGCGTGCCATCTGACGCCTCCTCGGGCGAGCATGTCGGGGGCCTGTCAGTGTGGGAACCTTCCGCGACGACCAAGTTCACGACGGCCGCCGCCGCCAACCAAGCTGGGACTCGCATCCTCTACGTCGAGCGCCGCGTGCTTGCCGTTGAGGTCGTCACGCCGGGTCCGGCCGTTCCTGAGATCGTCATCTCGGGGGTCATGGCCACGCCGCGTCCCGACGGCATGTACTTGAGCATTGCCATCGCGAATACCGGCACGGCGGCGACGACGGGCAACGGCTCACTCTCGCTGTCGGACGCCGCGTTCAGCGACAAGTTCTCTCTCGACACCATGATACCGACGGCGAAGACCGACTATCCGGTCAAGTGGAAGAGGAATCCCTCGGAGGGCACGTATCCCGCGACGGTCGAGATCCGCTACGCGGACGACACCAAGGTGGCGACCTGGTCGGGCAACGTCACCGTTGGCAGTGCCGAAGCGAAGAAGCTTGGAGAGCGTTTGGTCGGGCCGGCCGAGAGTGGCGGAGGGTCCAAGACGTCCTGGCTGATGTACGGGCTCATGGGCGGCCTCGTGGCCATCGTGCTCGTCATGGGTTTCGCCCTCCTGCGCCGGCGTCGGCCGGAAGGCAGGTAGCAGCGGCGGGCGCGGCGTGCCGGCAGAGGCGCCGCGCCCGCCTGTCCCTCGCGATTCGGGGGCGTATCCCTATCGCGGTGGGGAAGGCGTACGACGATGCTTCTAGGGACGGCAGAGATTCCGCCGGGTCGCGCGAAGATTCCTCGGGGAGCGCGTCGAGCTCCCGATTGGTCCGGCGGGACCTCCCCAATCACCCACAAGGAGGCGCGCCCGGTCACGTCCCAGATGCTCATTTGCCTTGCCTGGCCTCCAAGGGGCGAGCGACGGTCGTCTGCCTAGGACCTTCGCTCGCCCCGGCCACGTACGGGCTTCCTGCCGTCGCGCTCCCGGCGCTCCGCTCGCGCCGGTCGCATCGTCAGCGGTGATTCGTTTCGGGCCCTCCGACGGGCAACGGAGAGGCAGGCCTGCGACGCGGCCCCCGGCGAGAGCCGGCACCGGTGCGCGGAGGGTGTGTATGAGCGAGATGCTGACCGGCGAGTCCTTCATCGGTGACGGGGTCGACGCTGCTCACGTCAACGTCGTGCTCGGGCCGAGGGACGGCCCGGCCGGGACGGCGTGGGCGACGGCGCTGGCGACGCCTCGCGCCGGCCACGTGCCCTTTGTCGCCGTGCTGGAGCCGGGGCTCGCGGTCCAGCCGCCGACGCTGTTCGTCGACAAGGCGGCGATCGAGCCCGGGCGCCACGCGGACCTCACGTGGGGCGCCGCTCAGGCCGGCGTCGCAGCCGGCGTCGCCGATGCGGTTGCGGAAGGGGTCGTCGACGGCGGCAGGGTCGCCGAACTGGCGCTGATCGCCGCCGTCTGGGTGAACCCGGCTGCCAGCGACGAGCAGGCGGTGTACGAGAACGACCGTGAGGCCACACTGACCACGCCGCCGACGTCGCGGTCGCCCGCCCCATCCTCGAGCACCTCGGCGACCCCGAGCGGATCTTCCACGTCGGCGGCCACGGGGCCGGCTACGTCGTCAAACTCATGCGCAACCTGCTGTGGTTCGACCAACTGGTCGCGATCGCCGAGGTGCTCACCATCGGCGCGCGCGCCGGAGTGGACCTCGGCGTGCTGCACACCGCGCTGGCGGAGGGACCGACCACCAGCCGTCTCCTCGCGCACGACATGCTCCCGTTGCTTACGCGCGGCGACTACGAGGAAGGCTTCACGATGGCGCTCGCCGCCAAGGATCTGCGCCTGGCGATGGACCTCGCCCGGGCCGCAGGCGTGCCGGCCGAGCTCAGCGCAGTCGTCGAGCAGTTGTTCGCTCGCACCCGCGCCGCCTTCGGCGACGACGCGGGGGAGATGACGCCGGTGCGCCTCTACGAGGAGACCGCCGGCATCCGCCTGCGCCTTCCGGCCGACCGGGAGCAGGCGGCCTGACGCGGTCGCGGCCGCCGTCGCGTCCGCGGCGCCTCGCGGGCGCCGCTCTTCGCGCGCGTTGTGCCACCCCGCGCGCCCACCCCGCGCGCGTTGACCCTCGGCTGGGGCGCTGGTAGAGTCGGAGCACGTTGCCACCGCAAAGCGCAAAAGACATCACCCAGAGCCTAGAGACCCAGGGACGTCCGTGCCCGGGTCTTTTGTTTATCTCGCATCGCGCCCCTGTCAGGAGGACGGCATGGAAGTAGAGATCGGCCGCGGCAAGAAGGGCCGCAGGGCCTACGGCTTCGACGACATCGCCATCGTGCCCAGCCGGCGTACCCGCGACGCCGAAGACGTCGACATAACGTGGAAGCTCGCCGAGCACACCCTGCCGATTCCCTGCCTCGCCTCGGCGATGGACGGCGTGGTCGACCCCGGCTTCGCCGTCACCATGGGCAAGCTCGGCGGGCTCGCCGTGCTCAACCTCGAGGGCGTCCAGACCCGCTACGAGAACGCCGCCGAGCAGCTCGACCGCATCGCGTCGCTGCCCAACGACACGGCGACCCGCACCATGCAGGAGATCTACAAGGAGCCCATCAAGGCCGAGCTGGTCGCCAAGCGCATCAAGGAGATCAAGGACGGCGGCGTGCTCGCCGCCGCGTCGCTCACGCCGCAGCGGGTGGAGGACTATTACAAGATCGCCCTCGAGGCCGGCCTCGACGTGCTCATCATCCAGGGCACCGTGGTCTCGGCCGAGCACGTCAGCACCAGGGTCGAGCCGCTCGACCTCAGGAAGTTCATCAGCGAGTGCGAGGTGCCGGTGATCGTGGGCGGCGTGGCCAGCTACGCCACCACGCTGCACCTCATGCGCACCGGCGCCGTAGGCGTGCTCGTCGGCGTCGGCCCGGGCCACGCCTGCACCACGCGCGGCGTGCTCGGCATCGGCGTCCCGCAGGCCACGGCCATCGCCGACGCCGCCGCGGCGCGCGTCCAGCACGTGCTCGAGACCGGTCAGTACTGCAACGTCATCGCCGACGGCGGCATGCGCACCGGCGGCGACGTGAGCAAGGCCATCGCCCTCGGCGCCGACGCGGTCATGATCGGCTCGCCGCTGGCGACCGCCAGCGAGGCGCCCGGCCGTGGCTACCACTGGGGCATGGCGACGTTCCATCCCGAGCTGCCGCGCGGCACGCGCGTCAAGGCCGGCACCAAGGGCACGCTCGAGGAGATCCTGCTCGGCCCGGCGCACGAGAACGACGGCACGCGCAACCTGTTCGGCGCCCTGCGCACCAGCATGGCGACGTGCGGCTACGAGACGCTGACCTCGTTCCAGAAGGCCGAGGTCATGGTCGCGCCGGCGCTCATGACCGAGGGCAAGAAGCTGCAGAAGGAACAAGACGTAGGCATGGGATAAGGAGGCGCAGTGGTTCAGGGTGCGCCGCAGGTCAAGGGGTTCGACACCGTCCTGGTCCTCGACTACGGGGCCCAGTACGGACAGCTCATCGCGCGTCGCGTGCGCGAGTGCAGGGTCTACTCCGAGCTGATCCCGCACGACGCGTCCGTCGAGCGCATCAAGAGCTATGACCCCAAGGGCATCATCCTGTCCGGCGGCCCTGCCAGCGTGTACGTCGAGGACGCCCCCAGGGTCAATCCCGAGCTGTTCGAGCTCGGCATCCCCGTGCTGGGCATCTGCTACGGCGCCCAGGGAGTCGCCCTCGAGCTCGGCGGCACCGTCTCGCGCACCGACCTCAGCGAGTTCGGCAAGACCACGCTGAGCGTGCACAAGAAGGGCCTCGTGCTCGAGAGCATGCGCCCCGAAGAGCAGTGCTGGATGAGCCACCGCGACAGCATCACCGCGGCGCCGCCCGGCTTTGAGGTGCTCGCGTCCACCCCCGGCGCTCCCGTGGCCGCCATGGAGGACCGGGAGCGCGGCTTCTACGCCGTGCAGTTCCACCCCGAGGTCGTGCATACGCCCAAGGGTATGGACGTCCTGCGCAGCTTCCTCTACAAGGCCTGCGGCTGCGCGCCCACCTTCACGCCCGAGGCGGTCGTCGAGGAGTCCATCCGCAAGATCCGCGAGCAGGTCGGAGAGTCCAAGGCGATCCTCGGCCTCTCCGGCGGCGTCGACTCGTCCGTGGCCGCGCTGCTCATGCACCGGGCCATCGGCGACCGGCTCACCTGCGTGTTCGTCGACCAGGGCATGATGCGCATGCGCGAGGCCGACCGCGTCGTCGAGACCTTCTCCGGCACCTTCGGCATCCCGCTGGTGTCGGTCGACGCCAGCGACCGGTTCCTGGACAAGCTGGCCGGCGTCACCGAGCCGGAGCGCAAGCGCAAGATCATCGGCGAGGAGTTCATCCGCTGCTTCGAGGAGGAGGCGCGCAAGCTCACCGACGCCAAGTACCTCGTGCAGGGCACCCTGTACAGCGACGTCATCGAGAGCGGCACGCGGCAGGCCGCCAAGATCAAGAGCCACCACAACGTCGGCGGCCTTCCCGAGAAGATGGACTTCGAGCTCGTCGAGCCGCTGCGCTGGCTGTTCAAGGACGAGGTCCGCGCCGTGGGCGAGGAGCTCGGGCTGCCGGAGCACATCGTCTGGCGGCAGCCGTTCCCGGGTCCCGGCCTCGCCATCCGCATCATCGGCGAGATCACCCGCGAGCGCGTGGACGTGCTGCAACGCGCGGACGCGATCGTCCAGGAGGAGATCCGCAAGGCGGGTCTCTACCGCGAGCTCTGGCAGTGCTTCGCGATCCTGCCCGTCATCCGCAGCGTCGGCGTGCAGGGCGACGAGCGCACCTACGGCTACGCCATCGCCATCAGGGCCGTCACCAGCGACGACGCCATGACGGCCGACTGGGCGCGGCTCCCCTACGACCTGCTGGAGACCCTGGCCTCGCGCATCATCAACGAGGTGCCAGAGGTCAACCGCGTCGTCTACGACGTCTCGAGCAAGCCGCCCAGCACCATCGAGTGGGAGTAACCTCCGGAGGCGAGCCGCTCTGCGGCTCGCCGGAGGCGGGTCACCGTCGGGTGCGCCGAAGGCTCACCCGACCGTAGGCACATCAAGGTTCCCGCGAAGCGGCATTCCGCCTGGGTGAGCCGTCGCACAGTCCCGTGCAGTGGGAGCGCGCCTGCGTTCGTCGGTCGTCTACGGTGTTTCGCTTCGATGGACTCCCACGGCTCCCGACACGTCCTATGCAGGTTGCTCTCTACCTTCTCGTAGGCTCGTGGTACGCTGTTATGCAGAAGTCGGCAGCTGCGTAACACGCTTACGCAGACTGCAGAATAGTAGTTGGACGGACTCCACCTTTGACCACCAGCCAGATTGTCCAGCTCGACCATGCGTCCTTGGATGTGGCAGACGCGATTCGGGCCGTCATGTTCGCTGCCTATCGTGTCGAGGCTGCCATTCTCGGCGTTGTGGACTTCATGCCTCTGCGTCGCACAACCGCGCAAATCGCGGGCGCTCAGGCCTGCTTCCTTGGCATCTGGCTGGACGGTGGTCTCACCGCCGTTGCTGAACTCGAGCAAGTTGAGCCGGGGCTTCAACAGATCAGCGCGTTGGTTGTGAGCCCATCCCACTTTCGCGAGGGACTGGCGACGGCGCTTCTGCGCGACATCGTCGAGACTCATCCCTGCGTAGACCTCACGGTCTCGACGGGGGTCCAGAATATCCCGGCGCTAGAGCTGTATGCTGCGCACGGCTTCTCCCAGCAGAGCCGCTGGACGACTCCTGACGGGATTCCGATGGTCACGCTCATTCGACACTGCGACACTCGCCATTAGCCGTCCAACAAAGGCATCGAGCGGACGGCGTCAGGTAGTATCAACCAGCAGGGCATGGGCCGCCGCTCATGCCTAACACGTTGGGCGGACGTTCGCCGGTACGTCTGGCGTCCTCGCCTGGGCGTGGGCTATCTTAGAAGGGTCGCAAGGAGGCGTGACCATGCGGTCGTACAACTTCGTCGTCGAGCGTGACCCCGACACCAACCTGCTGATCGGCTACGTGCCGGGCTGGCCCGGCGCTCACAGCCAGGGCGCCGACATCGACGAACTGCAGCAGAACCTGCGCGAGGTCATCGAGATGCTGCTCGAGGACGGTGAGCCGGCGCTCGAGTCCGAGTTCATCGACGTGCGCACCATCCAGGTCGCCTGACCTTCCATGGGCAGCCTGCCGGTCCTCAAGCCGCGGCAGGTCGTCACCCTACTCGAGGCCCTCGGCTTCGCGGAAGTCCGCCAGCGCGGCTCGCACAAGCAGTTCCGCCATCCCGACGGCCGCACGACGACGGTGCCCTTCCACGCCGGTCGCGACATCTCGCCCGCGCTGCTGCGCAAGATCGCCGCAGACATCCACCTGACCATCGACGAACTTCTTGAGGCGCGGTGATCGCGCCACCCAACAAGTGCATCAACCTGATGCGCCGGAGCGCCCAGATTGACCGGGACGGCGCGGCGCACAGCTTATGCGCCGGGCGTTGGTCACAGCCCTCTCCTCTGGTCGCGAGAGTACGTTAGTGATACCGTTGTCGGTATCATAGGAGGTAGCTTCAATGGCATCAGTACCCGACATCGTCCCCATCACCGACCTGCGTCAGGACGCCTCTGGCGTGATCAAGCGCGCCGCCGACACGCAGCAGCCGGTGTTCATCACCCAGCGCGGCCGCGCAGCGGCAGTCGTGGTCAGCGCACGGGCCTACGAGCGCACGCAGCACGAGCTTCGAGATCCTGCGCCTGCTCGCCCGCGGCGAGGCCGAGATCGAGGCCGGTTCCGGCCACGCGCTCGCGGAGGTACTCGCCGAGGCCGACCACCTGCTCGGCAGGCCTTGAGCCGCAGGGTCCTCTTCACGCCCGCCGCCCGCGAACAGTTCCTCGCGGCGCTCGCCTACGTTGCGGCTGACGACCCAGTCGCAGCGCGCAACTTGCGCGACCGAGCTGCCGCCTCGCTCTCGCGCCTCGGCGAGTACCCGGAGTCGGGGCGCGTGCTACCCGAGTTCCCTGACCTTGCGTTCCGCGAGGTCATCGTTCCGCCCTACCGCTTCTTCTACCGCGTCAAGGAGGACGCGGTCTGGGTGGTCGCGGCCTGGCACTCGGCTCAGCTCCCCGCAGAGCCGGACGACGTTGGGCGTGACTAACAAGATGGCATGAACAGGACGCTCCCCGTACTGTCGTCGTAGCCACCGCCGACAGGGAAGGAGAGCGCCGATGCCAACGTACTACCTGGGACTCGACGTGCACAAGGTGCGCACCCAGTACTGCCTGATGGACCCGGTCGGAGAGATCCTCCGCGAGGGCAGCCTGCCGACCGAAGAGGTCGCGAGCATCGTCCCGGGCGACTGCGCCGTGGTCCTCGAGGCGACCGGCAGCTGGCACCGCACCTACGACGCCTTGCGCAGCTGCGCCGCCTCCGTCAAGCTGGCGCACCCCTCGCACGTGAAGGCGATCGCCTCGGCGCGCGTGAAGACCGACAAGATCGACGCGCGCATCCTCGCCCATCTGCTGCGCTGCGACCTCGTGCCCGAGGCCTGGGCGCCGCCGGCCGAGGTGCGCGAGCTGCGCGAGCCTCGTGCGCCTCCGCTGGCGCTTCGTCGCCCAGCGCACCACCGCCAAGAACCGCATCAGCAACCTGCTCACGCGCCACTGCCTGCGCTTCGCGGGCACGGACCTCTTCGGCAGAGGCGGCCGCGTCTGGCTCGCCGAGCTTCGAGCTCGACGCCCACACGTGCACGCTCGTCGAGCTGCTGTTCGCCACCATCGACGAGGCCGACGCCCACGTGGCGGAGCTCACGGCGCTGCTGCGCGAGCGCCTCCGCGGCGCCCCTGAGGTGGCTCTGCTGCAGACCATCCCCGGGGTCGGCTTCCTCACCTCCGCGACGCTCGTCGCCGAGCTCGGCGACCCGCACCGCTTCGCGCGCGCGGCCCAGGTCTCCGCCTACTTCGGGCTCGTGCCCTGCGTGCGCGCCTCGGCCGACGTCGCCCACTACGGGCGCATCACGCGCGCCGGCTCGCCGCACGCACGCCGCGCCCTGGTCGAGGCGGCGCACGTCGCCGTGCGCCTGCTTGGGCCGCTACGCGACCGCTACCTCGCACGTGCCCACCGCCGCGGCAAGAAGGTCGCCCTGGTGGCGGCCGCGCGCGAGCCGCTCGGACTGTCCTGGACCCTCCTCGACCGTGGGGAGGTGTACAGGGCAGCGGCCTAGCGAAGGAGAGCCGCCTCAGATGCGCTGAGGGCGCCCAGCGACCCTCGTCAACAAGACTCGGCCTCCCCGCTGCCGCACAGGCCATCGCTGCGCCCGCCCCCAGGGTGGAGCGCGGATGGAAGCTCGGCATCGACATCGTCCTCGGGCGTTGACGCGATTGCCTGAGTTCAAGTCCGTAGTGCAACACCCGTCTCTCTGACGGCTCGTCCCACGCCTGACGCCGAGCTTCCTTCTCACTTCTTCACACATGCTTCATCCGGGCCGGCGAACCGCGCTGCCGCGCGCGCCGCCCCGGGTATCATGCAGTCAGTGATGTTGCCCCGCCGTGCCCTCATCTTCCTCTTCGCCGCCTGGGTCCTCGTGATGCTCTATCCGGACCCCACGGCGCTCGTGCGCAGCGTGCGCAACACCATGCGGCCGCGGATCCAGCCGCAGGCGGTCGCGGCCATCGCGGCGAGGCTCCCCAACGACCCCAAGGCCATCGAGGCCTACGTGCTCGACAAGCAGGTGCCCTACGCCTACGACTGGCGGTCGGCGGGCGTGCCCTGGTACTTTCCGACCACCGCCGAGGCGCTCAAGACGGGCGCCGGCGACTGTGAGAGCCGCGCCGTGGTGCTCGCAAGCATCCTCACCGCCAAGGGCATTCCCAACCACCTGTACATGTCGCTCGACCACATCTGGGTGGACTACCCGGGCAAGACGGCCAACGCGCTCGAGAACCCCGGGGTGCAGATTGCGGGACGCCAGAACGGCGAGTGGTTCTTCCACCTGCCGCAGGTCGTCAACCTGCGTCAGGAGTGGGCCGACCAGGTGGCCATGTACTGGACGCCGGCGCCGGCCCTGCGCAAGGCGCTGCTCTTCGGCGGCCTCGCGCTCATCGTGCTGTGGAGCGCGCTCGCGAGGCTGCTTGGCGCCGGCCGCCTGGCCGCCGACGGGCTGCTGCCCGCGCAGCGGCCGCCCCGCCGGCGCTGGCTCCGCCGGCCGCCCGCGCCGGTGCCGGCGCACCGGCTCTTCGGGCTGCCGCGGCCGCAGCGGGCGTAGGCCGCCGGCGCGTCCGGGCCGCCCGCCGGGTCTGCCTGTCGCCTCCCATCACCGCCGGTTCCGCGGAGGCGTCTCCCTGCGATACGCTCGCACGGCACCCGCACGCCCGGCCAAGGAGGCCCCATGAGCACCGTCGACCTGCGCAGCGACACCGTCACGCGCCCCTCCCCCGAGATGCGCGCGGCCATGTGCGCGGCGGAGGTCGGCGACGACGTGCTGGGCGACGACCCCACGGTGATCGCCCTGCAGGAGGAGGCGGCGCGGCTGCTCGGCAAGGAGGCCGCGCTCTACTTCCCGTCCGGCACGCAGTGCAACCAGGCCGCGGTGCGCGCGCTGACGCGCCGCGGCGACGAGGTCTTTCTGCACGCGCAGGCCCACATCATCTTCTACGAGCAGGGCGCTGCGTCGGCGCTCAGCCAGGTGCAACTGCGCGTGTTCGACTCGCCGGACGGCACGCTCGACCTGGAGAAGATGGAGGAGTACCTGCACACCGACGCCGACATCCACTGGGCGCCGACGCGCCTGGTGTGCCTGGAGCAGACGCACAACCATTGCGGTGGCGTCGTGGTGCCGCTGGAGCACATCCTGGCCGTGCGCGAGTTCTGCGACCGGCACGGCCTCAAGATGCACCTCGACGGCGCCCGGCTCTTCAACGCCGCCGCGGCGACGGGCGTGAGCGCCGCCGACTACGCGGCGCCCTTCGACACCGTCAGCATCTGTCTGTCGAAGGGCCTCGGAGCTCCCGTCGGCTCGGTGCTCGTGATGGGCGCCGAGACGCTGCCGGCCGCGATGCGCGCGCGCAAGGTGCTCGGCGGCGGCATGCGCCAGGCCGGCATCATCGCCGCCGGCGGGCTCTACGCGCTCCGGAACAACGTGGCGCGCCTCGCCGACGACCACCGCCGGGCGCGGCGGCTGGCGGAGGCGCTCGCGGTGCTGCCCGGCCTGGACGTCGACCTCAGCAGCGTGCAGACCAACATGGTGTTCGCCGGCACCCGGGGCACGGGCGTGCCGGCCGCCCAGCTGGTCGAGCGGCTCGCTGCGGAGGGCGTGCTGTGCCTCGACGAGTCGGCCTGGTCGGTGCGCTTCGTCACGCACCTCGACGTGGACGACGAAGGCGTTGAGCAGGCGATCGCCGGGGTCACCCGCGTGCTCGGCGCAGCCTGAGAGCACGCGGGTGTTGGCTGTAGCGTCCTGCGGGGGTACTCTACGTGCGTTCCCGCCACCCGGGTGGATGACCGGAGTGTCCGGTGTAGCGTGTAGTACCGACCGTGAGGGGAGACCGTGACCACGTCCCAGCCAAAGCCCAAGGGCCGCCTGCAGTTCCCGTTCGAGGACCCCGTGGAGAGTCTGCCGGCGACGGCGCAGAAGATCCTCAAGGCGGCGCAGCAACTCTTGGCCGACAAGGGCTTCGAGGCGGTCACGCTGGAGAACGTCGCCGCCGCGGCGGGCGTCAACAAGGCGTCCATCCGCTACAACTTCGGCAACAAGGCCGGGCTCATCATCGCGGTCGCCGACGCCCTCATCCACGACGAGTGCCTGCGCCTGGCGGCCGACGTCGAGAGCGTGCCGCAGGAGGAGCGGCTGCACGCGGCCATGGAGGGCATCCGGCGGATGATCGTGGACGCCGACTCGTTCCGCGGCTTCTTCGACATCCTGCCTCATGCGTTCCGTGACCCGGAGCTGCGCGGGCGCCTGTTCGCCCTGTACGAGTGGTGGTATCGCCAGAACCTCACGTGGCTGGGTCTCGCGGCGCCGGGGGCCGAGGCCAACGAGATGCTCATGGGGCTCGCCGAGCTCATCGCCGCCATCCCGGACGGCCTCTCCGTGCAGGCGGGGCTCAACCCCGACGGCTTCGAGCTGAGCCGGCCGCTGGCCGCCCTCGAGTTCCTCCTGCGCAACTCCATGGTCCAGTTGCTGGAGATCGCCGCGAGCGCCGGGGCGCAGGAGGCGGCGGCGCCCGCTTCCTGACGGCCGCCCCCACCGGGGGGGGCGAAAAACCCCTCCTGCACTTGACAACCCCCCATATGCACCTATTCTTCTCCACCTAGGTGGGTACTTTTCCCACATCAGTGCGACCGTGGAGGGGGTGAGCGGTGAGTTCCATCGTCACGCGCATGGGTGACGGCAGCACCGTCCAGATGACCCGGGGAGAGATCCGCCGGGACATCGACGAGGGGTCCGAGGCCGCGGCCGTCAAGGCCAAGATCCCCGTGCTCGAGGAGAACGAGGTCGACTACCTGGTCGACATGTTCTGCTGCCCCAGCCGCGTCTGGGGAGTCGAGCGCGGTCACGAGGCCGTGATGACCAAGGACGGCGGCACCAACACGCTCATCAGCTCGCGGCTCTCCAGCGGCATCGCCGCGCCGATCGGCCGCGAGACGGCCGTCCGGCTCTTCGAGCGCGCCTTCGCGTTCGACTCGATGGAGGTCGGCCACATCGACTACTCGGTCAAACCGAGCAAGTTCATCGTCAGCGTCGAGCAGGAGCACATGGAACTGCTGCAGCACACGACGGTGTTTCCGCTCTTCTACGGGTTCATGCCGAACCTCGGGCTGTACTACCGCCCCGACGGCCAGTTCCAGAACCCGTCCGACCTCCTGCCGCTGGGCAAGATCGAGGAGGCCCGCCGCACGCAGGAGGAGGCCCTCGAGGCGTGCCACGACGACGTGGTGTGGCAGAGCCGGATGTTCTCCGAGACCGGATGCGACGGCATCAACTACGACACCGTCGCGTCCACCGGGGACGCCGAGTTCCTCGCCACCCTGCGTGCCACCGAGACGATCTCGTCGACCACCGACATGCCGGTCGAGGTGAGCATGGCGGCGGAGATGGTGCTCGGCTTCCACGGCCAGCTCGAGTACGACGGCACCCGGCTGGCCGGGCTCTGGCCGCACCAGCAGATGAGGCTGGTGGAGAAGGCCGGCGCGGCCATCTTCGGGCCGGTCGTCAACAACAACAGCAAGAAGTCGTGCGCCTGGAACGTCGCCCGCGCGGTGACGTTCGTCAAGGCCTGCACCAGGGACGCGACGA
This sequence comes from uncultured Thermoleophilia bacterium, assembly GCA_963696935.1. GTDB lineage: Bacteria > Actinomycetota > Thermoleophilia > UBA2241 > UBA2241 > CAIXSE01. The sequence goes on along the minus strand of CAVOMB010000060.1, from coordinate 1,182 downwards.
TCCCCATCCACCCCAACGTCGGCAACGGCGTCGGCGGCGTGCCGATGTTCGAGGTCTCGCCCGTGGACATGGTCAGCCGGGCCAGCGCCGCGATGATCGAGATCGGCAAGGCGGACGGGTTGTAGGTGGGGACCGGCGACCCGAACGGCATGGGCATGGCGCACGCACTGGCCTCGTCGATGGGTGGCATCAAGACCGCGGGAGATCTCGTGGCCAGGATGCAACTCAACAGGAAGATGAGGCTTCCGGAAGCCAAGCAGTACGTGGCCGACAAGCTCGGCGTGAGTGTCTTCGACCTCTCGGACTCGACTCTGATGCGCACCGTGCGCGAGGAGTTCGACATCGGCGTCATCACCGCCGTGCCCGGGCTCGCCAAGGGCCTGGAGGCCAAGGCCCGCATCGCCGACCTGCTGGACATCCGCATCAACTCCGTCGAGCGCCTCAAGGCCAAGACGGGCTTCGGCGCCCCGCGAAGGAGACCACAGTGAAAGACCAGCTCAAGCAGTCCATCATCGACGGCAACGAGGGCGTGGCCACGGCCATGACGTCCGCGCTGCTCGCTACCGGGGCCAGCCCCCGTGAGATCCTCGACGAGGGCCTGCTCCCCGGCATGGAGGTGGTGGGCGCGCGCATGCGCGAGGGCGAGTGCTTCATCCCCGAGGTGCTGCTCTCCGCCCGCGTCATGCAGGCCTGCCTCGACCTGCTGCGCCCGCACATGGCGGCCGGCGACTCGGCCGGCATGGGCACCGTCGTCAACCAGGATTCGAACAGTGATGGATATTATTACCATCGAAACAAAGGTGATACAGAGGGAATTTCCTCTGCATACATCCTTAAGCGCCTGGCGGTACCCCCAAAAGAAAACGATCTGGACGAATCCAATAAAAACTCCCAGCAGCCATTCAGGCAGATCGAACCTGAAGTCGAGGAAGCTGTTATTGCGATGGCGCTGGAACAACCTCTGTATGGTCAGATCCGAGTTTCGAACGAGTTAAGAAAGCAATCGATTTTTGTTACTCCCGGTAGCGTACGGACGATCTGGTTGAGAAACGGACTCGAAACATTTGAAAAACGGAATCAGGCTCTCGAAAGCAAAGCAGCTCTCGAGACGATAACTTATTCAGATTCGCAATTGGAGGCATTGGAAAAAGCAAAAGCGGACAGGTCAGCCGAAGCCGAAAT
>CAVOMB010000059.1:0-31746 GCA_963696935.1 uncultured Thermoleophilia bacterium | reverse complement strand
GCCGTCGCCGCCTTCAACGGCGCCTGCGACGAAGTCGGCCTCGACACCATGTCCACCGGCGCCGTCGTGGCTCTCGCCACGGACCTGTGTGAGAGGGGCGCCGCGGACTACGGCCTCGCCTTCGGCGACCCTGTCGCCTACCTTGCGGCGCCGGGGATGATCGCGCGGCGAGAGGGCTGGGGCGCAGAGTTGGCGCTCGGCGCCCGCGACCTCGCCGCGCTCAAGGGCCGGCCGGACCTTGCCCCGCACGTCAAGGGGCTCGAACTGCCGGCCTACGACCCCCGCGGCACCTACGGCATGGGCCTCGGGTACGCGACCTCAGACCGGGGCGCGTGCCACATGCGTGCCTTCACAGCCGCCGACGACATCCTCGGCGGCGAGGCGCCGGCCGACTCCCTGGAGGGCAAGCCGGCGCTGACGGTCGATCAGCAGGACTTCAGCGCCCTCGCCTGGACCGGCGTCTGGTGCGCCAACGTCTGGATCGACACCGACTACCTCGGCGTGCACTTCCGCCACCTGTGGGAGCGCGAGACGTCCCACGAGGAGCTGATGGCTCTCGGCGCGCGCGTCTGGAACCTGGGGCGGCTCATCAACCTGCGTGAGGGGCTCACGCGCGGGGACGACCGGCTGCCGGAGGTCCTCGGCGTGCCCCACCCCGGCGGCACGGCGGCCGGCAAGGCGATCAGAGACGAGGAGTTCGAGGCCGCGCTGGACGAGTACTACTCGCTACGGGGCTGGGATGCGGAAGGAGTGCCGCGCGAGGAAACGCTCGCGCGGCTCGCGGTGGACGTGCGAATCTAGGGCGTCGGCGCGGGGAGGGACGCACTTGACGGTCGTGGGCGAGATCATCCGGAGACAGCTGGAGCGCGGCCCCGGGCGCTTCGACACCGCGCCCGGCGAGCCGCGCATGCTCGCCGTCGTCACCACGGGCAACGGCGACCTCGAGATGCTGGACGTACGCGAGGTCCGGCGGCCGCGGCCGGAAGAGGGCGAGGTCCTCGTCCAGGTCCTCGCCGCCGGCGTCAACGCCACCGACGTCAACACGCGCACCGGCTGGTACGGAGGGGGCGGGTGGAGCTCACCGTCCCCGTTCCCTTTCATCCAAGGCACGGACTGCTGCGGCCTGCTCGAGGAGACCGGGCCGGGTGTCGACGAGTCCCTGATCGGGAAGCGCGTGCTGGTGCGACCCTGCATGCGCCCGCGCGGGTTCGGCTCGCTCGAGACGGTCTGGTTCGGCTCGGACTTCGACGGCGCCTTCGCGCAGTACGCGCTGGCGCCGGCGTCCGAGGTGCTGCCGGTACGGAGCGAGCTCGGCGACGAGGAGCTCGCGGCCGTGCCCTGCTCCTACGGCACGGCGGAGAACATGCTGCAGCACGCAGCCGTACGCCCCGGTCAGCACGTCGTGGTCACCGGGGCGTCAGGCGGCGTCGGATCCGCAGCCGTCGAGCTCGCGGCGCTCCGCGGCGCGGAGGTCACGGCCATCACCAGCGCCGGCAAGGCCGCGGAAGTCCTGAGCCTCGGCGCCGCTCGCGCCGTGGACCGCGGGGACGATCTCTCCGCGGCGCTCGCTGCCGGGCCGGCCGACGTCGTCGTCGACAACGTGTGCGGGCCGGGCCTGGACGGCCTGCTCGCAGTGCTGCGGACCGGCGGGACCTATGTGACCTCGGGCGCCATCGCCGGGCCGGAGGTGACGCTCGACAAGCGGACGGTGTACCTCCGCGACCTCACCATCCGCGGCTGCACCGCGTGGGCCGAGGCCGTGTTCCCGGCTCTGGTCGCGCGGCTGGAGTGCGGCGAGCTCCAGCCGCGGGTCGCAGGGGCGTTCCCGCTCGAGAGCATCGCCGCGGCTCAGACGGAGTTCCTGGAGAAGCGGCACGTGGGCAGCTTCGTGCTCGTGCCGCCCGGTGCCTGACGGCGGCTCGTCGGGCGGCGCGGGCGGTCAGCGCCCGGAGGCGCCGCCCACTCGCTCATGTTCGAGGCGCACGTCGCGCACCGGCGCGCGCGCCGCATCCGCCGCGGCGTCGTCCCGCATGGCCTGCGCGGCGGTCTCGGCTTCGAGCCGTGACCGGTAGTGCTCTACCTCGTGGCGCACGGTCGCCTCGTCCCAGCCGAGAGGGACCGCCATGAGCCGCGCCACGTCCTCCACGGCCTTGCGCCCGCGGTCCGGCATCTCGAACGAGATGTGCGTGCGACGCGTCAGGACGTCGTCCACGTGGAGCGCCGCCTCGTTGAGTACCGCGTAGCGGATCTCGGCCGAGAAGTACGTGTCGGCGCCGTCCAGCGGAGCGGCGAGCGCCGGGTCCTCGACGACGAGGTCGAGCACGCTCAGGGCAAGCGTGCCGTAGCGCCGCGCCAGGTGCCCCACCTGCCGGGTCGAGAGACCGGCGGCGCCCGGATGCAGCTCCGCCCGCCGGGTCGCCTGGTCCGAGCCGACCGCGCCGAGCAGCGGCAGGTCCTCCGTCCGGCTCGGCGGCACCGCGAAGGGCAGGTCGCGCGCGGCGACGTCCACGGCATCGCGCGCCATGATGCGGTAGGTCGTGTACTTGCCCCCGGCGATGCTGACGAGCCCCGGCTTGCCGCGGTGCACCACGTGCTCGCGCGAGACGGCGGCGGTGTCCCTGGACTCCTCCGCCACGAGCGGCCGCAGCCCCACGAACACCGCGGTGATGTCGTCCTCGGTCAGCGGCGTGCGCAGCACGGCGCTGGCGTGCCCCAGCAGGTACTCGATGTCGGCGCGGCTGGCGGCCGGGTGGTCGAGCCCGAACTCCCACGGCGTGTCCGTGGTCCCGACGATCCAGTGGGAACCCCACGGCAGCACGAAGAGGACGCTCTTCTCGGTGGGCAGGATGAGGGCCAGCTCCGAGTCGATGCGGTCGCGCGGCACGACGATGTGCACACCCTTGGACGGGCGCACCGGCAGCGGCTGCGCCACGCCGGCGAGCTGCTCCATCTCGGTGGTCCACACGCCGGTGGCGTTGATGGTGACGCGAGCGCGGACGTCGAACTCGGTCTCGTCCTCGAGGTCGCGGGCGTGGACGCCGGCGATGGCGGCTCCGTCGTGGAGGAAGTCGGTGACCTCGACGGCCGGGACGCAGCAGGCCCCCTGAGCCGAGGCCGTCCCGGCCAGCGTGACGGCGAAGCGGGCGTCGTCCACCTGCGCGTCGTAATAACTGATCCCGCCGGTGATCACGTCGGGCTTGAGCGCCGGCACCTTGCGCAGGCAGGCCGCGTGCGAGAGGTGCCGGTGCCGCGGCACGGCCGGCCGGATGCCGGCCAGGGCGTCGTACAGCGTCAGGCCGGCGCCGAAGTAGGCGTGGTCCTTGAGCCCATGCTCCAGCGGCAGAAGGAACGGCGTAGGGTGCACGAGATGCGGCGCCAGGCGTTCCGTGAGGAGGCGCCGCTCGTGCAGCGCCTCGCGGACCAGGCCGAGGTTGAACTGCTCCAGGTACCGCAGGCCGCCATGGATGAGCTTGCTGGAGCGGCTGGACGTGCCGGCGGCGAAATCGCGCTTCTCGATGAGCGCGACGGAGAGGCCCCGGCTGGCGGCGTCCAGAGCGATTCCGCATCCGGTGACGCCGCCACCGACCACCAGCACGTCGAAGAGCTCGGTGGAGAGTCGCTCCAGCTGGAGGCCACGCGCGTCCCACGGCGACCTGCATGTCGTCCCTGCTCGCTCCTGAGCCTTCGTCATCGGTCTGCTCTCCCTCGTCATCTTGGTATGTACCAGACGTCTGGTATGTACCATGACTCCTGTGCCATACTCTGTCAAGAACGGCGTCCCAGGGCGCCGCACACGTCGGGCGCCCCGTGCGCCACGGGAGAGCTTCATGACGCACATCACGGAGACGGCAAGAACGACGCCGGTCATGCACGAGACGCAAGTGCTCGTGGTGGGCGGCGGACCCGGCGGCCTCGCCGCCGCCCTCGCCGCCGCCCGCGCCGGAGCGCAGACCACCCTCGTCGACCGCTACGGCTGCTTCGGCGGCGTCATCACCCAGGTCGGCGTGGACACCGTAGCCTGGTACCGCCGCGAGGAGACCGTCGACCTCGAGGGCATCGGCCGCGAGTTCGAACGCCGCGCCGAAGAGCTGGGCGGCGCCACTCCCGACGTGCAGTCGCAGAGCCTCGCGCTCGACTCCGAGCTGTTCAAGGTCGTCGCCGACCGCATGGTCCTGGAGGCTGGAGTCGAGCCGCTGCTGCACTGCCTCGTCACCGAGCCGGTCGTCGAGGACGATCTCGTCAGAGGCGTCTTCACCGAGAGCAAGTCCGGCCGCCAGGCGATCCTCGCCGAGCGCGTGATCGACGCGACCGGCGACGCAGACATCGCCTTCCGTGCAGGCGCCCCGTGCCACGCACGTCCCCGGGACGCCGCCATGGGCGTCACCGTGATGTTCTCCTGCTCCGGCGTCGACAAGGCGCGCTTCCTGGACCACGTCGCGGAGAGCGCGCCGACCTATGGTGACTGGGGCAAGTGCTGGGCCGTCCGCACCGACGGCAAGGAGGACGGCCTCTTCAGCCCCTACCTTCAGGAGCCGTTCGACCGCGCCCGGGCAGATGGACTGATCCCGGCCGACATCCGCAGCATCGGCGGCACGTGGGGCCGGATCACCGATGCCGGCGAGGCGACGGCTCTCAATGTCGTCGTCATGGCGGGCTACGACTGCACCGACGTGCACGACCTCACGGCGGCGGAGATCGAGGGGCGGCGGCAGGCGCTGCTGGCGATCGAGGCACTCCGCCGCTACACGCCCGGATTCGAACAGGCGACGCTGCGCACGTTCGGGTCCACGCTGGGCACGCGCGACTCGCGCAAGATCGCCGGCCGCTACGAGCTCACCGGCGGCGACGTGCGCGGAGAGGCGCGGTTCCCGGACTCGGTCGGCATCTTCCCCGAATTCCTGGACGGGTACGGCGTGCTCGTGCTGCCCACCACCGGCCGCTACTTCCAGGTACCCTACGGCATCCTCGTCCCGCAGGGTGTGGACAACCTGCTGGTCGCCGGACGCTGCGTGGCCGGCGACCAGATCTCGCACGCCGCGACGCGCAGCCAGCTCTGCTGCGCCGTGACAGGCCAGGCCGCCGGCGCGGCGGCTGCCGTCTCGCTGCGCGACGGCAGCACCACGGCCACGGTGGATGTCGGGAGCCTGCAGGAGGAGCTGCGCCGCCAGGGCGTACGTCTGGACTGACGACAAGCAAGCGCGCCCGGGCGCTCGCGCGTGCGCGCGTCTAAGCTCGATCGTCCTGCACGGGAGCCGTGACTTCGAACTCGGTCCGGTCGCCGCGATAGACATCGCGTGCGAGCTCCAGGACGGCGCCGCCGGTGTCGTACACGGTCCGTGCAAGTACCAGGGCCGGACTGCCGGCCTTGACGCCCAGCGCCTCGGCCTCGAACCGGTCAAGCGTCACCGCAAGCACGCGCGCGTCGGCCTTCGCCGGGCGCACGGCGTACCGTTCGCGCAGGAGCGCCCAAAGAGAGCCGGCGAGCTCGTGGTCGAGCAGGTCGGGGAACCTCGCCGCGGACAGCTGGATGTTCTCGATGGCGACCGGCTCGCCCATGGCCGAGCGCAGCCGCTGGAGCACGTGTACACGACCGCCGGCCGGGACGCCCAGCTGCATGGCGAGCAGCGGATCGGGGTCGACGGTCGCGGCCGACAGGACCTCGGTACCCGGCGTCCTGTCCGCGTCCGTCATATGCCTGGTGAAGCTCCCGAGGCTGAAGCGCAGCCGTGGCTCGGCGACGAAGGTGCCGCGACGTGGGTGCCGGTAGAGATAGCCCTCGAGCGTCAGCGTCTCGAGGGCGTGACGCGCGGTCATACGGCTGACGTCGTACAGCTCGCTGAGCGCGCGCTCCGAAGGGACCGGCCCGTGGGCGTCGAGCTGGCCGGCTTCGATCTGCTCACGCAGCAGCTCGGCCAGCCACAGATACAGCGGGCTCGTGCGTTCCGGTGTGTGCCGCGTGCTGCCCACCCCACCTCACCCCCTGGAATGTCGGCCGCGTCCGGCGGACAACGGCGCAGGCCATTGCCGCCGCGCGCTCAACAAGCGTACCATAGGGAATCTTGGTACATACCAAGAGTCGCCACGCGGTGAGCGGGGAGTCGTCCGTCGGTGGCGTGGACGCATACTCGACAGATGCCTGCGCTTGGAAGGCGCAGGAAATGCCGTCAAATACGTGTCCTGAAGAATATCTGCGCAAGATAAGGGGGTGTCGCGACTAACTGACTGATCAATTCCGTCTTGCCATCATTCACGACCGTGTGTATGGTGACTCCCAGAATCGGGGCAATCCCGGAAGTGGGGGCACCCAATATCCTCGTTTCCAGTCAAGTCACGCGTCAGGGGGAATTTCTATGGCATCCGAGGAGTTCAAGCAGGAGTACGGCCAGCACCTGGTCGATCAGGTCCTCCAGGGCAAGATGACCCGCCGTCAGATGCTGGTCCGCGCGACGGTCTTCGGCTTCTCGCTCACCGCCGCCGGCGGCCTGCTGGCCGCATGCGGCGGGAGCGACTTCGAGCTCGACGAGCTCGCCGGCCGCCAGCGGCAGCGCCACGCCCGAGCCGGTCATGGGCGGTTCGCTCACCGGCGTCATCCCGCCGTCCATCACGGACATGGACCCGGTCACCATCTACGACCAGGGCGGCATCGTCCTCGTCCAGCAGGTGTGCGAGTACCTCATCGCCCTCGACAACACCAACGGTCTCAAGGCGAGCCTGGCCGAGAGCTGGGAGGGCAACGAAGACGCCTCCGTGTGGACCTTCAAGCTGCGCCAGGGCGTCAAGTTCAACGACGGCAGCCCCATGGAGGCCGCGGACGTGGTCGCCAGCCTCGAGCGCGTCGTCGACCCTAAGAGCGGTTCCGGCGCCCTGGCCGCCCTCGAAGGCATCCTCTCGCCTGGCGGCACCAAGGCCGTCGACACGTTCACGGTCGAGTGCACTCTGGACAAGCCGTTCGCAGACTTCCCGTACCTGGTCTGCCAGTCCTCGTACAACACGGTCATCCTACCGCGCGGCTACGCCGGCGACTTCGTCAAGAACCCGGTCGGCACCGGCCCGTTCATGCTCAAGTCGTACAACGCCAAGCAGAAGGCCGTCATGGTCAAGAACCCCACCTACTGGGGCAAGGACTCTGCCGGTCGTCAGCTTCCTTACCTCGACCAAGTCACGTGGACCATGGTCCAGGACGAGTCGGCCGCCAACCTGCAGCTGCAGTCCGGTGCTGTGGACTTCCAGCCGCAGACGGTGTTCCAGGGCTCGCAGGCGCTGTTCAGCGACCCGGCTCTCCGCGTCGACATCTACCCCGGCTCCGGTATCCGTGAGGTCGCGTTCAACCTCGAGAAGGACCCGTGGAAGACGGCCCCCAAGGAGCTCCGCCAGGCCGTCGCCTACTGTCTCGACCGCAAGGCCATCAACGAGGCCCTGTACGCCGGCCGCAGCAACCTCGGCTTCGACACCTTCTGGGAGCCGACGGTGTTCCCGGGCAGCCCCACGCCGCCCGAGCGCGCGCAGGACTACGACAAGGCCAAGCAGCTGCTCACGACCGCCGGCTTCGAGGGTGGCACCACCATCGAACTGACCGTCGCCAAGTACCTCGAGAACCCGCAGCTCGCGCAGCTCATCCAGCAGCAGTGCAAGCCGGCCGGGATCACTGTCAACATCAACCAGATCAGCTACGACGCGTTCTACGCGGGCACCGAGAAGACCACCCCGTGGCTCAACGCGCCGATGGTCATCGTCGAGTGGGGCAGCCGTCCCACCCCGGGCGTGTTCGCCCAGGCCATGCTCATGCCGGACGTGCCGTGGAGCTCCTCGCACTGGGACAACGCCGACTTCGCGTCGACGTTCGACTCCTACATGGGCACCACCGACGAGACCAAGCGCACGGAGTACGCGACCAAGTTGTCGCAGATCCAGCAGGACGACACGCCGATCATGGTGCCCTTCTACATCACGCAGCTACGCACGCAGAAGACGACCGTGCACGGCATCCAGGGCCCCGGCAACTTCTACTGCATCATGTCCGAGGCCTTCAAGACCGCCTGAGCCTGAGCGCCAGGTCCATACCGAGCTGACGTAAGGGCCCCGGGATGCTGCGCCTCATAGGTCGCCGGCTGCTCCTCATGGTGCCGACGCTGATTCTGGCGTCGATGCTGATTTTCGCGCTCGCGGAGGTGCTGCCCGGCGACGTGGGACGCTCCATCCTGGGGCCCTACGCCACTCAGCAACAGGTCGACATACTCAACCACAAGCTCGGGGCCGACAAGCCCATCTACGAGCGCTACGCGGTCTGGGCCGGCCACTTCGTCACCGGCAACTGGGGCGACTCGCCGGTCAACAACGTGCCGATCGCCTCCACGGTCATCAAGGCGCTCGGCAACTCGCTGCTGCTGGCCGGCTTCGCGCTCATCATCATCGTGCCACTGTCGATCCTCATCGGGGTCTTCGCCGGGTTGCACAGGGATAGCCTCATCGACCGGACGATCACCATCTCGAGCCTCTCGATGACGGTCATCCCCGAGTTCGTGAGCGGCGTGATCCTCATCTGGCTGTTCGCCGTGCAACTCAAATGGCTGCCGGTCACGGCCACCGCGCCCGATGGCTCCAACATCTTCCAGCGGCTCTACTACCTCATCCTGCCGGCCATCCCTCTCATGTTCCTCGAACTCGGCTACATCGCGAGGATGGCCCGTGTCGGCACCGTCCAGGTGCTCGGCAGCCCGTACATCCGTACCGCCGTGCTCAAGGGCCTCCCAAGACGGCGGGTCATCTTCGGCCACGTCCTGCGCAACGCCATGGTCCCGACCGTCACCGTCATCGGCAGCCAGATCGGCTGGCTCATCGGCGGACTGGTCGTCATCGAGTTCCTCTTCGTGTATCCCGGCATCGGCCAGCTCATGCTGACCTCTGCCCAGACACATGACGTACCGATGCTCGAGGCGTCTGTCCTCATGGTGGCCGTCATCTACATGGTGGCGAACCTGATCGCCGACATCGTCGTGGCCCTGCTCAACCCGCGCATCCGCAAGGGCGGGTGATATGAGCGACGAGCGTGAGACGCCGGTCGGCCATGAGCCCGATCTCGAGGACCGTCTCGGTCGACTGGGCCACGATCCCGAGATGCTGGAGCTCCGCGCCGAGGCCGCCGAGGCCGCGCGCGAGGCGGAACTGTCCGGGACCGACGCCGGTGTGGCGAGGGGACTCCAGGCGGACAAAGCCGCCGCCGAGGAGCAGCGGCGCCAGCGGCGCTACCTCGTCAAGGCACTGCTGCGCAGCCCGACCTTCTTGACCGGCTTCATCATCGTGCTGTTCTGGGTGTTCATGGCGCTGTTCTCGACCCATGTCACGCAGGACCCGTACGCGCAGAACGCCCTCGAATCCCTCAAGTCGCCGAGCCTGGCCCACTGGTTCGGTACCGACGACCTCGGCCGCGATGTGCTCGCACGGACGATGGCCGGCGCTCGCACGGTGCTCATCATCGCGCCGCTCGCGACCCTGCTCGCCCTGGTTCTGGGTGGCATCATCGGCCTGATCGCCGGCTTCTGGCGCGGCCTCACCGACGACATCATCATGCGTCTCATCGACGTGCTGCTGGCGCTGCCGATCATCGTCACCTCGATCCTCATCCTGTCGCTCCTGGGGCAGGGCTTGTTCGTCATGATCCTCACGATCGGCGTCCTGTTCACACCGGTCGTGAGCCGCACGGTGCGTGCGGCGGTTATCGGCGAGCGAGAGCGCGAGTACGTCCTGGCGGCCCGCTTGCGGGGCGAGCGCTCGGCGTTCGTCATGGCCCGAGAGATCCTGCCCAACATCACCGAGCCGATCATCGTGGAGGGCACAGTGCGTCTGGGCTACGCCGTCTTCACCGCCGCGACCCTGGCCTTCCTGGGCTTCGGTCTTGAGCCGGGCTCGCCCGACTGGGGCCTCACGATCTCCACGGAGCGCGCATTCCTGCAGATCGCCCCGTGGACGGTGCTCTTCCCCGCGATCGCCCTCGCCTCCCTTGTGGTGGCGGTCAACCTGATCACAGACGGACTCGGAAGGACGTTCTCCAAATGAGCTCCACGGAGAATCCGCATCCCGGCAGCGCAGATGCTGCCGCTCTCGACGTCAAGGACCTCGAGGTCACGTTCCACCGCCGCGGCCGCAGGCTGCCGGTACTCAAGGGCGTCACGCTCAAGATCGAGAGGGGTCAGGCCTACGGGCTCGTGGGCGAGTCGGGGTGCGGCAAGACCACGCTCGCCATGGCGGCCATGCGCTACCTCGCCACCAACGGCACACTCGACAACGGGCGCGTACTGGTCGACGGCCAAGACGTGAGCGAGCTCAGCGAAGAGGCCTTGCGCAAGTGGCGCGGGGGCAAGGTGGCGATGGTCTACCAAGATCCGACGCAGGCCCTGAGCCCGGCGATGAAGATCGGCGACCAACTTGCCGAGGTCTTCCGCTATCACGAGGGCATGGACAAGAAGGCGGCGATGGAAAAGGCTCGTGAAAGCCTCACGCGCGTCGCCATCCCCGATCCTGACTCGACTCTCAAGCGCTATCCGTTCGAGCTCTCCGGCGGCCAGCAGCAGCGCGTGGTCATTGCGATGGCGCTGGCGGTGAACCCGCAGCTTCTCATCCTCGACGAGCCCACCACAGGCCTCGACGCCACCGTCGAGGCAGAGATCCTCGACCTCATCGAGGAGCTGCGCGGCCGCATCAACGCCGCCATCCTGCTCATCACGCACAACCTCGGTCTGGTCGTACGCCTCTGTGAGCGCGTCGGTGTGCTGTACGCCGGGCGGCTCGTCGAGGAGGGCCCGGCCAAGCAGATCTTCACCGACCCGCGCCATCCGTACACGATGGGCCTGCTGCGCTGCGTGCCGCGCTTCGGCATGAACAAGACGGACGCAGCACTCCAGACCATCCCCGGCACGCTGCCGGCGCTCGGCGATCCGCTGGAGGGCTGCGTGTACTCCGCGCGCTGCCCCATGGCCAAGGACATCTGCCGCCAGCGTGAACCCGACCTGTTCGCCTGGCCCGGCGACGCCTGCGACAAGGGCCGTGCGGAGGCGGAGGCCATGCCTCCCGATCCCGCCGCCTATTCACCGCACCACGCGAACCCCGTCGGCGACTCCGACAGGCACACGCGCTGCTATTTCGCGCGCGAGGCGCCGGACATGCCGCACATGACCCCCGTGCTCGCCAAGAGCCTCGAGGGCCGTGGCGCGCACGAGGGCAACGTGCTCGGCATCGACCACGTCGTGCGCACGTTCAAGGACGGCCGCAGGTCCCTGACCGCCGTAGCAGACGTCTCGCTGACGCTGCGCAAGGGCGAGACCTTCGGCCTCGTCGGCGAGTCGGGCAGCGGCAAGACCACGCTGGCCAAGTGCGTCACCGGCCTCATCCCGGCGGACTCAGGCACGATCACCTTCGAGGGCGGCGTGCTCAAGCCCACCGCGGGCAAGCGCTCGCAGGACGCTCTTCGCGCCATCCAGATGGTGTTCCAGAACCCGGATTCGACACTCAACCCGGCGTGGAGCACGCGCTCGATCCTGACGCGTGCGGTCAAGAAGCTCGGCGGCGCCAGGGCGGGCTCGGTGCGCGCCAAAGTCGACAAGCTCTCCGCCGACGTGCGCGTGGAGCCGCGCTTCCTGTTCCAGAGGCCCACGGAACTGTCGGGTGGCCAGAAGCAGCGCGTCGCCATCGCGCGGGCGTTCGCCGGCGACCCTCACCTGGTGGTGTGCGACGAGCCGGCCTCGGCGCTCGATGTCTCCGTGCAGGCGAGCATCCTCAACCTGCTGGTCGAACTGCAGACCAACGAGCAGACGTCCTACGTGTTCATCAGCCACGACCTGGCCGTGGTGCGGTACATCTCAGACCGCATCGGCGTCATGTACCTGGCCGAGCTGATCGAGGTTGGGGCGGCGGCGGATGTGTTCAGCCCGCCTCACCACCCCTACACGGAGGCCCTGCTGAGCTCCATCCCGCGGGTCGATTTCGAGAAGCAGCAGGAGCGGATCCCGCTGCGCGGCTCCATGCCGAGCCTCACCGACCCGCCGTCGGGCTGCCGGTTCCACACGCGCTGTCACCGGTTCCTCGGCGAGATCTGCGAGAAGCAGATACCGCCGGCGCAGGACGCGGGCGATGGGCACACCTACAGATGCCACATCGCGCCGGACGAACTGCGCGCGCTGCAGAAGGCCAGCGAGCCGACGCCAGAACCGGACCCCGCGCCGACGGCCTGACGTCCTCTCAGGCCCAGGCCGGCTCGCAGGGCGCGCTCAGCGCCAGCATGTTCCAGGCGTCGTACGCCAGACCCACCGCCGCATGCTGTTTGTACGGCAAGGAGTAGCGGCCGGGGATCGACTCCTGGACGGCCGCCACACAGCCTCCCGCGAAGAGACGCGCGGTCTCCTCGTTGGCCGGCAGGCCCTTGAGCGCCCGCTCGAGCTCGGCGGCGCGGAAGGCGGCTTCGCCGACCGCACCCAGAGCGACCCGGACGGACGCGAGCGTGCCCGCCGCGGCGTCGAACCTCACCACCAGCGCACAGCTCAGCCGGGCGACGCTGACGGCCGTCCGCGACCCGATTTTGCTGAAGGCCGAGCGATGCTCAGGAGCGAGCGCCGGGAACGCGAACCCGATGACGGCCTCGTCGTGCGCGAGGCTCGTCCGGCTGGGGCCGAGCACGACCTCGCCGATCGGCCGCGTGCGCGTCGCACCGGCGCCGTCGACGGTCGTCACGTCGGCGCCGAGGACGGTCAGCGCCGTGACCCCGTCGGCGCACGGCGAGGCGTTGGCGACGTTGCCGCCGAGCGTGCCGACGTTGCGGATCTGTGTGGAGCCGACCTGTGCGGCGGCGAGACTCAGGCAGAGGGCGTGCTCGCGCACCAGCGGGTCCCACTGAAGCTGCTGGAAGGTCGCGAGCGCACCCACATGCAGGGTCTCGCCGTCGAGGCGGACGGCCTTCAGCTCTTGGAGGCCCGAAAGGTCGATGAGCACGTCGGGCTCCTCTCCCGGCTGCCGAAGGACCCGCACCAGGTCGGTGCCGCCGGCAAGCAGGCGCGTGCGCGGCGTGGCCTGCGCCAGCTCCGCCACGAGCTCATTCCTGGTCGACGGCGAGCGCACCTCCGTCATGGCCATGTCACTCACCGCCTTCCGGAGAAGACGCGGCGAACGAGTCGCCAAGCCCGGACGGAGCGCAGGGTCCGCCGGGCGTCACGCCGGTCTCCGCCTCCACGACCTCGCAGGCCGCGGCGAGCGTGTCGGGGTCGGTGGTGACCTCGGCGGCGAGCTCGGCCGGCTCGGCCGGCAGTTCCATCGCCGGCGTCGCCTCTCGGCCTCCCGCCGCCTTCACGGCGGCGACGATGGCCGAGTAGCCGGTGCAGCGGCAGAGATTGCCGGCGAGAGCGATGCGGATGTCCTGCTCTGACGGCACGGGGTTGCCCATGAGGAGCGCCTTGGCCGACATGAGCATGCCGGGCGTGCAGTAACCGCACTGCACCGCGCCGTACTCCACGAACTTCTGCTGCAGGAGGTCGAGCTCGCCGTCCTGGGCGAGACCCTCGACCGTGAGTATCTCCTTGCCGCGCGCCTGCACGGCGAGCATCACGCACGAGTTCACGGCTCTGCCGTCGACGATCACGGTACATGCCCCGCACTCGCCCTCGGCGCAGCCTTCCTTGGTGCCGGTGAGGCCCAGCTGGTCGCGGATGACGTCGAGCAGCCGCGCCGTCGGACGCGCCTCGACCTCGTGGACCATCCCGTTGACCGTCAGCACGAGCTGCATGGCACCTCCTCCCCATGCAACGCCGAGAGGATCCTCTCGGGTGTGAGCGGCAATTCGCTGAGTTCTGTTCCCAACGCGTTGTTGACGGCGTTCACGACCGCCGGAGCCGTCGGGACCGTGGCGATCTCGCCGACGCTCTTGGCGCCGAAGGGACCATCGTCGCCCTCGTGCTCCACCAGGAGCACCTGGACCTCGGGCATGTCGGGCGCGTTGACGATGTGGTAGTTCTTGAAGCCGTCCACACCCGCGCGCCCGTGGTCGTCCACGTCGAGGTGCTCGTAGAGCGCGTACCCGATACCCATCTGCACCGCCCCCTGGTACTGCGCCTCGACCATGCCGCGGTTGATGGCGCGTCCCACGTCGGCGACGGCCAGGAAGTCGGTGACGGCGGTGAGCCCCGTGGCGCAGTCGACCTCCACCTCGGCGAACTGGACGGAGTAGGAGCCCGGGTTGGAGACCGCGTAGTACGTCGTCGATGCGGCGATGCCGGGGACGGCGCGCATCTCGGTGAGACGGGCGATGTCGCGGTAGGCGATGGCGCGGCCGCGCTCGTCCTTGACGTGGACGGCCGCGTCATAGGCCGCGAGCCGCTCGACCGGCTCCTTGAGGAGCTCGGCCGCCGCCAGCAGGAGCTTCTCCCTGACCCGCTCGGCGACGATGCGGGCGCACTCACCGACCACGTACGTGACGCGGCTGCCGTACGTGCCGTAGTCGAACGGCGTGGTCGCCGTGTCGGCCTCACCGGCGGCGACGAGGTCCGGGTGCACGCCGAGCACTTCGGCGACGATGATGCGCATGGTCGTGACGATGCCGCAGCCGACCTCGTGCAAGCTCGCGTTAAGCTCGAACGTGCCGTCCTCGTTCATCTTAAGACCCATGCGGCTGGCCTCGGGGAAGGCGCCGTACATGCCGTTCTTGTGCGCTCCGGCGGCGACACCGACGCCGCGCCGATAGCGACCCCGCCCCGCGGGACGTGCCCGGCGCGCGGCCCAGTCGAACGCCACGGCGCCGCGCTCGAGGCACTCGCGCACGCGCGTGTCGCCGAGCGGCAGACCGGTGACCAGGTCGGTGTCGTGAGGCTCGACCATGTTCTTGAGGCGGAGGTCGACCGGGTCGAGCCGCAGCGCGGCCGCCACCCGGTCCATGTGGATCTCGGTAGCAGCAGAGATCTCCGGGGCGCCCCAGCCGCGGGCGGCGCCGCCGACCGGCGTGTTCGTGTACACCGCCCGGCCCTGGTGCTGGTAGTGCGGCACCCGGTACAGCTTGGTGACCTTCTTGCACATGTGCACCGAGTAGTCCGGAGTGCTCGCGGCGAAGCCGCCCGAGTCCAGCGTCGAGGCGGCCTCGAAGTCGAGCAGCTCGCCGTCAGGCGTGAAGGCGGTGCGGATGGTCGTGGTCGTCGCCGGCCGGCACATCGTCGCGATCATGCTCTCCTCGCGGTCGAGCAGCAGCTTGACCGGCCGCCGGGTCGCGTGGGCGAGGAACGCGCACACGGGCTCGATGATGTACTCGGTCTTGCCGCCGAACGACCCGCCCATGGGCACCTTGATCACGCGCACGCGGTGATACTCGAGGTGCAGGAGTTCCGCGATGACGGTGCGCGCCGCGTACACGCCCTGGCTGGTAGTCCAGACGGTCATGCCGCCGGTGCTGTGGCCCTGCGCGATGCACACGTGCGGCTCCAGCGCCGCGTGGTGGACGCGCGGGGTGCTCGTAGTGGTCGTCACGGTCACGGCGCTCTCGAGATCCGGGCGCTCGCCTCTCTCGATCTCGTGCTCGTACAGGAGGTTGCCGCCCTCGTGGATGGCCGGCGCGCCGTCGGCGAGCGCCTCGTCCACGGTGAGCAGCGCCGGCAGATCCTCATACTCGATCTCGACGAGCGCTGCGGCCGCCTCGGCGATCGCCTTGCTCGTCGCCACGACCGCGGCCACCCTGTCGCCGACGAACCGGACGTGTGCGCTGAACAGCGTCTCGTCGTAGAACGACATGTCCTGACCGGGGTGGATGCGCGCCCGCGAGAAAGGCTCCATGGGAGCGTTCTCGTGCGAGAAGACCTTGACGACGCCCGGGAGCGCCTCAGCGCGTGTGGCGTCGATGCGCTTGACGATCCCATGCGGGATGTTGCTGAGAATGAGTTTGGCGTGGAGCATGCCCGGCACGCTGAAGTCGCTGCCGTAGACGAGCTCCCCCGTCACCTTCTGGGCCACGTCATGGACGGGGTAGCTGCCCCCGACGTACTGCAGGTCCTCGATCAAGCTGACGGTCTCCTCTCTGTCCTTGGTCCTCACTTCAGATCAGGTTGCCCGGAGGGCGGTCTTCCGGGCGGCTCTCGTCGAACCAGCGCCGGTACGCGGCCCTGCGGGCCTGTGCCGCCGGCGCCGTGCAGCACCCGCCCTCGCTGGTGCACTTGAGCTCGGGCGGCAAGGCGCGGCCGATGCCGTCCGCCACGTCCAGCGCCTCGTGCAGCGGCAGTACGGCTTCGTGGCCGGCGAGCGCCAGATCGGCGAACACGTGCGCCGTGCACGTAGCCGCCATGATGCGGCTGCGACACGGCTGGCTGAGACCTCCGGGCATCGGGTCGCACGGCAGGCCCATGAAGGCCTGCAGAGCGAGCGATGCCGCGGTCTCAACAGCCTCGGGGGTCCCGCCGACCATCTCAGCGATCGCGGCCGCGGCCATCGCGCCGCAGACACCTGACTCGCCAGTACAGCCTAGCACTTCTCCGGTGGGCTCAGTCCGTGTGTAGGCGATGGCGCCGACGCCCGCGGCGACGAAGAGGCCGCGGAGCAGGTCGTCGTCGCTCAGGCCGCGGGCCTCACGGACGGCGGAGAGGGCGGCGTAGATGTAGCCGGCGCCGCCGCCCATCGGCCCCGGCACGTTCTCCACACCCGGGATGCCGGCGCCCGCGCCGTAGGCGTACTTGACCGTCTGCGCGGTGATGCCGTCGGTGACGCGCGCCGGCGTCTCCGCGTGGCGCAGCCAGCGGCGCGCGAAGTCCGGCTTGAACTCGGTGTCGATGACCTCGACGTCCTCCTCGTACACGGCACGCGTCTGTCGGCGCATGACCTGCGCCAGCCCGCGCATCTGCTCGAGGACGAACGCGCGCGGCCAGCCCGAGGCGTCCGCCTCGTACACCACGGCGACCTCCCAGAGCGGCAGGTCGCGCTCGGCCATGAGCTCGCGCCAGCGCACCATGGTGTCGAAGAGCTGCGGCTTGCGGCCGGGCTGGCTGACGACGGGCAGGATGGGCCGGAGCAGCGCCACCCTGTTGACGGGCGCGCCGGCCAGAAGGTCTTCCAGGCCAGCGAGATCCGGCTCCACCGGGAGCTCGAAGACGTGGAGCGCCCCGCGGCCCTCGGCGCGCACCGTCCGCGCGCCGAGCTGCTCGGGGAGTCCGGCCCTGAGCCGCTCGAAGTCCTCGGGGCTCAGGGCCTCCTGCGGGTCTTGGACGAGAAGCACGTAGGCGTCGCCCAACGTCCGGAAGGGGAACCCATCGAGCGTCACCGTCTCGACCATGCCCCCGCCGGTGGAGTCGCCGACGAGGGTGACCATCAGGCCGTCACGGCCGGTCAGGACGAACTTCACCGCGTTGGGGTGCCTGCTCTCGGCGATCTCGGTGAAGGCGAACTCCACAGTGATGCCGGCCTCCTCGGCGAGCTCGAAGGACCGGAAGAGCCGGGCGTCGTCCGGGAGGAAGCCGAGGACGCCGGCGACCATCGCCCTGTCCTCGGCCATGATGCCGAAGGTGCCGGCGAACGACCCGACCTTGTCGAGCTCGACGCGGATCTTCGCGACGGGCTCGCCGAGCAGACGGCCGGCCAGATACCCGAGCCGGCAAGGCCCAGCCGTGTGCGAGCTGGAGCCGGGCTGCATGACGGGCCCGAAGACGTCGTTGAAGAACTCGGGGTAGGGCGCGACGGTCATGGTCATCCCTCCACCGCTTTGCCGAAGTGCAGGCCACCGATGTCGACCCACGTGCCGGGCTCGCGCTGCTTGCAGATCTCGTAGACACGGTGCGCCGAGGCGAGGTCCTCGATGGCGATGCCGAGCGACTTGAACAGGGTGACCTCGTCCGGCGAGGTACGGGCCGGCGCGCTGCCGGCGAGCATGGTGAGCGCCCTGCGCATGGTCGGGATGGCCTCTTCCATAGGGTAGATCTCGGTGACCAGCTTCTGGTCGGCGATCAGGACCTTCACAGCAGGTTCCCCTTCCGGTAGCGCTCGGCGGCCCGCTCGACCGCGTCGCGGTCGAGCTCCACGCCGAGCCCCGGCCCGCCGATGAGCCCGATCTTGCCGTCCCTGGGAGTCAGATCCGGCGCCGAGATGATGTCCTCCGCCAGCAGCTGATGCATGATCTGGTTGCCGTCGGAGAGGTTGGGCGTGCTGAGGCCGAGATGATGCTGGGCCGCGTCGGTGATGCCGCTGACGCTCTGGCCGTGCAGGCAGATGGGCACACCGGCGACCGCCGCGACGGCGGCGGCCCGGCCGAAGGCGAGCAGGCCGCCCGCCTCGTGCGCGGACAGGCAGATGGCGTCGCACGCCCGTTCCCGGACGAAGTCGTACACGTCGTTCGCCGTCAGGACTGCCTGGTCGGCGGCGATGGGCACGTGCACGGCCTCGCGCAC
Organism: uncultured Thermoleophilia bacterium; assembly: GCA_963696935.1. GTDB lineage: Bacteria > Actinomycetota > Thermoleophilia > UBA2241 > UBA2241 > CAIXSE01. The sequence continues at coordinate 13,357 of CAVOMB010000059.1, read as the reverse complement.
CTGGCGCATGGCCGTGACGCTGAGCAGCGTCGTCGGCTGTTCCACCCAGTCGAGGCCGTAGGGCTCGAGCGCGTGGATCATACGGATGGCGTCGGGCACGCTCCAGGCGCAGTTGGGATCCACGCGCAGACGGCGGCCGCCGATGACCTCACGCACGGCCGCCGTGTTCCTGACATCCACGTCGTCGCCGCGGCCGACCTTCAGATAGATGACGCCGTACCCGGCCGCAGCGAGGTCGCTCGCATCCTCCACCAGTTCCTCGGTCGTGTCGCCCTGGACGAACCCGAAGTAGTCGACCTCGTCGCGCACCGCGCCGCCGAGGAGCCGGTACACCGGCTGGCCGGCGGCCTTGCCGATCGCATCCCAGAGCGCCATCTCGAAGCCGGCGAGCACGAAGTCCGCGAACCAGGGCATGTGATTGAAGGTCCCGAGGTGGCGCGCCTCGTGCACCAGCCGCTGGACGTCGTGGATAGGCCGGCCGATGAACAGGTGCTCGACTGCGCGCAGCGCCGCCGTGGTCATCTCCGCGGCCAGCGACGAGACCGACTCGCCGACACCGGTGATGCCCGCGTCCGTCTCGACCTCGACCAGAACGACCGGCGAGCCGTGGTCGACGCGTCCGGCCCAGTGGTACGGCTCCTTGAAGGTCAGGAAGAGCGGCGTCAGGCGGACGCCGGTGATAAGGATCCCGTTGAGCGCTGCCCCTTCGGCGCCCCGCTCGATACTTCCACTTCGTCGAGCATTCACAGCAGCGTGTCCAGCACCTGCGCCTCGAGCACCTGCTCGCGGCTGAAGGCCGGCGCGTAAAGGGTCGTCTGCGCCAGCCGCACGAGCGCGTCCTGCGGCAGGAGGCCGACGACCTCGCTCTCGCGGATGGCCACCTGGGCGTCGCCGGCGCGCTGCGCGATGGCCTCCACCACGTCGGCCATGGACGTGACCCGGTAGTCGGTGAGGTTCATCGACACCTGCACGGCGCCGTCCTCGAGCTGCAGGCCCATCGCCTTGACGCAGGGCATGCCGCCGTCGCGCTCGCGGATCTCGACGGCGATCCGCTTGGCGAGGTCGAGGTCGTCCGACTCGAGGTTGACGTTGTATGCGATGAGCGGGAAGCGCGCGCCGATGGCGACGGCCCCGGCCGTCGCGTGCACGCGCGCCTGGCCCTCGTCCGGAGTCTTCAGGGGCTCGCTGCCGATGACCTCCCGCATCTCCTCGAATCCCTTGCCGCGGAAGGCGGCGAGGTTCTTGTGCTCGGGGATGCGGGCCGCGTCCTCATACAGGAACACGGGGATCTCGAGGTCACCGGCCACGCGCCGCGCGAGTACCTGCGCGACCTCCACGCAGACGGGCATCTCCTCGGAGCGCAGCGGGACGAACGGGCAGACGTCGGTGGCGCCGAACCGCGGGTGCGCGCCTTCGTGCTGGTTGAGGTCGATGAGGGCGGCCGCCGTCTCTATGGCGCAGAAGGCCGCCTCCGCTATCGGGCCCTCGTGACCGACGAAGGTGACCACGCAGCGGTTGTGCGTGGGGTCGCTCTGCACGTCGAGCAGGTGGACGCCGTCGACGTGCGTGACGGACGCGGCGATCTCGTCGATCACGTCCTGGCGGCGTCCCTCGCTGAAGTTGGGGATGCACTCGATCAGGGTCACCGTGGACCTCCGTCGGCTGAGGGTGAGGCGGCGGCGCGGACGACCTGTCGCTCGCGCACGACGACCTCGCCGCCGACCAGCACGCCGGAGACGAGGTTGACGCCCCAGTGGTAGGGCAGCTCCTGGTGGGTCGCGGCGTCGAGCACGAGCAGGTCGCAGAACTTGCCCGGCTCGAGGCTGCCGACCTCGTGCTGGAGGCCGAGCGCGGCCGCGCCGCCCAAGGTGGCGGCGCGGAGGGCCTCGGCCGGCGTGATCCGGTCCTCCTGGCAGGCCAGCGAGACCGCCATCTGCAGGTTCTCGCTGTAGCAGCTGCCGGGGTTGAAGTCGGTGGCGAGGGCCACGGTGACGCCGGCGGCAAGCAGCTCCTTCGCCGGCGCGTAGGTGGTGTGCAGCGTGTAGCTCGTGCCGGGGAGCAGGACGGCGACGGTGCCCGAGTCCTTGAGCAGCGCGATGTCCTCGGCGGTGATGTGGATGAGGTGGTCGGCGGAGACGGCGCCCAGCGAAGCGGCCAGCGCCGTCCCTCCGGTGTGCGCCAGCTCCTCGGAGTGGATCTTGAGCCGGTAGCCGAGGGCGCGGCCGGCCTCGAGCACGCGCCGCGCCTGCGCGACGGTGAACGCGCCTTCGTCGCAGAACACGTCGACGAACTCGGCCTGGCCGGCAAGCGCCGGCAGGATCTCGTCGCAGACCAAGGCGACGTACTCGTCGTCGCGGCCGGCGAACTCCTCGGGCGTCAGGTGCGCCGCGAGGACGGTGTACGCGCGGCGCACCGGGTGCGGCGCCTTGGAGGCGGCGAGCTGCTTGCGCTCGTCCTCGAGGGTGAGCCCGTAGCCCGTCTTGGCCTCGAGCGTGGTGGTGCCGTGCCGCAGGAACGAGTCGAGGCGGCGCGCAGCGAGGGCGGCGAGCTGCTCCTCCGTCGCCGCCCGCGTCGCGCGCACCGTGCTGTTGATGCCGCCGCCCGCCGCCTGGATCTCCAGGTAGGTGGCGCCGGCCAGCCGGGCGCCGTACTCGGCCGCACGGTCGGCCGCCCACGTCAGGTGCGTGTGCGCGTCGACGAAGCCCGGTACGACGGCCGCGCCCTCGACGTCGACGACGACCGCATTGTCGGGCACCTCGAGGGCCGACGCGATCTGCGACTCCGGCCCGGTCCAGACCACACGTCCGTCCCGGGCCGCGACCGCGCCATGCGGGATGACGCCGAGGTCGACCGGTGGACGGTCCTGGCCGGCGGGGCCGGCGGGCGGAGCCTCCCCGGCCCCGGGCGCCAACGTGACCACTTCGCTCGCGCCGCGCACGAGCACGTCGCAGCGGAGGCTCATCCTTGTCCTCCTTCGCCGGCCGGTCCTGCCGCGCCGCGCACGATGTCCGAGAAGCGGCCCGCCGCGACGGCCTCCGCCGCGGCCTCCAGCTCCGGCGCGAGGTACCGGTCGCGCTCCAGCGTCGGCGCGAACTCGCGGATGACGGCCCGCCCGGCGCCGGTACCGGGGCCGGGCTCCAGCGGGCTGAGCAGGTCGATGGCCTGCGCCGCGCACACGGCCTCGATAGCCAGCACCTTCTGCGCATTGGCGAGCACGTCCAATGCCTTCAGCGCAGCGGTCATGCCCATGCTGACATGATCCTCCTGGTCTCCCGAACTCGGGATGGAGTCCACGCTCGCCGGGTGGCAGAGCACCTTGTTCTCGCTCACCAGTGCCGCGGCCGTGTACTGGGCGATCATGTAGCCATTGTTCAGCCCGCTGTCCCTCGTCAGGAACGGCGGAAGCTCGCTGAGTGAGCTCGTCAGCATGCGGAAGGTCCGGCGCTCGCTGATGGAGGCGATTTCCGCCAGGCTCATCGCCGCGAGGTCCAGGGCCAGAGCGATCGGCTCACCGTGGAAGTTACCGGCCGAGATGATCTCGCCGGTGTCCGGGAAGATGAGCGGGTTGTCGGTGACCGAGTCGACCTCGACCTCGGCGACGCGCCGCAGCCACGCGAGCGCGTCGCGGCAGGCGCCGTGCACCTGCGGGATGCAGCGCAGTGAGTAGGCGTCCTGCACCTTGTCGCAGTTGAGATGGCTGAGCATGATGGCGCTCCCGCCCGTGGCGCGGCGCACGTTGGCCGCCGTTACCAGCTGGCCGGGGATGGGACGCAGCGCCTGGATGCGCTCCTCGAAGGGGCCGACGGAGGCGCGCAGGCCCTCAAGGCTCATCGCGCCGATCAGGTCGGCCGAGTCGAGCAAAGCCTCGCCGTCGGCCACCAGCATGCAGCCGATGGCCGCCATGAACTGGGTGCCGTTGAGGAGGCTGAGGCCCTCTTTGGCTTCGAGCACGAGCGGCGCGAGCCCGGCGGCCTGCAAGGCAGGCCCGCTCGGCTCGCGCCGCCCGTCCACGGCGAGCAGCTCGCCCTCGCCCATCATCGCGAGCACGAGGTGCGCGGACGGGGCGAGGTCGCCGGAGGCGCCCAGCGAGCCCCGCGACGGCACCCACGGGACGATGTCGGCGTTGATGCACGCGGCGACGTGCTCGGCCACCGAGAGCCTGACGCCCGAGTGGCCGCGTGCCATGGTGTTCAGGCGGATGACCATGCCGGCGCGTACCACTTCGCGCGACAGCGGTGCGCCGAGGCCGACGGCGTGGCTGCGCACCAGGTTCTGCTGCAGCTCCTGCACCTTGTCCACGGGAATGTGGGTGGTCGCCAGCTGTCCGAACCCGGTGGTCACGCCGTAGGCGACCTGCTCGCGCGCGATGACCCCGGCGACCACGTCGTGCGCGGCCTCGATACGCTCGCGCGCCGCTCGGCCGAGGACGACCTCGGCTCCCCCCCGCGCGACGCTGATGACCTCGTCGATGGTCAGCGTCGCGTCTCCGATGACGAGCTGCGTCATGTGCTTCTTCTCCTCTTCATCGCCGACCGGCTTGGTCATGCTCTCACGAGCGAACGCCGTCCGGCGAGGCCACCGGCTGCGCCGCCTCCTGCGCCAGCTGCAGTCCGAGCCTGAAGGCGCGCTCGTTGAGCTCGCGGAAGCGGGCCGGGACCCGGTTGAGCACCGCCTGCTCGACGGCTTCGGGCGGCAGCACTCCGCTGATCGCCACGAAGGCTCCCAGCGAGACGATGTTGGTCACGACCTTCTTGCCCAGCTCGTCCGTAGCCGCCTGCGTGAACGGCAGTCCGTGCGCGACCATCCCGTCCGCGGTCGCATCGATCTCGACCAGCCCGGAGTCGTAGATGAGCAGGCCTCCGGGCCGCGTGTCGGCGGCGTACTTGAGGTACGCGGCCTGCGAGAGGACGAGGTTGATGTCCGGATGCTGGACCTCGGGGTAGTCGATGTCCTCGTCGGAGACGATGACCTCGGACTTGGACGCCCCGCCACGGGCCTCGGGTCCGTAGCTCTGCGTCTGCACGACGTGCTTGCCGAGCGCGGCTGCGCCCTCGGCGACGATCGCCGCGGCCAGCAGGATGCCCTGCCCGCCCGAGCCGGAGAATCTCATCCCGACGCGCTCGAGCTTGTCGGCGTCAGCCATTGCCGGCCTCCCTGGCGCGCTCGTTGACCTTGCCCAGAGCGGTGACGAACTCCTCCCGCTCGGTGTGGTGCAGCAGCCCGACCGGGTACTTGTCGTGCCTGCGCACGTCCTCGTCGAACTTGTCGGCCGGGACGGCGTGCTCCTTCTGCGACATGAGGAACTCCGACGGGTCGGACGTGAGGTTGAAGCGCCCGTAGTAGACCGGGCAGATGGCCATGGCCTCGACCATCGCGAAGCCCTTGTGGGCGATGCCGCCGGCGATCACGTTGGTGAGCTGCTGGTAGGCCCAGGAGGTGCCGCGGGCGACGTAGGTCGCCCCCGCGGCGTGCGCCAGTTCGCAGAGGTCGAACGCCGGCTCGACGTTGCCGTACACGCTCGTCGTCGACTTGTCGCCGAGGTGCGTCGTCGGGCTCATCTGGCCGCCCGTCATACCGTAGATCGAGTTGTTGAACACCACCGCGGTGAGGTCGATGTTGCGCCGCGCCGCGTGGATGAAGTGGTTGCCGCCGATGGCGGAGCTGTCGCCGTCGCCCATGGCGACGATCACGTGCAGCGACGGGTCCACCGCTTTGACGCCCGTCGCCACCGCCAGAGCACGGCCGTGAGCCGTGTGCACCGTCGAGTAGTCGAGGTAGGCGCTGATGCGGCCGCTGCAGCCGATGCCCGCGACCACGACGACCTTCTCCGGGTCGAGCTCGAGGCCGATGATGGCGTCGATGAGCGCCCGGGTGATGGTGCCGTTGGAGCAGCCCGGGCACCAGAGCGTCTTCGCGGAGCGCAGGTGCGCCTTGATCTCCGTGGTGGTGTGCGGCCTGATCCGCGGCAGTTTGTAGTCGCCCGTCGGTGATGCTTCGAGCTTCTCCTCGTCGACCAGGGCGCTCATGCGTCCTCCCACTTGTGGTAGTAGAACTCGGGTTTGACGAGCTCGAGGATCTCGGCCGGCGTGATGAGCTTGCCGTCCACGCGGCCGTAGTCGACGACCTTGGCGCGGCCGGCGACCGCCGCCTGGACCTCCCAGCTCACCTGCTTGATGTTCATCTCGGGGACGATCACCGTGCGTACCTGCTCGGCCATGCGCTCCACGGCCCGCGTCGGGAACGGCCACAGCGTGATGGGGCGCACGAGGCCGACCGCCACGCCCTCTGCGCGCAGTTTGCGTACCACGGCCATCGCCGAGCGGGCGACGGAGCCGTAGGCGAAGATCGCGACCTCGGCGCCGTGCATCTCGACTTCCTCCACGCGCACGATCGCGTCGCGGTGGTGGTAGATCTTCTCGCGCAGGTAGCGGCCGAGGTCGGCGGCGGCGGCCGGGTCGGCGGTGTCGGGCATGCCGCTGCGGCGGTTGTAGACGAGGCCGGTCACATGGACCTTGAAGGGCGAGCCGAGCGGCGGCCGCGGCAGGATGTTGTCGAGCGTGCTCGACACCGTGTCGTACTCGTCGGGCGCGCAGTCAGGCTCCCCCCGCTCGGCGATGCGCAGTGCTCCGGGCTCGGGGATGACGACGGCCTCGCGCATGTGCCCGATGAGGGCGTCCGAGAGGATGATGACCGGCGTCCGGTACTGCTCGGAGAGGTTGAAGGCCTCGACGGTCAGCGTGTAGCAGTCCATCACACTGCTCGGAACGAGGGCGATGACCGAGTGCTCGCCGTGCGTGCCCCAGCGGGCCTGCATGACGTCGCCTTGGGCAGGCTCCGTGGGCAGGCCCGTCGACGGCCCGCCGCGCATGACGTCGACGATGACGCACGGGATCTGCGCCATGGAGGCGAAGCCGATCATCTCCTGCATCAGGCTGAAGCCCGGGCCGGAAGTGGCGGTCAGCGCCTTTGCGCCGGCCAGGGAGGCACCGCAGACGGCGGCGATGCTGGCGATCTCGTCTTCCATCTGGATGAATGTGCCGCCGACCTGCGGCAGCCGCCTGGCAAGCACCTCGGCGATCTCCGTGGACGGCGTGATCGGGTAGCCGGCGAAGAAGCGGGCGCCGGCGGCGATGGCGCCCTCGGCGACGGCTTCGTTGCCCTGCAGCAGGACGGCACGCGGGGCCGTGGCGGTGGCGACGACCATGTCAGCCCTCCGAGTCGTGGTCGCAGACGTCTTCGGGCGAGAGCGTGTTGCTGGTAGCGGCGACGAGCGCGTCGCGGGAGAAGCTCGGGCGCCACCGAGGCGGCCTTGGCCGCCTTCCTGGCGCGGCGCCGCACCTCGACGGCGAAGTCCGGGCAGTGCAGCTCGCAGATGAGGCACTGGCTACAGTCCTCAGGCCGCGCGATCACGGGCTGGGCCAGCTTGTCGCGGTCGAAGACCTTGTCCGGGCAGAGCTCGATGCAGATGCCGCACGCCTTGCAGAGAGCGAGGTCGATCCGGACGGGTGGCTCAGCCATCACTCACCATCCACCATCGGGAGGTCGATACCCGACTCCTTCGCCTTCTTGATCGCCTCCGGGTACCCGGCATCCGCGTGGCGCATGACCCCGGTGCCGGGGTCACTGGTGAGCACGCGGCGCAGGCGCTCGGCCATCATGTCGGTGCCGTCGGCCACGACGACCATGCCGGCGTGCAGGCTCTTGCCGATGCCCACGCCGCCCCCGTGGTGGAAGCTGACCCAGCTGGCGCCGGCGGCCGTATTGAGCAGAGCGTTGAGGATGGGCCAGTCGGCGATTGCATCGCTGCCGTCCATCATGCTCTCGGTCTCACGATACGGGCTCGCGACTGAGCCGGAGTCGAGGTGGTCGCGGCCGATGACGATCGGCGCCTTGACCTTGCCGGTGCGCACCAGGTCGTTGAAGATCTCGCCCGCCTCGGCGCGCTCGCCGTACTCCAGCCAGCAGATGCGGCAGGGCAGCCCCTGGAAGTGGACCTTCTCGCCGGCCATCTTGATCCAGCGGGTGACCATCTCGTTGTCCGGGAAGGCTTTGAGCAGGGCGGCGTCGGTGACTGCGATGTCCTGCGGGTCCCCGCTGAGCGCCGCCCAGCGGAACGGCCCGTTGCCGCGCGCGAACAGCGGGCGGATGTAGGCCGGCACGAAACCGGGGAAGGCGAAGGCGTCCTCGTAGCCGGCGGCCTTGGCCTCGCCGCGGATGTTGTTGCCGTAGTCGAATACGTGGGCGCCGAGCTTCTGCAGCGCGACCATGGCCTCCACGTGCACGACGATGCTCTGCACGGCGTGGCGTACGTACTCCTGCGGGTCGTCGTCGCGCAGGCGCAGCGCCTCCTCGAACGTCATTCCGTTGGGGACGTAGCCGTTGAGGGTGTCGTGTGCCGACGTCTGGTCGGTGACCAGGTCGGGGACGAAGCCGCGGCGGACCAGCTCGGGATAGACGTCCGCCGCGTTCCCCAGCAGCGCGATGGAGAGCGGCTTCCTGGCCGCCATCGCGTCCTCGGCCAGCTTGAGCGCCTCGTCGAGGGTGTCGGCGGCGACGTCGACGTAGGCGGTCTCGAGACGCCTCTGGATACGGTGCGGGTCGACCTCCACACAGAGCGCGACGCCGCCGGCCATGGTGACGGCCAGCGGCTGCGCGCCGCCCATGCCGCCGAGACCGGCCGTCAGCACGAGGCGACCGGCCAGGTCGCTGCCGTAGTGCTTCTCCCCGGCGGCGGCGAACGTCTGGTACGTGCCCTGCAGGATGCCCTGCGTACCGATGTAGATCCACGAGCCGGCGGTCATCTGCCCGTACATGGTGAGGCCGAGCGCGTCCAGCCTGCGGAACTCGTCCCAGTTGGCCCAGTCGCCGACCAGGTTGGCGTTGGCGATGAGCACGCGCGGCGCCATCTCGTGGGTCTCGAACACGCCTACGGGCTTGCCGCTCTGCACCAGAAGCGTCTCGTCGTCCTTGAGGCGGCGCAGAGTGCGCACGATGGTGTCGAAGCACTCCCAGTTGCGCGCGGCCTTGCCGGCGCCGCCGTAGACGATGAGCTGATCCGGATCCTCTGCGACCTCCGGATCCAGGTTGTTCATCAGCATGCGCAGCGCGGCCTCCTGCTGCCAGCCCTTGCAGCTGATCTCGGTGCCGCGCGGCGCGCGCACGGGCCGCGGTCCCGCCGTGGTCTGAGGTGTGCTCACAGTGCCGCCTCGCTTCGTTCGGATTGTCGGGCAGGGAGGCGCGACGTCCGCCGCGGCCTCCCGCGTTCTCTGCCCGCAGCGTGCGCCCGCTCCGCGACCGCTTCAACCACGCGCGCCGTGTGTCCAGAAGACTGGACGCGATTTCGTTCCGGGATACGAGACCGTGCCGGAACGCCGGACAGGCGCCGGACATGCCGGTACCCTGGACTCCGCATCCCGGCCGCAGCATTGCACCGGTCAGCACGCCCTTCTCCAGGCACTTGCCGAGGACGATGCGCACGGGAGAGTCGCTGTTGTCGCCGCCGAAGGCGGTGTAGCGGTCGGCCGGGATGAACGGCTCGCGCGTGTCAGTTGCTTGCCCGTGTACAGCTTCGCAATGATGCTGGCGACCTCGACGGCCTCGCTGCCGGTGTTGGTGAACCGGACCTTGGCCGCCCAGTCGTACGGGCCGAGGATGTTCTCCACCAGCATCTTGGCGACGGTCGCCTTGTAGTCGGTGGAGTAGAGGTCCCAGTCGCGCTCCGTGCTCTCCACGGGGAGACACTGGTACTCGTCCTGATTGGAGAACGTGCGGACGACGTACTTCTTGTTCCACTCCTCGATCGTCTTCCAGTGCGTGCGAGCCGCGATCTGCACCATTCTGTGGTCGACCATGACAGCCAGAAATACGGGGGTGCGAAAGCCCCCCCGGGGGGAGCGCTCGAGGCAGGTGACCTTCGCTTATACGAACGAGTAGTATACGAACGTATACTACGCACCGCGGCCACGGTGAGTCAATCCCCGGACGCCCGGGCACTTGGCACTTGTCATACGACTATGTAGGGTGGGTGACAATGGCTCCCACGGTCGACAGCAGCTCCCTACGGGCTCCGACAGCGCGCGGAGAAGCCATGCGGGTCCGGCTCATCGAGGCGACCATCACATCCATCGCTCAGAACGGGCTGGCCGGCGCATCCATCGAGAAGATCACCCGCCGCGCCGGCGTCTCCCGAGGGCTCGTACGGCACTACTTCGGGGCTAAGAGCAACCTGCTGGCCGAGGCATTCCAGACGCTCGCCCAGGACTTCCGCGAGATGCTCGGTATGGACCAACTCGACCAGCCTGAGGACGACCGGGCCGCGGAAGCTCAGGCTGCGCCGCAACATCCTCCCGATGTTCGACCGGCTCGAGCCGGCGCCCGACCGCCAGTACGCCTGGTTCGGGTTCTGGGCGCTCGCACGCAGCGAGCCGGAGATCCAGCGCCTGAACCATGCGCTCTACGAGGAGATCGTCGCCTACTTGGGCGGCCAGGTCGCCGATGTGGCGGCCAGGCGCGGCCAGACAGTCGACGCTGCCGCCGCCGGCCGCGGTCTCGCCGCCATGATGGAGGGCGCCTGGGTGCACAGCATCATCGGCGTCGAGGGCATGACCGTGGCCGAAGCGCAGCGGCTGAGCCTCGACTACGTCGCGCGGCTCCTCGGCGGCGAGCTCGCCTCAGAGAGCGACTGACCCCGACGCACCCGCTCCCCCCGGGGCGGCACCACTCTCGCAAACGCCGGCGTCACGCTGGAGGGCGACTCAACCCCACCACGCGTACTCAGTCGTGGCGTGCGACACGGCGCACCAGGCGTCCACCCGGCTCGCCCACCGGCTCGTGGTTCTTGGCGACCACCGAGCCTCTCAGGATCGTCGTCACCGGCATGCCGCGCACCTCGGTGCCCTCGAGCGGCGTGTGCTTCTGCATGCTGTGCAGTTCCTCGCCGCGGATGGTCCACGTGGCGTCCGGGTCGACCAGCGTGAGGTCCGCGTCGGAACCCTCCGCGATGACGCCCTTCTGCGGATAGATGCCGTACAGCCGAGCCGTCCCCTCGCTTGCCGCCCAGCAGAGCCGCTCCGGCGTGGTGCGGCCGGCATTCATCTGGTCGAGCAGCAGCGGCATCATGGTCTCGACGGCGACCATGCCGGCGGGCGCCGTCGCGAACGCCTGGGTCTTGTCCGCCAGGGTGTGCGGCGCGTGGTCCGAGCCCAGCGAGGCGATGGTGCCGTCGGTGACGCCCGCCCACAGCGCGTCGCGGTCGGCGACCTCGCGGACGGGCGGGTACGCCTTCATCGCCGCGTCCTTGCCGGCGCAGTCGGCGGCGACGAACAGCAGGTAGTGCGGGCAGGTCTCGGCCGTGACCGGCAGGCCGTCCTGCTGCGCCAGCCGGACGAGGTGCGTCGCCCGTGCGGAGCTGATGTGGCACACGTGGAAGTTGCAGCCGGTGGCGCGGGCGAGCTCGATGCCGACGGCGACCGAGCTCGACTCGGCCACGTCCGGGCGGGCGACCTTGAGCTCCGTGTAGGCCACCGGCGCGTGGCCGAGCTGCCGCTGCGCCACATCCAGGATGTCGCGGTCCTCGCAGTGCGCCGCGAGGATGCCGCCCACGCCGGCGATGGCCTGGAAGATCTGCATGACCTCCCCGGTGCTCGCCGGCGGGATCACGTCCTCCGGCGCGCGGTCGGCCGTGTTGTAGACGAGCCGCTTGGACTCCTTGTCGAGGGCGTAGCCCCAGAACAGCTTGACCGCCACGGCGCCCTCGGCGAACAGCAGGGGCAGGTCCCCGATGTTGGCCATGCCGAGCGACAGGCCCCAGAGACCGAAGTCGACGTGGGCGACGGCGCCGTGCTCTTCGGCGCGGCGCCGGAACGACGCGACGTCGGACACCGGCGGGACGGCGTTGGGCATGACGAGGAGCGTGGTGACGCCGCCGGCGGCGGCGGCACGGCTGGCGTGCGCGAAGTCCTCCTTGTGTGTGTCGCCCGGGTCACGCGGGTGGATGTGCGGGTCGATGAACCCCGGGAACACCAGCAGGCCGGCCGCGTCGACGACTTCATCGGCCCGCACTTCAGTACCGGGGTCCACCGCCGCCGCGATACGGCCGTCCTCGCAGAGGACGTCGGCCACGCGGCGGCCCTCCGAAGACACCACGGTACCTCCACGCACCAGCAGCCTCATGCGCCTCCTCCCTGCTCGCGGCGGTAATCCGCCGGTTCCGGGGCGCCGCCGGTGACGGGGCCGGCGGCGGCGACCTCGGCCGGCACCCGGCCTTCATACTGGCGGAAGTTCTCGACGAAGTGCGCAGCGAGCTTCGCCGCCGCCGCGTCGTAAGCGGCCGGGTCCTGCCACGTGCTGCGCTGGTCCAGCGTCCCGGCCGGGATGTCCGCACACGACTGTGGCACGAGGACCCTGAAGACGGGGTGCGGAGCGTACTGCACGTCGTCGAACTCGCCGTCGAGCGCGGCCTGCAGCAGACGGCGAGTGAAGGCGATGCTCATGCGCTCGCCGACCCCGTAGGGCCCGCCGCTCCAGCCGGTGTTGACGAGCCAGCAGCGCACGTCACGCTGCGCGATCCGCTCGCGTAGCAGCGTCGCGTACACCACCGGGTCGCGTGGCATGAACGGCGCGCCGAAGCAGGTAGAGAACGTCGGGCTCGGCTCCTTGACGTCGTCCTCCGTGCCCGCCACCTTGGCCGTGAACCCGGAGAGGAAGTGGTAGCTGGCCATCTCGGGCGTGAGCCTGGAGATCGGCGGCACCACGCCCATGGCGTCGCACGTAAGGAAGAAGACGTCCCGCGGCGGCCCCGCCTCGCCGTCGGTGATGGCGTCCGGGATGTGGTCGACAGGGTACGTCGCCCTGGTGTTCTCGGTGATCGAGTCGTCGTCCCATTGGATCGCCCGGGTCATGGGGTCGACGACGACGTTCTCCAGCACGGAGCCGAAGCGGATGGCCTGGTAGATCTGCGGCTCGGCCGTGGCCGAGAGCCTGATGACCTTGGCGTAGCAGCCGCCCTCGAAGTTGAAGATGCCGTAGTCGGCCCACCCGTGTTCGTCATCGCCGACCAGATGGCGGCTAGGGTCAGCCGAGAGGGTGGTCTTGCCCGTCCCGGAGAGGCCGAAGTACAGCGCGACGTCGCCCTTGCGACCGACGTTGGCCGAGCAGTGCAGCGGCAGGACGCCCTTCTCGGGCAGCAGGTAGTTCATGACCGTGAAAAGGGCCTTCTTGATCTCGCCCGCGTACAGGGTGCCGAGGATCAGCACCATCCTGCGCTCGAACGAGATGCCGACGAACACCGAGGAGCGCGTCCCGTCCGCGTCGGGATCCGCATGCAGCGCGCCGCAGTCGATGACCGTGAACCCGGGCA
>CAVOMB010000058.1:0-46246 GCA_963696935.1 uncultured Thermoleophilia bacterium | reverse complement strand
AGTAGTACTCGTCGAACACGGTCGTCTGGAAGCGCCCAAGATCGACGAGGCGGACCGCAGCGGAAAGGGCGACGACCAGCAGGACGAGGACCAGGACGGCTCGGGAGACGGAAGGGCGACCGGCGACCGGGAGTTCCCGAGGGGTGACGCTCGCGGTCTCCGGGGCCGTCATGGCGCGAATGATAGCACCGCGAGGGCGGCGGCCCCGCCGCCGGGGCTCACTGCGCGGCGGCGCCGTGAGGGCCGAGGGCGCCGGCGCCGGCCGCGATCCGCCCGCCGCCCACGACGACCCCGTCGCGGTAGAACACGGCCGACTGGCCCGGGGCGAGCCCTTCGAACGGCTCGTCCAGCGTCACCTCCAGCTTGCCGGCCTCGCCGCGGAGCATGCGCACCGGCACCGCGGCCGAGCGATATCTGAGCTGGACCTCCAGCCCGCCGCCGTCTCCGAGACCCCTGTCGATCACGCCGCGCAGCCGGACCACGCGAGAGGCGAGCGCGTCGCGGCCGCCGACGACGACCTCGTTCCCGGCGGCTCTGCGCTCGAGCACGTAGAGCGGCTCGGCGGCGCTGACGCCGATGCCACGCCGTTGTCCGACGGTGAAACGCCAGTGGCCCTGGTGACGGCCGAGTACCGCGCCCGAGGCGTCAAGGACGTCGCCTTCCACCGGGTCGACGCCGCGCTCCTCGAGGAAGCGCTGGTAGCCGTCTCCGGCGAAGCAGACCTCCTGGCTCTCCGGCTCGCCGGCGACCTCCAGGCCGGCGTCGGCCGCCGCCTCGCGCACCTCGGCCTTGTCCGACTCGCCCAGCGGGAACTCGAGACGCGCGAGCACCTCCGGTGGGACCGCCCAGAGCATGTAGGACTGGTCCTTGCGCCGGTCGGCGGCGCGCGCGACGAACGGCTCTCCGTCGCGCCACACGATCCGCGCGTAGTGGCCGGTCACGAGACGCTCCAGGCCCAGTTCGTCGCCCAGGGCGACGAGCGCCGCCAGACGCAGAGGATTGCAGTCCACGCAGGGGTTGGGCGTCTCGCCGGCGAGGTAGCCGCGCTCGAACGGCTCCACGACCGCGTCCTCGAACTCGGCCTCCATGTCGAGGACGTGATGGGGAAGTCCGAGATGCGCGGCCGTCCGCGCCGCGCGCTGCAGCGCGCCCGGCGAACAACAACTGCGGCGGTCGGTGCCCGGCCACAGCCTCGCGGTCGCCGTCTCGCCGGTGCGACCCTCGCCGATCAGCTTGAGCGCCGCTACAGCGCTATCGACCCCGCCGCTCAGTGCGACGAGTGCTCGTGTACTTTTGGGAGGGCCTTCAGGATCTGCTCGACCTCGCCCTCGCGTCCGCTCTTGACGAGGTAGTCCTCGATGGCGAGGTGCAGCGCGTCGGCCGCGAGATTGGAGCAGTGCATCTTGTTGGGAGGGAGCCCGCCGAGCGCCTCGGCCACGGCCTTGTTGGAGATGTCGGCGGCCTCCTGCAGGCTCTTGCCCATCACCATCTCGGTGACCATGCTCGAGGTGGCCACGGCGGCGCCGCAGCCGAAGGTCTTGAACTTGACGTCCTCGATGCGGTCGCCGGCGTCGACGGCGATGGTGATGCGCATCACATCACCGCAGACGGGATTGCCGATCTGCCCGACGCCGTCGGCGTCCTCGATCTCCCCCACGTTGCGCGGGTTCGTGAAGTGGTCCATCACCAGGTCGGTGTACATCTGTCAGCCTTTCACGTACAGCGGACTCATCTGCCGCAGCTTGTCGACGATCGGCGGGAAGGCCTCCAGGAACGCGTCGACCTCCTCCTCGGTGTTCTCCCTCCCGAGGGTCACGCGCATGCTGCCGTGCGCGTCCTCCGCGCCCAGGCCCAGGGCCAGCACCACGTGCGACGGCTCGAGTGACCCCGATGCACACGCCGAGCCGCTCGACACCATGAACCCGTGGACGTCGAGCTGCAGGAGCATCGACTCGCCCTCCACGTAGCGCACGCTGAAGGCCACGTTGCCGGGCAGCCGTCGCGTGGGGTGACCGAGGTACGTGACCTCCGGGATGAGCTCCGCCACCCCCTGCCTGAGCCTGTCGCGCAGAGCCTCGAGCCGGGGCCGTACCTCCCAGAGGCTCTCGGCCGCCAGCGTGATGGCCTCACCGAGGCCGACGATGCCGGGCACGTTCTCGGTGCCGGAGCGCAGGCGGCGCTCGTGACCGCCGCCGTGAAGGACCGGCTGCAGGCGCGTGCCGCGCTTGACGTACAGCGCGCCCACGCCCTTGGGTCCGTACAGTTTGTGGCCGGAGAGGCTGAGCATATCGACGCCCAGCTCGGTGACGTCGACCGGCAGCGAACCCACGGCCTGGACGGCGTCGGTGTGGAACACGGCGCCCTTCTCGTGCGCGATCCGCGCGAGCTCGGCGACCGGCTGCAGCGTGCCGACGACGTTGTTGGCGAACATGATGGACGCCAGCCGGGTGTCGTCGCGGAAGGCCTGTTCGTAGGCGTCCACATCGACGACTCCCTCGCCGTCGACGGGCACGAAGTCGACGGCCCAGCCGAGCCGGTTCAGCGCCCGCGCCGTCTCCATGATGGCCGGGTGCTCGATGGCGCTGACGATGAGGTGGCCGGGCTGGAACCGCCCCAGGTAGCCCAGGAGCGCGAGGTTGTCGGCCTCGGTACCGCCGGAGGTGAAGAGGATCTCCTTCTCGCCGGCGCCGAGCACGGCGGCGACCCTGGCGCGCGCCTCCTCGACGGCCGCGCGCGCCTGCCGGCCCAGGCGGTGAAGCTCGGACGGGTTGCCGTAGTACTCGCTGAAGTAGGGCAGCATCGCCTCGAGCACCCGCGGGTCGACCGGCGTCGTGGCCGCGTGGTCGAAGTAGATGGTCTTCATGGCGAGACAGCCTCCCGTGTCAGGTCGTCGAGGGTGATGCTGTTGAGGGCGCCGCTGATGGCGCTGTCGAGGCGGCGCCACACGATACGCGAAGCGCACGACTCCGCCCGGTCGCAGGCGCCGTCGTCCGGGACGCAGCCGACGAGCGAGAGCGGGCCCTCCAGGGCCGCGACGACGTCGCCGACGGCCACATCGCCTGCGGGACGAGCCAGCTGGTAACCGCCGCTCATCCCGCGCGTGGCTTTGACCAGGTCGTTTTCACGCAGCCGCGCGAGGATCCGTTCAAGGAAGGGCGCGGGTATACTCTCTTCCGCAGCGATCTCGGGCAGCGGCACGGGGTGGCCGTCGTCGTGACCGGCCAGGTACACCATGGCCCTGAGGCCGTATTCGCAGCGAGATGAGATGTGCATCGAGCTCCGGTGTTCAGGGACGCTGAATCCCAACCATCCTAGTCGGCATTATGGTACCACAGGGCCTCGGGCGGTCAAACGAAGGCTCTCACGAAAACGGCGCCCCGGAAGGAGCGCCGTCGTGGTCGTGCGTCTGAGTGCCGGGCTCAGAGTCCGCGCACCGCGTCCGCGATCTGCTGCTCCATCACCTTGAAGCCGATCCAGCCGGTGTAGAGCTGGGCCACGGTGCCGTCGCCGCGGATGATGGCGAGGATCGGCGGGTCACTGACGCGCAGCTGCGCGAGCAGGTCGCCGAGCTGCTTGGACTCCCGCGCCTCGAAGGAGAAGAACGAGCTGTCCGCCGAGTAGTTGGCCTTGATGTCGTTGAAGTACGACAGCATCTCCATGTCGTCGCTGGCGCCCTTGACGTACACCAGCAAGACGATGCCCCGCTTCTCCGTGAGCCGTGTGGTGATGAACTCCGGCGTCTCGGCGGTAGCCGTGACCGTGAGCGGCGCATACCCCGTCATGCCGTAGCTGCTGACGGTGTTGTATGAGGCCGGCTGGGCCGCAGCCGGCGCGGGCGTCCCCCCGGACTCAGCCAGGACGCGTACGGCCACGACGCCGCCAAAAAGCAGCGCGCCGACGACCAGGATCAGGACCGCACCGATGAGGAACGTGCGGTTGCGTTTGAAGATCCCCATGCCGGCCTCCCCCCAGAGAGAAAGTGCTCCACCTTGCCGTGCTCGCGCTATTCTCGAACCTGCTCTCGCAGGTGGGTGCCCTCCCAGACAGTCCACGGACGGTCCGGCGAACGAGCTCCCGATGTGTTCGTGTTGGCTCGAGAATGTGGCGAGGTCACGAACAAGGTCGAGCCGCGCCATCGTAGCAAACGTCAACTGATTCAACAATCTAGTCGGCAGCCCTGCAAAAAGCTTGAGGAGCCACCGGCGCGTGGAAGGCGTCTTCAGCGCGCGCCGGCGGCGCCCCAGACGAGAGATCCTCGCGAGCGGATCAGCCGGGCCGGACGCGGAGCTCCTTGAGTTGCTCGGCGGCGACCGCGCTCGGAGCGCCGGTCATGGGGTCGCCGCCGGACGACGTCTTGGGGAAGGCGATGACGTCGCGGATGGAGTCCGCCCCGGCCAGAAGCATGATGATGCGGTCGAAGCCGAGGCCGATGCCGCCGTGCGGCGGGGCGCCGTACTCGAGGGCCTCGAGGAACCAGCCGAAGGCCGCTGTCGATGCGCTCGTCGCTCATGCCCAGGACGCGCAGCACTGCGCGCTGGACGGCGGCGTCGTGGTTGCGCAGGCAGCCGGAGCCGAGCTCCACGCCGTTCAGCACCAGGTCGTACTGCGCGCCGCGCAGCGCCAGCGGGTCGCTCTCGAGGAGCGGCAACTGCTCGGTGGTGATGAGGCTGAACGGGTTGTGACCGTAGGTGAGCTGACCGGTCTCCTCGTCCATCTCGAAGAGCGGGAACCCGTCGACCCACAGCAGCGACCAGCGCTCCCCGGGCTCGACGCCCAGCAGTCCGATGAGGGCGAGGCGCAGGGCCCCGAGTACCTTGGCAGCGACGGGCGCCTCGTCGGCCGCGAAGACCACGAGGTCGCCGGGCTCGCCGCCGACCTTGTCCACCAGCGCGGTCTGCTCGGAGTCGCCGAGGAACTTGACGATGGGGCCGCGCAGGGCGCGGCCCTCCTCCACGTACACGTAGGCCATGCCCTTCGCGCCGTGCTCCTTGGCGAGCTCGGTGAGCTTGTCGATCTGGGTCCGGCTGAGAGAACCGCCGCCGGGCGCCCTGATGGCTCGCACGACCCCGCCGGCCTCGACGGCGCCGCGGAACACCTTGAACTCGCTCTCCGCGAAGGTCTCGCTGAGATCGACGATCTCGAGGCCGTATCTGAGGTCGGGCTTGTCGGAGCCGTACCGCAGCATGGCCTCGTCGTAGGTGAGGCGCGGCAGCGGCGTCGCCGGGGGCGTCTCCCCCACGCCCTCGAACACGGCGGTCATGAGGCCCTCGAGGAGGCCGCGGATCTCGTCCACCGTGAGGAACGACGTCTCGATGTCGATCTGCGTGTGCTCCGGCTGGCGGTCGGCGCGCAGGTCCTCGTCGCGGAAGCAGCGCGCGAACTGGTAGTACCGGTCCATGCCCGCCACCATGAGGATCTGCTTGAACATCTGCGGGCTCTGCGGCAGCGCGTAGAAGCGGTGCGGCTGCAGGCGCGAGGGGACGAGGAAGTCCCTCGCGCCCTCCGGTGACGACTTCGTGAGATCCGGCGTCTCCACCTCGATGAAGCGGTTGGCGTTGAGGTAGGTGCGTGCGGCCTGAGCAGCGGAGTTGCGCAGCTCCAGGTTGGCCAGCATCGGCGTGCGGCGCAGGTCGAGGTAACGGTACTTGAGGCGGAGCGTCTCATCGACGTCCACCTGCTCCGCCGTCTCCACCTCGAACGGCGGGGTCTTGGACCGGTTGAGGACCTCGACGGTCGCGACCCGGACCTCGATCTCGCCGGTCGGCAGGTTGGGGTTGACCGTCTCCGGCGAGCGGGCGACCACGATACCGGTGACCGTGAGCACGAACTCGGGCCGCACGTGCTCGGCGAGCGCGTGCGCGTCGGGCGTGTGTGACGGGTCTACGACGAGCTGGCAGAGGCCGCTGCGGTCGCGCAGGTCGATGAAGATCAGCCCGCCGTGGTCGCGGCGGCGCGCCACCCAGCCGGCGAGACGGACCTCCCGGCCGGCGTCGGCGGCGCGGAGCTCGCCGGGGTACGTGTCACGCAGGGTCATGAGGCCTCACTCTCGAGACGGGCGGCGACGAGCGCCGGGAGGTCGGCGGCGGCGACGTCCTCTTCCCCGCCGCGGGCCAGGTCCTTGAGCCGCACGGCGCCGTCGGCGAGCTCCTCAAGGCCGAGCAGCACGGCGAAGCGGGCGCCGCTGCGCCCGGCCTGTTTGAGCTGGCCCTTGGGGCTGCGCCCGGCGAGGTCCAGCTCCGCCGGCACGCCGGCACGACGCAGTCGCTGCGCGCAGGCGAACGCGCCGGCGCGGGCGTCGTCGCTGAAGGCGACCACGAAGACGCCGGTGGTGACCCTCGCCGCGAGCGGCTCGCGCATGGCCAGAGCGATGCGCTCGAGGCCGCTGCCCCAACCCACGCCCGGCGTGGGCTGCCCGCCGATCTGCTCGACGAGGCCGTCGTAGCGGCCACCGCCGCCCACGCCGCTCTGGGCGCCGAGGCGGTCGGAGTTGAACTCGAAGGTGGTGCGCGTGTAGTAGTCGAGGCCGCGCACGAGACGGTAATCGAGGTTGAGGCTCGAGCCCGGCGGCGCGGACGAGGGCGAGTACCTGGTCGAAGTGCTCGCGGCAGTCCGGGCAGAGGTGGTCGCTGATGCGCGGAGCCTCGTCGAGCACCGCGCGACAGCTCTCGACCTTGCAGTCGAAGGTGCGCAGCGGGTTGAGGTCCACGCGCTCGAGGCAGTCGCCGCAGAGCCCGGCCTCGTGCCCGCGCAGGTACTCGCGCAGCTTCTCGACGTACGCCGGGCGGCACTGCTTGTCGCCCATGCTGTTCATGTTGAGGGTGACGCCCTCGACGCCGAGCTCGTCGAAGATCGCGGCCAGCAGGAGGACGACCTCCGCGTCCACGGCCGGCTCGGCGGAGCCGATGGCCTCCGCGCCGATCTGGTAGTGCTCGCGGTAGCGGCCGGCCTGCGGCTTCTCGTAGCGGAACATAGGGCAGTAGTACCAGAGCTTCACCGGCTGCGGCAGCTTGTGCATGCCGTGCTCTACGTACAGACGGCAGATGGGCGCGGTGCCCTCCGGCCGCAGCGTCAGCGACCGGTCGCCCTTGTCCAGGAACGTGTACATCTCCTTGCGCACGATATCCGTGGCCTCGCCGACGCCGCGCTCGAACAGCCCCGTCTCCTCGAACTCGGGAGTGACGACGTGGCGGTACCCGTAGGCGTTGAAAATGCGGGCCGCGGCGGCGACCACTGCGTCGCGCTCCGCGGCCTCGTCCGGCAGCAGGTCATACGTGCCCTTGGGTGCGCGCGGACCGCTCACCAGCGGTGCTCCGGGTCGTGCCGGATGGGCGAGAGGAACGGGTTCAGCGCCAGCTCGCGGCCGAGCGACGTATCCGGGCCGTGACCGCTATGCACCACGGCATCCGGCGGGAACCGCCGGATGAGCGCCGCGACGGAGTTGAGCAGCTGGTCCATGTTCCCGCCGGGCAGGTCGGTGCGGCCGACGCTCCCCTGGAACAGCAGGTCGCCGACGAACAGCTCTTCCTCGCCGATGGCAAAAGTGTACGAACCGCGCGAGTGGCCCGGCGTCGGGATGGCGAGCACCGGGATGGGCAGGTCGAGCGACTGCTCGCCCTCGATGGTGATCGCCTGCTCGACGGGCTCGATGTCAAAGCCCGCCATCGCGCCGAGGCCGCCGTCGGCCATCTGGCCGGCGTCCTCGGCGCCCACGTACACGGGCACATCGAAGTGCCGCGCGATGGGCGTGACGCCGCCGAAGTGGTCGAAGTGCCCGTGGGTGACCAGCACCGCGGCTGGGTCGAAGCCGAACTCGGTGAACGCCTCGATGACGATGTTCGCCTCGTCGCCCGGGTCGATGACCAGCCCTACCTCCCCCCGAAGGACGATGAAGCAGTTGGCCTGGAGCGGGCCGAGCGGCACGGCGAAGACTTCGACGGGGTCAGGCATGGGCACCTCGAGTGGTCGGGAGCGGTGTGCCTGGTCTTCGACATCCGAGCCGGTTCCCCAGCTCGTTGGCGTCCCGCTCGTTGATTCCACTGCGTAGATCAATCGGCCAGCTAGCGTATCAGACGGCGGCGAAGAGGGTCGAACAACCCCTGCTGGTCGCATGTTAACAACCGAGCGCCCCACCCTGAGGTGGAGCGCTCGCGAGGGATATGCCAAGCGAAAGCTCAAGATCCTCGCCTGCGTTATTTGGTCGTCACCTCCACGCTACCATCCGGCTTCGTAACGGTGGTGGTGACGGTACCGTCAGTATTTGACACCATCTTCCACTTCGTTCCGTCAGCCTTCGTTCCACCGATCTCCGAACCCGGTCCCCCAACCGTGAATACACCAATCTGCGTGACGCCATCAGACTCATAGACTGGAACGTCCCAGCCCTTGAGATTGACTTCGTTTTCGCTTCCGGCATACGCCTCGGGCGGGGTATCCAAGCTGGCCCTGAATGCGTAGCCAACCTCCCCATTCGTCGCCATGACCTTCACCAAGTCAGGCACGTCTTCATAGGACTTGGCGAGGGCGGATGAGCCGTAGGATTCGCCGCTAGCATTGGTTGGCCAGTCGGTCTTGACAGATGCAGATGGAGCCGGGAGCACATCAGACGGGGCGGGCGAGACTGAAGTCGATTGGGAAACGGCAGGAACTGCCGAGGATACGGCTGATGACTCTCCTGGCGCTTGCGCGTTGCCCAAGGCGAGATTCGCGCTGATCACTGCGATTGCGAGCACCAGAACCAGCACGACACCAACCACGATGCCCCGTCTCTGGGACGGAAATCTCTTGTCGGAAGTCATTTGGAACCCCCTCAGAGAGGATTATGCAGCGTGTCGGTTGAGAACGTGATGTAGTAGGTATAGTCAGAACCGTTCCACGCGCCGGTCGTTCCCTGCCCATAGTAATACCCATGGTTCGTCTTGGTAGGCGTGAGAACGTAGAAGGTATTGTCGACCGTGGGGTTCTTCTCCCATGTGCTGTGCGCCATCTCCACGTTCGACCCGTTGTAAAGCCGAGCCTGTATCCTGCAAGTGTCGACCGACACGTTCCCGCCGGACTGCGTGTCGACTCGTGTTCGTCCGCGTGCACCAGACCCGCTCCAAATCGCCGGACGTACATGTTGGGATAGTAAGCGCAAGATGAGTGGATGAACAGCGTTTCGCCTCGCTAGAGACTCGCCAAGCTCTGCACCTGTCCGGCAGGCGACTGACGGCCCAAGCTGAACGAGGCGAGCGACGAAGGGCGGGTCCGTCCCTATCCCCCGACGACGCGGTATGCGTCGTAGACCGTGTGGATGCTGCGGATGTTGGCGATGATGTTGTCGAGCTGGCGCACGTCGCCGACCTCGAGCGTGAACCGGTCGCGTACTACGCCATCGGGCAGCGTCTGCATGGAGCCGCCGATGATGTTCACCCCCGAGTCCGACAGCGTGCGCGCGAGGTCTTCGAGCAGGTGGTTGCGGTCGAGCGCCTCGACCATGATCTCGACGCGGAACGCCATGCCGCCGAGGCCCTGCCAGCCGACCTTGGTGAAGCGCTCCGGGTTCTTCGTTCTTCATGAGGGCGCGCGCGTTCTTGCAGTCCTTGCGGTGGATGGTGATGCCCTTGCCCAGCGAGATGTAGCCCACGATCTCGTCGCCCGGGATGGGCTTACAGCACTTGGCCATGCGCACCATGATGTCGCTCATGCCCTCGACGGCGATGCCGAACTCGCCGCTGAGCGCCCGGGGCTCCTCCACGTCCTGCAGCGGCCGAGAGGGCAGCATCTCGGGCGGTGGCGTGGCCTCCTTCATGGTGCCGGCGCGCTGCATGACCTTGTGGGCCACGGTCTTGACCGGCAGGCGGCCGGAGCCCAGCGCTACGAACAGGTCGTCGGGCTTGCTGTAGCCGACGTCCTTGCAGATCTGGGCGAACACCTTGGAGCTCAGGATCTTCTGCGCCGGCAGCCCCTCGCGGCGCAGAGCCTCCTGCAAGAGGTCGCGGCCGGAGTGCTCCGAGTCCTCACGCTGCTCGCGACGGAAGTGCTATCAGACGGCGGCGAGACGGGTCGAACCCGTCCGGTCACGCAGATACGCCTTGCACCGACGGGCCGGTGAACGAGGAGGCGCGCGGTCTCCATGGGCCGAGACCGCGCACTCCGCCGCTCCCCACAACAGGCCCGCCCTAACGACCTGCGTCTTCCCGCTATGGAACACTGTAGATGCGGATGAGCGAGTAGTCGTCGGCGTTTGTCTTCGGGTCTCCGTCGAGCCCGCGGTACGCATAGTAGGCGTGCCGCAGTTGCGGTGCGCCTGCGGTCCCCTGCCAGCCCGAGGCTAGGTCACCGTCGCCTTTCTCACGCCGAACGAGCACGAAGCTCCTCATATCCCTGAGACGAAGTGCGCGAACGCCGTCGATCCCGTAGGGGGCCTCGTAGAAGAGGTAGCCTCCGACATACAGCGGATCGCCGCTGAGTTCTCCCGTGCGGTACACACTGCCGGACTTGCGTCGCAGGTACGTGATCGGGTCTCCGGATTCGCCGTTCGGGAACGGCGACCATGCGAGCCAGCCGTTCCTCCATGCGGGCCAGTGCGAGAGCCCGTACCTGGTCGGCACCGCGTAGGCGGCTCGGGGCGCGCCGCTCAGGTCGAGCACCAGCACCCTCGTGCGCAGGGCGCCCTTCCTCGGCACCTCGGTGACCACGACGTTGCCACCCCGCGTGCTCACCCTGGTCAGCATGCCGTACTGCGAGCGGTAGAGCTCGCTCGGCTCGCCGGGGACGTCGAGGCGCCGCGAGAGGAGCTGTGACACAGCGACGGTCCCCGGGCTCGCCCAGGTCGTGCTCAGCCAGACGAGGCGGCTCCCGGTGATGTCGAAGAGCGGACGCTGCATCTGCGTGTTCAGCGCCGAGATGAGGAGCCGCGGCTCGCCCACGGTGAGAGTGGCGCGGTCGAGCGGCGCCGCGTAGAGGCGCCACTCTACCTCTTGCACGAGGTCGTCTCCGGGGGCGAGTTCCTCCCAGGCGATCCACTCGTCGGCGACTTCGACGCCGCTGATCCACCAGCCCTCGAGGGGGGTGACGGCGCCTGGGAGAGCGCGCCGCAGGACGGCGCGCTGTGCGTCCAGGAGCCAAAGCTCATCGCCTCCGGTTCTGACGGTCTTCATGAACGCCGCGACTCGGTCGGTGGCGTCGGCCAAGTGCCAGTACCCCAGCCGCCTGACCTGTCGGTACGGCAGGGCCAGGCGGCGACTGGTGCGCTTGACGAGCCTGGCGCCCTTAGTCGAGACCCGCAGCCACTGCGGGAGCGGATACGGCGACGCCGTTGACGACGGTGTCGGGCTCGCCGCCGCGGCGGACACGGAGGCGGGGGCGGAGAGCGCCTCCGCCCCCTTCCCGCAACCGGAAGCGAGTGCTGCGACAGCGGCCAGCATGAGTCCGGCCGAGGCGATCATCACGCGCAAACGGCACCGGCGCGGGCATACCTCCGTCATCGTCCCTGCCCCGCGGCCTAGTAGATCATCTGTTGGTTGGCGCTCCACACAACGGCGTCCCCGATCTGCGTCTTCTGGTAGGTCTTCCTGCCGTAGGTGTTACCGCCGCCGCTCTGGTACTCGTCCTCTGGATAGGAGTCGTCCAGGAGGATCTCGTGGGGGGCAGTGCGGTAGTCGTATCCGCGGCCAGTGACGATGTGGCCAACGTGATCGTAGACGTAGTAGGACATCGAGCTACCGTAGACGCGCATGCCATAGGAGACGCAGCGGTGGTAGGTCGTCAGCGAGTACGAGGTTCGGTCGTATACCTGTGTTCTGGAGTTCCCGGAGGTGTAAGCGAAACCCCTGCCGGTCACCGCCTGCAAACCCTTGGACATGACGTACATCGAGGCGCCGTCCGCATCGGTCCACAGATGCTGGTTGCCGTACTCGTACGCGGCCCACCAGTTCTGACCGTGATGATTCTCGCCATTCCGGTAGTGGTCGATAATGGCGCAGGTCGCGGGGCCACAGTAGTCGTTGCGGATCTGCTTGTGGCTGGTCGTGTTGCAGAAGCTGTACGAGCCGCTGTCGAGTGCAACGGCGGCTTCCGTCGACCCAGTCGCTGCCTCTGTCTGCAGGGCCTTCCGATCAGCCAGCCATTGCTGGAACTTCGCTTCCTCTTTGTCGAACTCCGCCTGATCCTCTGCGGAGATCTGGATCATGCTCGGATCATCGATCATGCAGTCCTGCCCCGTACCCGCGGACGCGAGGCCAGGCGCGACCAAGATCACCAGGAGACCGACGACAAGGATGAACACGGAATGATGCCTGCTCACAGCCCCTCCTCCTACTGAGATAGCGCGAAGCGCTGACCCATGCACGGCACGAACCGAACGCATCGAAACGCCGACAAACGCCTGGCTCACCCCCTCGGGATTCCGCTGACGGATAGCGTTGGTCGGTTGACCGCGACATCTGCGCTTGCTCGCGCGATGGCCCCGTCACACTACCCCCCCCGTGCGGGTACTGGTCAATGGGGCGAACACCCCATATTTCGGTAGTACCAAGACTACGGCCAAGGAAGCCGGCGCGGGGCGTACGTGCCCTTCAGCCGACGACGCGGTATGCGTCGTAGACGGTATGGATGCTGCGGATGTTGGCGATGATGTTGTCGAGCTGGCGCACGTCGCCGACCTCGAGCGTGAACCGGTCGCGTACTACGCCATCGGGCAGCGTCTGCATGGAGCCGCCGATGATGTTCACCCCCGAGTCCGACAGCGTGCGCGCGAGGTCTTCGAGCAGGTGGTTGCGGTCGAGCGCCTCGACCATGATCTCGACGCGGAACGCCATGCCGCCGAGGCCCTGCCAGCCGACCTTGGTGAAGCGCTCCGGGTTCTTCATGAGGGCGCGCGCGTTCTTGCAGTCCTTGCGGTGGATGGTGATGCCCTTGCCCAGCGAGATGTAGCCCACGATCTCGTCGCCCGGGATGGGCTTACAGCACTTGGCCATGCGCACCATGATGTCGCTCATGCCCTCGACGGCGATGCCGAACTCGCCGCTGAGCGCCCGGGGCTCCTCCACGTCCTGCAGCGGCCGAGAGGGCAGCATCTCGGGCGGTGGCGTGGCCTCCTTCATGGTGCCGGCGCGCTGCATGACCTTGTGGGCCACGGTCTTGACCGGCAGGCGGCCGGAGCCCAGCGCTACGAACAGGTCGTCGGGCTTGCTGTAGCCGACGTCCTTGCAGATCTGGGCGAACACCTTGGAGCTCAGGATCTTCTGCGCCGGCAGCCCCTCGCGGCGCAGAGCCTCCTGCAAGAGGTCGCGGCCGGAGTGCTCGCTGTCTTCGCGCTGCTCGCGACGGAAGTGCTGGCGGATCTTCTGCCGCGCCCGCGGCGAGTTGACGATGTCGAGCCAGTCGCGGGATGGGCCGTGGCTCGACTTGCTGGTGATGACCTCGACGATGTCGCCGCTGACCAGCTTGGTGTGCAGCGGCACGATGCGGCCGTTGACCTTGGCGCCCACGGTGTGGTTGCCGACGTCGGTGTGCACGGCGAAGGCGAAGTCGATGGGCGTGCTCCCCATGGGCAGGCTCTTGACGTCGCCCTTAGGGGTGAACACGAAGACCTCGTCCTCGAAGAGGTCGACCCGCAAGGTGTCCATGAACTCCTTGGGGTCGCCGGTCTCGGACTGCCACTCCATCATCTGGTGCAGCCAGCCGAGCTTGTCCTGGTCGCGGTCGCCGCGCTCCTTGTAGAGCCAGTGCGCGGCGACGCCGAACTCGGCAGTCTGGTGCATGTCGAACGTGCGGATCTGGATCTCGAGCGGCTTGCCGCCCGGGCCGATCACCGTGGTGTGCAGCGACTGGTACAGGTTGAACTTGGGCATCGCGATGTAGTCCTTGAACCGCCCGGGGATCGGCTTCCAGACCGAGTGGATGATGCCCACCGCGCCGTAGCAGTCCTTGATGCTGTCGACCAGCACGCGCAGGCCGGTGAGGTCGAAGATCTCGTTGAACTCCTTGCCGCCGCGGCTCATCTTCATGTAGATGCTGTAGAAGTGCTTGGCGCGGCCGGTGATGTCGGCCTCGATGCCGGCCTTCTCCAGCTCCGCGCTCAGGAACCCCGCGGCCTCGTCGACGTAGTCCTCGCGGTCGGCGCGGCGCTGCGCCACCCACTTCTGGATCTCCTGGTACTTGCGCGGGTGCAGCGACGCGAACGAGAGGTCCTCGAGCTGCCACTTGAGGTTGTGGATGCCGAGGCGGTGCGCGAGCGGAGCGTAGACCTCGAGGGTCTCCTTGGCCTTCTGGATCTGCTTCTGCTTGCTCAGGTAGGAGAGCGTGTGCATGTTGTGCAGGCGGTCGCAGAGCTTGATCAGGATGACCCGGATGTCGGTGGCCATCGCGATGATCATCTTGCGGTAGTTCTCGGCCTGCTCCTCCTCCTGGGAGGTGAAGTGCATCTTGGTGAGCTTGGTGACGCCGTCGACGAGCATGGCGATCTCGGCGCCGAACTCCTCCTCGATCCAGCTGAGCGGAGTGCCCGTGTCCTCGACGACGTCGTGCAGGAGCGCCGCGGCGATGGTGACCGAGTCGAGCTTGAGCTCGGCGGCGTTGAGCGCAGTGCCCACGGGGTGATGGATGTAGGCCTCACCGCTCTTGCGGCTCTGCTGGCCGTGCAGGATGCAGGCGGCGACGAACGCGCGCGTGATGAGGTCCCGGTCCGGGTCGGGGTTGTACCGCTCGATGGCCGAGAAGAGGTCGTCGAGCAGAGGTGCATAGGACTCTGGGACCTGCCTCAGAGCTGCGTCGTCAGGCAGGTCCGCAGGAAGTCTGGTGTCTGATACCTGTTGCGCCATCGTCTATGCGCGTCCGTCCTCGTGACGTCGACCTTCTGCTGCGGTCTTTCGAGATGATAGCCGCCGCCGCCCTCGGCGACGAGCAGACCGGCCTCTTGCAGCGCCGCGAACGCCGCGGCCAGAGCTGACACCGGAGCGAGAAAGGCTCCTTGCCCAAGAAGTTCCTGCTCGAGCCCGTCGTCAAACCGGCCTTGCGCCGCGGAGAGGGCCTTCCACACGCGGCGCATGGTCGCGTCGAGGTCCAGTCGGCTCTCGCGCAGACGAGTGGTGAACTCGGCCTCCGCGGGTCCCCACAGGGCGTGCAGCCACGCCTCGGGAGCCGCCGCGGCGAGGCTCGCCCAGAGAGACGTGGTGTACGGCGGGTCGAGCAGCACCACGTGAGCGAAAGTCCGGGCGAACTCAGGATCGGCGAGCGCGACCTCGGGCGTGGCCATGACGACGCCGGAGCCGGAGAGCGCGACCGTGCGCTTCGCGCAGGCCGGCTGGACGTAGGCGCCGTCGATGCCGAGCCCAGCAGTGAGCACATCCCGGGCGAGCAGCGGCCGGCGACGGGCCACGTCGGCGACCAGCACAAGCGTGCGCTCGCCGCCGGCGAGCAAGCCCTCGAGCTGAGAGAACGGCGCGCGGCCACGACGGTCGACGAGGCGGCCGTCGGCGCGTGCGGCGTGCAGCGCCGCCGAAGCGGCCGCGTCTGCGGCGGCCGCGGCATCCACGGTGTCGTCCGCGGCCGCCGCGCCGTCGCCCTGCAGCAGTTCGCCCCACAGACTTTCGCCGCGCAGGCGCTCGCGACACGAGAGGTCGCAGGCCGTAGCACACAGGTCCGACTCCGGTGGCTCCAGGCGGTGCAGGCTGCGCACCTGCACCTGGGCGCTCACGGCGCCGTTGTAGTCGTTCTTGGACAGCGCCAGGGCGACATCGTGCCGTCCCGGCGTGCGCAGTTCGTCCAGGTCGCCGAAGTTGAAGTGGATGGCCTGGCATGAAGCGGCCTCGCAGCGCACGCGGTACTGCGCGTGCCGCTTGTCGCGCGTGAGCCGGGGCTGCACGACCTCGGCGCCGTGCAGCAGCAGCGTGACCTGGCGGTTGCCGAACCCGTGCGGCGCCAGCAGCTCGAGCTCGTCGGCGAGCCCGAGTGTGAGATCGCCGCCGCCTACGATGGCGTCCACGTGCCGCACGCGCTGGAGGTCCTCGGGGCTGAGTGCCGCGGCCGCCTCGGCGACGAAGGCGTCCCGGAACGCGGGGATGGCGTCGCACCTCAGCCGGAGGCCGCAGGCCGCGCGGTGGCCGCCGAACGTGAGCAGGTGCCCGGACGAGCGCTCGACCGCGCCGAGCAGGTCGAACGCCGGGATGCTGCGGCCGGACCCCTTGGCGACGCCGTCGCCCTCGCTGAGGAGGATCGCCGGCCGGTGGAAGCGCTCGGCGACCCGCGACGCGACGATGCCGACGACGCCCTCGTGCCAGTCGGGCGCCGACAGCACGAGCGCCGGCGGCGGCGGGTCCGGCACCATGGCCACGGCCGCCTCGAGCATCGCCGCCTCGATGGTCTGCCGCTCCCGGTTGAGCTCGTTCGAGCCGCAGCGCGAGCGGCAGCGCCGCGTCGCGGTCTGGCGCGCCGAGCAGGTCGAGGGCGATCGAAGCGTCGTCAAGGCGGCCGGCGGCGTTGAGCCGCGGGCCGAGCCGGAACCCGACGGCGCCGGCGTCGACGGCGCTCTTGCCGCCGGCGACCTCGAGCAGCGCCGCCAGCCCCGGCCGCGGCGCGCTGCGCAGCCGGCCGAGGCCGATGGCGGTGAGCACGCGGTTCTCGCCCGTGAGCGGCACGACGTCGGCGATGGTGCCGACGGCCACGAGGTCGGAGTACGGCCGCAAGGCGAGAGGAAGGTCGACCAGCTCGTCGCCGCGGTCCTCCAGCAGGGCGTGCGCCAGTTTGAAGGCCACGCCCACGCCGGCGAGGTGCTCGCAGGGGTAGCCACCGAGCTTGGGCGACACGACGACGCACGCCGGCAGGTCACCCTCCAGCTCATGGTGGTCGGTGACGATGACGTCCATACCGAGCGCCTGCGCCTGCGCCACCTCCTCGCGGGCGTTGATCCCGCAGTCGACGGTGATGAGAAGCTTGACGCCGGCCTCCGCCAGCTCGGTGACGGCCGCCGCCGAGACGCCGTAGCCCTCGCTGAACCGGCTGGGCAGGCGCCAGCGGACGTCGGCCCCGAGCTCCTCGAGCACACTGACGAGGAGGAAGGTGGCGGTGATGCCGTCGGCGTCGTAGTCGCCGTGCACGGCGACGGGCTCCGAGCGCTTGAGCGCCTGGTCGATGCGGGTCCGGGCCTCGACCACCCCGGCCATGAGGTACGGGTCGTGGACGCGGAACTCCGGGTTGAGGAAGGCGCGCGCCGCTGCGGGTTCGCCGAGCCCGCGGCGCACGAGCACCTGGGCGAGCACCTCGCTCACGCCGAGCTCGGCGGCCAGCCGCCGGACGTCTGCGTACGGCGCCGGCGAGATCCGCCAGAGGCCTGGGTCGGTCATGAGTGCATCACGCCGTCAGTGTATCCGGGGACGATGACGGATGACGCCGGGAGATCAGGAGGTCGCCGGGCCCTTCTCGTCGTCCGGCGCGGCGGCATCCTGCGACTGCTCGCCGAGGCCGGCCTTTTCGGCGCCCGTCTCGTCGGCGCCGGCCTCCGGCTGCGTGCCGGAAGCCATGGTGACGGCGGTCTGCTCGCCGGCCGGCTCGTCCGCCGCGGCCGAGTCCTCGGCAGGAGCAGCCTCGTCCCGCGTCACGGCCTGGTCCTCCGCCTCGACCGCCACGACCGCGGTCTCGGCCTCGTCCGCCGGCGCGGCCACGGGCTCCACGACGACCGTCGCGGCCTCGCGCTCATCCACGACGGTCGCCTCGACCACAACGGCCTGCGATTCGGCGACGCGGGCCTCGGCTGCCTTGGCGGCAAGGCGCGCCTCGTCCGCCTGGGCCTCGGTCTGGCGCAGGCGCTCGTAGGTGGACTGCAGCTCGGCCTCGAGCTTGCGCCGCGCCCCGGCCGCGCTCGAGAGCGCGAACCACGAGGCGGCGAGCCCGGCGACGAGGATGATGGCGGCGATGATGCCCGACACCCAGAACAGCGACACGCTGGAGACGGTGCCGGCCACGTAGTCGATGTCGAAGACGACACCGTTGTTGAGCGCCCCGGCGCCGAGGATGATGCCGGCGACGACGGCGAGCAGGATGAGGGCGTTCCTCACTGGGACCTCCGTAGTCTTTGTAGCGCGGAGTATAGCAACCGAGCCGGCCCCGCGACGGACACGCGTCAGGGCGGGGTGACCGTCGCCTTGTCGCGCGCCTGGTCGATCCAGTCTTCGAGCGCCTTGAACCGACGCTCCCGGGTGAGCTCGCGGACGATCTGGGCTTTGACCTGGCCGAACGCGGGCGTCCCCGCGGGCTGGACGTGCGTGGCCTTCAGCACGTACCACCCGCCGGGTCCCTGCACGGGTCTGGTGGCCACACCGTCCTTGGCCGTCTCCACCGCCTTGCGCAGCGTCGCCGGCAGGGACGCCAGGGTCACGGTGCCCATGTCGCCGCCTTGGGCCTTGGCCTCGGGGTCGGTCGAGAACTGCCGTGCGACTTCGTCGAAAGGATGGCCTGAGCGCAGGCGGCCGAGTGCGCTCTCGGCGATGCGCTCGGCGGCGACCTGGATGCTCCACAGGTGCGCCGAGGCCGCCTGGTGGAACGAAGCGCGGTGCGCGTCGTAGTACGCCCGCGCCTCCGCGGAGGTCGCGGCCAGCGACGTGAACTTGGCGTCCTGCAGCGCCTCGCGCAGAACGCCGTCGCGCAGGTCGCGGCGCAGCTGCGCATCCGTCATGGGCACGTTCTTGAGGGCGGCGGTGAGCGCCTGCTCCCCGCCGAGCTGTCCGGCCATGGCGCGGCGCCGGGTCTCGACCTCGCCGGGGTCGGCGGTGACGCCCATGCGCTCCGCCTCGCGGCGGACGAGCTCGCGGCGCACGACCTCGCGCTCGGCGCGCGCGTCGGTGTCGCTCGTGCCGCCCAGCCGGAACTCCGCACGCACCGCGTCGACGGCGCTCCGGCGTATGGGCTGTCCGTCGACGCGCAACACGACGGGGTCAGGACTCGCCGACGGCGAGGACGACGCCGCCGCTCCGCCGGAGCCGCCGCAACCGGCGAGCACGGCGGCGGCCGCGGCGAACAGCCCAAGAGAGACCAGAAGGAGGGGGCGAAGGCGACTCATGATGACACCACAGTGACGCGCACGCCGGAGAGAGCGTTCAGGACTTGGGTTCCGGCAGCGCGTCGGACCAGGGTTCCTTGCCGACCTGCCGCTGGCCACCCGGGAAGCGGGCCGGGAAGTAGCACGCCACCTCATGCCTCGCGCCTGCGTCGTTGCTGGAGACCAGGCGCGGCATGGCCGTGGTGCAGATCTCCTGGGCCCTCGGGCAGCGCGGATGGAACACGCAGCCGCTCGGCGGGTTGGCCGGGCTGGGCACGTCGCCCTCAAGCACGATGCGCCGGCGCGAGCGCTCCGTGTGCGGGTCCGGGATGGGCACGGCGGAGAGCAGGGCCTCGGTGTAGGGGTGCTGCGGCATGTCGTAGAGCACAGCGCTGTCGCTGATCTCCATGATCTTGCCAAGGTACATGACGGCGACGCGGTCGGAGATGTGCTTGACCACCGAGAGGTCGTGCGAGACGAACAGGTACGTGAGCCCGAACTCGTCCTGCAGGTCCTCGAGCAGGTTGAGCACCTGGGCGCGGATGGACACGTCGAGGGCGCTGACAGGTTCGTCGAGCACGATGAGCTTGGGGTTGAGCGCCAGCGCGCGGGCGATGCCGATGCGCTGGCGCTGCCCGCCCGAGAACTCGTGCGGGTACCGCTCGGCGTGCTCCGAGTTGAGGCCGACCGTGTCCAGGAGCTCGGCTACGCGCTTCTTGCGCTCGGCCTCGGTGCCCACGCCGTGGATCTTGAGCCCCTCGCCCACGATGTCGCGGATGTGCATGCGCGGGTTGAGCGAGGCGTACGGGTCCTGGAAGACGATCTGCATGTCCTTGCGCAGCGTGTTCATCTGGCTGCGGGAGGCCTTCATGACGTCGATGCCCTCGAACGTCACTTCACCGCCGGTAGCCTCCGTGAGGCGCAGGACGGTGCGGCCGACCGTGGACTTGCCGCCGCCGCTCTCCCCCACCAGACCCATGGTCTCGCCCTTCTCGACGGCGAAGGTGACACCATCCACGGCATAGACGTGACCGGTGGTGCGCTTGAAGATGCCCGTGCGGATGGGGAAGTGCTTTTTGAGGTCCCGGACTTCGAGCAGGCTCATGACGCCTCGCCTTCCAGCGCACGCGAGCGGGCCGCCGTAGGTAGACCGCTCATGCCGCGGACTCCTTGAAGATCGGGAGCTCCGCGCGGATGGTCAGGCGCTCCTCGACGGGGATCCAGCAGTGCACGCCGTGCTGCGGGCCGACATCCTCGTGCGCCGGCCAGTTGTCGCGGCACTGTGCGCGACGGTACGGGCAGCGCGCCGTGAAGGGACAGCCCGGCGGCAGCGTGATGAGGTTGGGCGGCTGGCCCTTGATGGGCGTGAGCCGCGTCTTGGCGGACTCGTCGAGCCGCGGCAGCGACGCCAGCAGGCCCCACGTGTACGGGTGGTGGGCGTTGTAGAAGATCTCGTCCACGGGCCCATACTCGACGGTGCGGCCGCCGTACATGACCATGACCTTGTCCGACGATCTCGGCGACGACGCCGAGGTCGTGCGTGATGAGGATGACGCCGGAGTCGAACTGCGCCTGCATCTCGCGCATCGACGTCCATGATCTGCGCCTGGATCGTGACGTCGAGCGCCGTCGTGGGCTCGTCGGCGATCAGGACGTCCGGGTTGCAACTGATCGCCATGGCGATCATCGCGCGCTGGCGCATGCCGCCGGAGAACTCGAACGGGTACTGGTTGACGCGCTTGTCGGCGTCGGGGATGCCGACGCGGGCGAGGAGGTCGGCGCCATCTGCCAAGCCTCCGCCTTGCCCTTGTTCTGGTGCAGCATGACCGCCTCGGCGATCTGCTTGCCGACCTTCATGACCGGGTTCAGGCTCGTCATGGGGTCCTGGAAGATCATCGCGATGTCGTTGCCGCGGACCTGGCGCATCTCGGCGTCACTGATGGTGCGCAGGTCCTTGTCGCCGAGCATGAGGGACCCGTCCACGACCTTGCCCGGCGGATCCGGGATGAGGCGCATGAGCGACATGGCCGCTACCGTCTTGCCGGAGCCCGACTCGCCCACGATGCCGATGGTCTCGTTGCGATCCAGCGTGAAGCTCACGCCGTTGACGGCCTTGACCACGCCGGCGTGGGTGAAGAAGTGGGTCGAGAGGTCCTTGACCGTGAGAAGGCGTTCAGCCATGCCTATTCCTTGAGCTTGGGGTCGGTGGCGTCACGCAAGCCGTTGCCGAACGAGATGAAGCCGAAGACGGTGGTCACGAGCGCGATGCTGGGGAACAGCAGCCACCACCAGTTGCCGCCGGCCAGGTAGTTGACCGACTCCGAGATCATGAGGCCCCACGAGGAGTTCGGAGGCTGGACCCCGATGCCGAGGTAGCTCAGCGCGGCCTCGGTGGCGATGGCGCCGCCGATGGCCATGGCGACGGCCACGTAGACCGGCGCCATGCTGTTGGGCAGTACGTGGCGGAAGATGATGCGCATGTCGGTGGCGCCCTGGGCGCGCGCGGCCTCGACGTACTCCATGGACTTCACGCTGAGGATCTGGCCGCGCACGACGCGCGCGAACGTCGCCCAGCCGAGCACGCCAATGGCTATGAAGACGTTCTGGAACCCCTGTCCGAGCACGCTCATGATGAGCAGCACGAACAGGATGTACGGGAACGCGAAGAAGATGTCGGCGGCGCGCATGATGACGGCGTCGACCGCGCCGCCGTAGTAGCCCGACACCGGCCCCAGCAACAGACCGATGGTGAGCGCGATGGCGACGGCGATGATGCCCACCAGCATGGCGATACGCGTGGCGACCAGGGTGCGGGAGAACACGTCGCGACCGAGGTAGTCCGTGCCGAACGGATGCGACCAGGACGGCGGAGAGCCCAGCCCGGCAGGCGAGAGGTCGTAGTTGACCGCGTTGGGGTCGTAGGGCGCGAGGTAGCCGGCCGGCGGCTGGTTGCCCATCTTGTGGGCCATCTGGGTCGCCTTGGTGACCTCTTCGCTGGCGCGTACGTGCCAGTGCATCTGGTAGAAGACGGTCTCGGTCGTGCCGATGATGAGGAACACGATGATGATGCCCAAGCCGATGAGCGCCAGCTTGTTGCGCTTGAGGCGGCGCCACGTGTCGGCCCACAGGCCGAGCGGTTTGGACTGCTCCTCCAGGGCCCCCTCGGCGAGCTCATCCGCGCGGCGCGCGTCGACGCCCTCGGGCGAGGTGACCCACGCCGAGCCGTATGACTCTCTATCCTCCTGCGACCGTTCGTCCCAGTCTGGCATCAGGCCGCCTCTCTTGGGATCTGACGGCCAGCGAGTCGCTCTACAGCGGCGCGTCCGCGCATCAGTCCTCCAGACGGACGCGCGGGTCGACCCAGGCGTAGCCGAGGTCCACCAGCAGGTTGGCGAAGACGAAGAAGAAGGTCGCGAACAGCACGCCGCCCGCGATGACGGCGGTGTCACGCTGGTTGATGGCGTGGTAGATCATGAGCCCGATGCCCGGACGGTTGAACACCGTCTCGGTGATGATCGCGCCGCCGATGAGGGCGCCGAGGTCGATGCCGGCGATGGTCATGACCGGGATCACGGCATTCTTGAAGCCGTGGCCCCAGATGACCTTGCGCTCGCTGAGGCCCTTGGCGCGGGCGGTGCGGATGAAGTCGGAGCGGGAGACCTCCAGCATGGAGGCGCGCTGCATGTACGAGATGTACGCCACCTCGATGATCCCCAGTGTGAGCGCCGGCAGGATGAGCGTCTGGAAGCTCGTCCAGCTCGACGGGATGATGCCGAGCACGGTGGGCCCGAAGCCGCCGATCGGTAACCAGTTGAGCTTGAGCCCGAAGATGTACATGGCGAAGTAGCCGAGCACGAACACCGGGATGCCCCACAGGATCGAGCGCCGGTGGTGAGCGCCGTGTCCCAGAACGAGTATTGGCGCAGAGCGGAGTACACGCCCAGCGGGATCCCGAGCAGTTCGATGAGGACGGCCGCGACGGCGAGCTGGATGGTGACCGGGGCGGCCTCCTTGATCATCTCCGCGACCGGGCGGGCGGTGTAGAGAGACTCGCCGAAGTCGCCGCGAAGCAGCGCCTGCACGTACTTGACGTACTGCACGGCGAAGGAACGGTCGAGACCCCGCTCGTGCCGGATGAAGGCGATCTTCTCGGGCGTCGCGTTCTTGCCGGCGAGGGCTACGGCGGGGTCGCCGGGCACCAGCTTGAGCATACCGAACGTGATGAGCGTGACGCCGAACAGCACGACGATCAGCTGGAGCAGCCGACGGATGATGTACGAGATCACGAGACGTTGCTCACAGACACGAAACCCCTGGCGCCGGCCAGAGGCGCCTGACTACTTCAGGATGCGAGACGGTCCGCGGCCGAGGCCGCGGACCGTCTCGCCTGTATCACTGCGTGAAGTTTACTCAGGCGCCCCGGAGGGGGCAACCTGCCGCGGGCCTACTTGACCCACACCTCCCACATGTTGACCAAGCCGAACGAGTTGTAGCTGAACCCGCCGACGCGGTTGTTGGTGGCGCGGGCGTCACGGTACGTGTAGACCGGGATGCTCGGGGCGTCGGTAAGGATGACCTTCTGCGCCTCGTTGTAGAGGTTGAAGCGCTGGGTCTCGTCGATGGTGCTGCGGGCCTGCTTGAACAGCTTGTCCACCTGGGCGTTGCTGTACCAGCTGTAGGAGCCGTACTTGCCGCCCTCGGTCGTGAACAGGTAGATGAAGTTGTCGATCGACGGATAGTCGGCGATCCAGCCCATGCGCAGGAGCGCGGGAGCCTTGTTCTCGCCGGCCTGCGTCCAGTAGCTGTTGGTCTCGATGCCGTTCAGCTTGAAGCTGAGCGACGGCATGGCCTTGGTCCAGCCGGCGACCAGAGCCTCGGCGATCTTGTCGTGACCGGCGCCCGAGTTGAACCAGTACGGGATGTTCTGCGGGAGCGTGCCGGTGAACTTGTCGAGCTCGGCCTGCGCCTGGTCGGGAGCATACGGATACGGGTTCAGACCAGGCTTGTAGCCCGGGATAGTGACCGGGACGATCTCATCCGACGGGATGGAGATGCCCTCGTTCACGATGTTCGAGACGGCCTCGCGGTCGGCGGCCATGTTGAGGGCGGCACGGATCGGGAGGTTCGCAGAGCCACCGAGCGTGGGCTTGTTGTACGACACGCTGATGAAGTACACTGCGGTGCTCGGATAGGCCTCGACCGTCCAGGTGCCGTCCTTGGTGCTCGGGTTGTTCTGGGCGGCCTTGAAGTTGCCGGTCGGGATAGTCGAGTAGTCGATGGTGCCCTTCTGGAACGCGAGCCACTCGGTGTTGGTGTCCGTGTAGATCGGCATGTTGATGGTGGTCACATACCCCGCGGTGGCGGAGTTCGGTGAAGCGCCGTCCTTGTTCCAGTAGTCCGGGTTCTGGACCAGGGTGATGGACTGGTTGTGCTTCCACTCCTTCAGCATGTACGGACCCGTGCCGCCCTGAGGATCGTTGAAGTACGCCTTGCGGCCGACCTTCTTCGCGTAGTCGGCCGGGAACACGTGCGTGATCGGGTGCACCAGCGTGGCCGGGAAGTCGGCGAACGGGTACTGCAGCGTGACCTGGAGCGTGTACTGGTCGAGGGCCTTGACGCCGCTGAGCGTCGGGCCGGCGGAGTAGCCGGTGTCCGGGTCCATGCCCTTGATGGGAGCGATGATGTATGTCGTCGCGGACTTGTTCGCGGCCTGGGCGTTGTAGCTCCACGCGTCGACGAAGTCCTGCGCGGTGACCTCACGGTTGACCGGCGGGCCGAACATGACGCCCTTGCGGATCGTGAAGGTGAACACGGTGGCGTCGGCGTTGACCTCGGTCTTCTCGGCGAGGTCGGGGACGGCCTTGGTGGTGCCGTCCGGCTGCAGTTGCAGCACGTAGAGCCCCTGGAACATCTGGTGCTCGACCTCGGCGCCCTCGGACTCCTGGGTGTTGAGCGGCTCGATGCTGATCGGCTCGGCGCCGATGGCGAAGTTGTACGTGCCGCCGGCCTTGGGCGTACCTCCGGAACTAGGGCTGCTGGTAGACGTAGTGCTACTGCCGCACGCGCCCAGCAGAAGCGCGGCGACGATGAGGACGGCGGCCAAGATCAACAGGCCGCTCCACCTCCTCATAGGTTTCTTCACGGTGACCTCCTTGATGGCTGACACTCCAGACCCCCCCGGAGTCCTCTTGATGACCGTCTCACCCCACGGGACAACGGCCGGAAGGACGTGCGAAGCGACGCCCCCTGTCTTGCATGGCACTGTGCCGTTCCCAGCGCCGACTTGTCAACCCTACTCCACTATGCAAAGTGGAGCAGCCGGCAGCCGTCACTCCAGCCACATGGAGCTCATGTCCGAGAGCCCCATGGGGTCGATCTGGAAGCCGTGCAGGCGTGGGCCGACGACGCGGAAGTACCGGTAGAAGTAGAGCGGCACCGCCGGCATGTCGATGAGGATGAGCTTCTCCGCCTGCGCGTAGAGGTTCTGGCGCTGCTGGCCGTCCATGGTGGCGCGCGCCTTCTGCAGCAGGTCGTCGACGCCCTTGGACGAGTAGAACGTGTAGCTGCCGGTCCGCGACTGGTCCGACTGGAACAGCGGGTAGAGGAACGCATCCATGGCGGGGTAGTCGGCGATCCAGGCGACGCGGAACAGTTGACTGCCGCTGCCGTCGTTGCCGCGCGAGAGCTTGTCGACATACGTGCCCCACTCGTAGTCGCTGGGCGCCACGGTGAGGCCGGCCTGCTCCCAACCGGAGGCGAGGGCCTCGGCGATGTGCTGGTTGTCGTCGTTGACGTCGTACCAGTAGTTGAGCGTGGGCACGGAGCCCAGCGTCTGGACCGCCGTCGCGGCAGCGGCCGCGTCGAACGGGTACGGGTCCTGGGAGTCCTTGTGGCCGGGGATGCCGGCGGGCACGTAGCCGCCAGCCGCCGCGGCCGCGGCCGGGCCCACGGCGTCCACCGCGGCCTGGGCGTCCGCCGACTGCGCCAGAGCCTTGCGCAGGTCCAGGTTGCCGCCGAGGACGGAGTCGGTCATGTTGACGCCGACGAAGTAGACGGCCGCGGCCGGCCACGAGCCTGCGGTCCACGTCCCCGACGTGATCTCCTGGCTCGTCTGCGCCGCGGCGACCTCCGACCCGGGGACCTGCGTGCAGTCGAGCCCGCCGTCCTTGAAAGCGGTCCACATCTGCTCGGCATCGTCGTAGATGGGCAGGTCGATGGTGTCCACGTACCCGGCGTGCTCCCTGTCCCAGTACGTGGGATCCTTCGCCAGCACGATCTGCTTGCCGTGCTTCCACAGCCTGACCATGTAGGGGCCGGTGCCGACGGGCTTCTTCGCAAAGGCCTTCTCCCCCACCTTGTCGATGTAGTCGACGGGCGTGACCGCGGCCACCGGGTGTCCCAGCGTGGCCGGGAAGTCGGCGAACGGGTAGCGCAGGGTGACCTGCAGCGTGGAGTCGTCCAGCGCCTTGACACCGGTGAGGCCCTGCGCGGGGTCAGTCTGGTAGCCACGGTCGTCGCAGCCCACGATGGGCGCGAGGACGTAGGCGACGTAGGATTGGTTGTCGGGGTCGGTGACGCGCGTCCACGAATCGACGAAGTCCTGGGCGGTGACCGGGCGGCTCACCGGCGCCTGGAACGTGACCCCCTTGCGCAGGTGGAAGATCCACGTCTGCGCGTCCTTCCACTCCCACGACTCGGCGATGCCGGGCTTGGTGGTGAGCACACCGTCTGCGAGCACCCAGCGCGTGAGACCCTCGAACACCTGATGGGCGACCTGGAGGCCCGAGGAGTCCTGGGCGTCGAGCGGCTCGATGGACACCGGCTCACCGGGCAGCGGGTAATGCAGCGTGCCGCCCGGCTTGGGAGTGCTCTTGTCGGCGGGCGGGGTCGCGTCGCCGCCGGGGGAACCGCAGGCGGCGAGGGACGCCGCCCCTGCGAAGAGGAGGGCGGCGGTCAGGAAGAAGAAGACGAACCGCGAGACACTGCGCCCGGGTCGCGTCAGCCCAGCCTCCAGATGAGGACGAAGGTGTTCAGGAAGAACAGCACGCACACGATGACGGTGTACCGCGTGAGGTTCTTCTCCATGACGCTGGCGGACGAGGCGAACGAGAAGCCCGTGACGCTGGCCATGCCGGCGTCTTTGCCGGAGTGCAGCAGGACCAGGACGACCGCGACGACCGCGAGCACGAGCTGGATGGCGACGAGAATGGCGTTGAGCAAGACGTACTCCCCCTGAAGGCGGACTTGGACGCGTGCGAGCATATCATTGTTGCACCTTCCCGGCCTCCGCCAAACGCGCCTGCGTGTGTGACCGACCGGCGAAGCGCTGACGGCGCCATGAGGCGCCGGCGGGTCAGGGGGCTACGAGCTCCAGGAGCGCCGTGCCGGTCATCTCCGGCGGCTGCTCCACACCCAGGAGTTCGAGCACGGTGGGCGCGAGGTCGCAGAGCCTGCCGCCCTCGCGCACGCGCATCCCGGCGAGCGTGGCCACGAACGGCACGACGTTCGTGGTGTGCGCCGTGCTGGGGCTGCCGTCCGGCTCCAGCATGTGGTCCGAGTTGCCGTGGTCGGCGGTGATGAGACAGACGCCGCCCCTGGCGAGGACCGCCTCGGTGACTCTGCCGACGCAAGCGTCGACGGTCTCCACCGCCTTGATCGCGGCGGGGATCACGCCCGTATGGCCGACCATGTCGGCGTTGGCGTAGTTGACGACGATGAAGTCGAAGCGATCCTGCCCGACACGCGCGACGAGCTCGTCGGTGACGCCGAACGCGCTCATCTCGGGCTTGTGGTCGTAGGTAGGCACGTCGCGCGGGCTGGGGACCAGCACGCGCTCCTCCCCCTCGACCTCCTTCTCGACGCCACCGTTGAAGAAGAAGGTGACGTGGGCGTACTTCTCGGTCTCGGCGATGTGCAACTGCTTCATCCCGTGCTCGGCGAGGACATCGGCCAGCACGTGCCGGGGGTGGTCTGGCGGGAAGGCGACCGGCAGCGAGAACTCCTTCTTGTACTGGGTCATGGTGACGAAGTCGACGGCCGGCGGGTGGGCGCCGCGGTCGAAGCCGGTGAAGTCGTGCTCGGTGAAGGCACGGGTGAGCTCGCGCGCCCTGTCGGGGCGGAAGTTGAAGAAGATGCACACGTCGCCGTCCCGCACGCGGGAGTCGTACTCGGGAGCGACGATGGTGGGCCGCACGAACTCGTCGGTCTCGCCGCGGATGTAGGCGGCTTCGACGGCCGCGGCGGCGCTGGCCGCGAAGAAGCCCTCTCCGTGGGCGAGCGCGTCGTAGGCGAGCTTGATCCGGTCCCAGCGGGTGTCGCGATCCATGGCGTAGTAGCGGCCGCTCACGACGCCGAAGCGGCCGGCGCCGATGCGGTCCATCGCCGCCTGGATGGTGGCGAGGTACCCCTTGGCGCTCTGCGGCGGCGTGTCGCGGCCGTCGAGGAACGCGTGCACGACGACGTCGTGCACCTTCTCGCGGGACGCCAGCTCGATGCAGGCTTCAAGATGGTCCATGTCGGCGTGGACGCCGCCCCCGGAGACGAGACCCATGAGGTGGAGGCGGCTGCCCCTGCCCGCCGCCTTGGCGCAGGCCTGCTTGAGCACCTTGTTCTCGAAGAAGCTGCCGTCCTCGATGGCGAGGTTGATGCGCGTGAGGTCCTGGTAGACCACACGGCCGGCGCCGATGTTGAGGTGGCCGACCTCGGAGTTGCCCATCTGGCCCGGCGGCAGTCCCACTGCCGGGCCGGACGCGTCGAGCACGCCGTGCGGGTACTGGGCGAGGAGCCGGTCGAAGACCGGCGTCTCCGCGAGGCTCACGGCGTTGTCCGGTCCCGGCGGGGCGACGCCCCAGCCGTCCATCACGATGAGGACGACCGGGCGGTACACCGCCCCGCCGGTATCGGGATCGGTCACGCAGGCTCCACGAACTTGACGATGCGGCTGAAGCCCTGCGGGTCGAGGCTGGCGCCGCCGACGAGCACGCCGTCGATGTCCGGCTGCGCCATGAGCACGTCGATGTTGTCGGGCTTGACGCTGCCGCCGTAGAGGATGCGCACGCCGTCGGCCGCGTCGCCGAAGCGCTCGCGTACGCGGGAGCGACAGAACGCGACCGTCTCCTGCGCCTGCTCCGGCGTGGCTGTGACGCCGGTGCCGATGGCCCAGATGGGCTCGTAGGCGATGGCCACGTTGGCGAGCTCGGCGACGCCCACCTCGGCGAGGCCGGCGTCCAGCTGGCCGCCGACCTTGCTCTCGGTCTTGCCGCCCTCGCGCTCCTCCAGGGTCTCGCCGCAGCAGAGGATGGGCCGCAGGCCGGCGTCGAGCGCCGCGCGGACCTTCCTGGCCAGGTCGGCGTCGTTCTCGTTGTAGTACTGCCGGCGCTCGGAGTGCCCCAGGATCACGTAGGGGACGCCGAGCTCCGCAAGCACGCTCGGAGCCGTCTCACCGGTGAAGGCGCCCTCGGCCGCGTAATGCATGGTCTGGGCGCCGATCTTGATCTGCGTGTCCACGACGCACGAGAGCGCGGCGTGCAGGTCCAGGTCCGGCGGGCAGATGAGCACGTCGCGGTCCTCGACGCCGGCGACCAGCGGCCGGAACGCCGTGAAGAAGTCCTTGGTCTGCGCCGGCGTCTTGTACATCTTCCAGTTGCCCGCTATGAGCGGACGGCGGCCCGCCGTCGCGGCGTCGTTCTTGTCCATCAGCGCCTCCACGCCGGGCAGCGCCCGGCCCTCCAGGAATTCCATGGACGCGCCGCCACCGGTCGAGACGTGGGTGAGGCGGCCCTCCAGTCCGAACATGCGAACGGCCGACACGGTGTCGCCGCCGCCGGCGACGGTGACCGCGGCAGCCGCGGCGATCGCCTCGCCGACGGCCTTGGTGCCGGCGGAGAACTCGGCGATCTCGAAGTAACCCATCGGGCCGTTCCAGTAGATGGTGCCGGCGGCGCTGAGCTGGTGCACGAACTCGGCCGTGGTCTGCGGGCCGATGTCGAGCGCCATCTCGTCCGCGGCGATGCCGTCGGCCGCGGCCACGCGCACCTGCGCCCCCGCCGCCGCATCCTTCGCCGCCACGACGTCCGTGGGGATGAGGAGCCGGCCGCGTGCGGCGCCGGCCTCGGCCAGGATGTCGCGCGCCACGGCCACCTCGTCGCCGGCGCCCTTGGATGCGCCGACCTCGTAGCCCTTGGCGGCGAGGAAGGCGTTGGCCATGGCGCCGCCGATGAGCACGGTGTCGGCGACGGTGAGCATGTGGCGGATGACGCCGATCTTGTCCGAGACCTTGAGTCCCCCGAGCACCACGACGAACGGACGTGCGGGGTCGCTGAGCAGGCGCCCAAGCACCTCGAGCTCCTTGGTCATCAGCAGACCGGAGACGGAGGGCAGGTAGTGGGTGACGCCCTCCGTGGACGCGTGCGCGCGGTGCGCCGTGCCGAAGGCGTCGTTGACGTACACGTCGCCGAGCCCGGCGAGCCGGCGCGAGAAGGCGTCGTCGTTGCCCGTCTCCTCCGCGTGGAAGCGGAGGTTCTCGAGCAGCAGCACGTCGCCCGGCCTGAGCGCGGCCGCCGCCTGCGCGACCGCGGGGCCGACGCAGTCGTCCGCGGTCGCGACCGGACGGCCGAGCAGCTCCGACAGGCGCGCCGCCACGGGGGCCATGCGCAGGTCGCCCACGACCTGCCCCTTGGGGCGACCGAGGTGCGACATGAGCACGACGGAGCACCCCTGGTCGAGCAGGTACCGGATCGTCGGCAGGGCGGCGCGGATGCGCGTGTCGTCGACGACCCGCCCGCCCTCGAGCGGCACGTTGAAGTCGACGCGCACGAGCACGCGCTTGCCGGCCAGCGGATAGTCGGTGAGCGAGCGCTTCATGTGGTCAGCCTCCCGGCGGGACGGATGTCAGAGGACCCGCTGGACGAGGTCGACCAGACGGCACGAGTAGCCCCACTCGTTGTCGTACCAGGAGATGACCTTGACCATCTTGCCCTTGGCCATGGTGAGCGCCGGGTCGAAGATCGACGAGTGGCTGTTGCCGACGATGTCGATGCTGACGATCGGGTCTTCCTGGTACTCGAGGATGCCCTTCATGGGGCCCTCGGCG
Source organism: uncultured Thermoleophilia bacterium (assembly GCA_963696935.1). Lineage (GTDB taxonomy): Bacteria > Actinomycetota > Thermoleophilia > UBA2241 > UBA2241 > CAIXSE01. The sequence continues at coordinate 15,143 of CAVOMB010000058.1, read as the reverse complement.
GCGGCCTTCATCGCGGCGTTGACCTCTTCCGCGGTGACCTCGGTCCGCAGCTCGGCGACGAGGTCGGTGGCCGAGCCGTCCGGAGTGGGCACGCGCAGGGCGAAGCCGTCGAGCCGGCCCTCGAGCTCGGGGATCACCAGCGACACGGCGCGTGCCGCGCCGGTGGTCGTCGGGATGATGCTGAGCGCAGCCGCGCGCGGGCACGGCGCAGGTCCCTGTGCGGGAAGTCCAGCACCTTCTGGTCGTCCGTGTAGGCGTGGATGGTGGTCATGAAGCCCTTCTCGACGCCGAAGTTGTCCACCAGCACCTTGGCCATGGGCGCCAGGCAGTTGGTGGTGCAGCTCGCGTTCGAGATGACGTCGTGCGTCGCCTTGTCGTAGATCTCCTCGTTGACGCCGATGACGATGGTCGCGTCGGCGCCCTTGCCCGGCGCGGAGATGATCACCTTCTGGCGCGCCGGCCTCGAGGTGCGCGGCGGCCTTGGCGCGCTCGGTGAAGCGGCCGGTGGACTCGATGACGACGTCGGCGCCGAGCTCGCGCCACGGCAGCTTGGTCGGGTCGGACTCGGCGGTGACGCGGATGCGCTTGCCGTCGATGACGAGCGCGTCCTCCTCGGCGGCCACGGTGCCCGGATACACGCCGTGGACGGAGTCGTACTTGAACAGGTGCCCGAGGGTCTTGGCGTCGGTCAGGTCGTTGATGCCGACGAACTCGATGTCCTCTCCCTGCCGCTGTGCGGCGCGGATGACGAGGCGGCCGATGCGGCCGAAGCCGTTGATGCCAACGCGAACGGTCATTGCGTCCTCCCGTTAGTTTGACGGAGAGCTTACCAGAGGAGTGTGTCCATTACAGAGGAGATTTGTTCACTTTTGCGCGACTCTCCGACGCCGTACCGCCGTCAACGGATGGGACGGAGCTGCGGTTGCGCGGTCGTTGGGATGCGCCCGAGGAAGATGTTGCCCGTCCTGCCGTCGATGGACACCCAGTCGCCGACGGCGAGGTCTTGGCCGGCGAGGCGGATCGTCCCCGTCTTCTCTCGAGACCTCGAGGTCGACGCACTCCACCACCGCCGTCTTGCCGAGGCGCTTGGCGGTGACGGCGGCGTGCGACGTGGTGCCGCCGCGCGCGGTGAGGATGCCGCTGACCCGCGTGATCATGGCGATGTCCTCCGGCACGGTGTCGGGGCGCAGGAGGACGATGTTCTCGTCCGGCGCCTCGGCGAGCAGGCGGTCGAGCTGCTCGGCGCTGATGGCCACGCGCCCCGAGTAGGCGCCGCCGGCCACTCCCATGCCCACCGCCACCGGGGGCCCGTAGTTGGGCGAGGTGGTGTCGAAGTAGGCGGCGTCGCGCGTCTGCCCCTGCACGGCCGAGCGCTTCTGCAGGATGTAGAGGTCCGACGCCGCCGGCGACTCGAAGGTGAACTCGATCTCCTGGGGGTCGAACTCCCGCACGCCGACCAGGTCGCGAGCCACCTCCAGCAGCTTCGCGTAGATGTCCGGGAAGTCGCGCTCCAGGGAGTGCTCCGTGCCGCGATACGTGAGGCTCCCGAGGCGCTGCGCCTCGCTGATGGGCCACGGGAACACCAGGCCACCGACGAGGTCCTCGCCCTGGCTGCGCACGGCGAAGTCGCCGAACAGACGCACCTGGCGACTGTACGGCTCGAGCGGGTTGTTGGTGAAGGTGACGCCCGAGCCGGACTCGCGGCTGAGGTTGCCGTAGACCATGCGCTGGACGACGACCGCCGTCCCCCACTCCTCGGCCACGCCGAGGTACTGGCGGTAGACGCGTGCCGGCGCCGAGTCCCACGACTCGAGGACTCTGCGCATGCAGGCGACCACCTGAGCGAAGGGCTCGTCGACGAACACCACGCCGTGGTCGCGGGCGCGCGACTTGTAGGCGAAGGCGATCTCGCGCATCTGCTCGCCGGTGAAGTCGAGCTTCTGACCCACCCCGTAGCGCGTCTTGAACTCGGTCATGATGGTGTCGAAGAAGTCGCGGTCGATGCCGTAGGACATGGCCCAGGACTGCAGGAAGCGGCGGTAGCTGTCCCACGCCGCCCACGAGGTCTCGGGGCGGCGGCGAAGGCCTCGACCAGCTGGTCGTTGAGGCCGACGTTGACGAACGTGGTCATGAGGCCGGGCATGGAGATGGCCGCGCCGGAGCGGATCGAGAGCAGCAGCAGCCGGCGCGGGTCGCCGAGCCGCAGGCCGACGCGGCGCTCGAGGGCGGCGACCGCGTCGCGCAGACGGTGGATGGTGTCGTCGTAGAGCGGCGGGTACGACATCGCCGGCATGGCGCCGAAGAGCTCGGTGCTGAGCACGAAGCCGTCCGGCACCTTGTGGCCGTAGGAGGTCATCTGCTTGAGGCCCAGGCCCTTGAAGCCGAGCGTGCGCTGGTCGTCCGTGGTCTTGCGCAGCTTGTGGATGTGCGAGACCAGCCGCTCCGGGTCGTAGTTCATCATCCGGGTCAAGCCCTTGCTGTCCAGCCGTCCGTTGAGCGTGGAGAGCTGGCGCAGCGCGGCCGAGACGTAGCGGTCGAGCGCCTGCAAGCCCAGGCCGGAGACGAGCACCTCGCGCAGCACCAGCTCGGCGACGGCGTCGACGGAGAGGCCCCGAGCCTCGCACTGCCGCGGGTCGTTGACGAGCACGGCGTGCAGTACCTGCTCGTGGCTGAGCACGCTGGTCGAGGAGAGCTCCGTGATGCTGTTCATGAGGAACTGGAAGACGTTCTGGTACTGGCGGAAGCTGAAGTTGCGGCTGTCGAAGCTCGTCTCGAGCATGATGAGGTTGGCGTCCAGCGCACGCGAGTCGACGCCGTCAACCGCGAGCGCGCGCTCGAAGCGCCGCAGCGTGTTGGCCATGCGGCGCAGCGAGGCGCGCGTGCACGTACTGCTCGATGCCCTCGGCGACCACGTCGTCGAGCAGCCGGGCGACGAGGTTCTCGACGCGGAACGAGAGGCCCAGCGCGTCGAATCGCCGCTCGGTGTAGTTGCCGTAGATGGACGGGATACCGGCGGCGATGTGGCGCTTCTGGTAGATGTTCTCGACGGCCACGCCCCCGTCCGCCGCCAGCACGATCGCCTTGAGCTGCTCGAGCACGGTGAGAGCGGCGTCGAGCAGCGCGTCGCGGGTGCGCCGGCCGGGGCGCGCCTGCCAGCGCTCCAGCTGCTGCCCGAACCGGTGCCGGGCGCGGCCGTCCAGGTCGAGGAAGTGGCCGACGGCCACGCCGACCTCGTCGGCCGAGAGCGAGTACTTGCGCGCCAGCAGCTGGTGCGTGCGCACCAGCAGCGCGACACGCCGGCGGGCGACGGCTCCCGGCGACCGCCCGTCGCCCTCCAGGCCCAGCCTCGCCTGGAGCTCGTCGGGCGTGAGCGCGATGAGCTCGTCGAGCACGCCGCCGGGCGCGCTCGGGCGGGCCTCACCGGCGAGCGCGAGCAGCACCTGGTGCGGCCCGTCCGCCCACTTCCTCTCGGCGCGGACGGCGTCCAGCGTGTTGGCCGAGACGTAGGGCTCCAGCACGGCGAGGTCGAGCGCCAGCCAGTACTCCAGCACGGCGCGACTGAACGCAATGAGCCGGTTGGACGACTCGGCGTGCACCTGCTTGCGCAGGAAGTGCATCAGCGTGTCCCGCCGGCCGCAGATCTCGTCGATCTGCGTGGACACGGCGCGCAGCTCGCCCTCCGCGCCGACCTCGTTGAAGTACACCGGCAACGTGCGCAACAGCTGCTTGGCGACGAAGTAGATGGGCTTGATGTCGGCGTCGAGGAAGCGGGTGACGTCGCGCTGGAAGAGGTCGGTGTCGGCGATGAACACGCCGCCGAGCTTGCAGCTGCACGTTGAGGGCGGCGGCCAGCCGCTCGAACAAGGCCGGATTCGACTCGATGATGTGCATCCAGCAGCGGATCTTGGGCAGGTGGATACGGGTTGACCACCGTCTCCCACTCGTCGGTGGCCCCGGGATGTCGGGATACTGGAAGCTTCCAGTACAGGATGTCCTCGATGAGATGGTCGGCGGCGCGCACGTTGCCGGCCTCGCCGATGGCGACACCGATGGCCTCGTAGCAGGCGAAGCGGATGAGCAGGAACTCGTTGTCGCGCTCGCGGAAGAACTCCGTGAGGCGCGCCAGGATGCGCACGGCGTCGGCGTGGCGGTCGGGCTCCATCATCTGCTTGACCACGCCGAGAAGGTCGGCCATGACCTCCTTCTGGCGGTACCCCAGCGTCTCGTCCTTCAGGAAGAAGAGGCAGACGGCGAAGCGGTCCTCGAGCTTCTCCACGCGGAACAGGGCGTCGATGGCCTCGCCCACTACCGTCGAGAAGAGCGGGAACGACGCGCCCAGCAGCTTGTCCTGGGGCGCCACCTCGAGCGCCTGCTCGCAGGTCGCCACGCGGCGCCCGGTGAGGAAGCGGAACTGCTCGGCGACGGCGCCGGGGTCGGTGAGGCCCTCCCCCTGCGTGAGCGCCCAGGCGGGCACGTCGAGGTGCTCGCGGATGCGGCGGTAGCCGGCGGCGAGCATCTGGCGGTACAGCGCGAAGAAGCCGGCCTCCAGAGACGGCCGCGCCGCGGCGCGCCGCACGAGGTTGCGCACCAGCGTGTCGCGCTCGAGGAAGGCCGCCTCATGCTCGGCCAGCAGCTGCCCGAACGCGTCGGCAAGACCGTCGAGCGCGCGGTCGTACTGGTCCGGGTACCTGCCGCCGAGCACGTCCGTGGACCAGCTGAGCAGCGCCCGCAGGAGCAGCGAGAACTGGCCGGAGGTGAGTCCGGACTGGAGCAGCCCGACGACCAGCTCTGCGAGCAGACCGAAGAGCTTCTCGCGCTCCTCAGAGCGCTCGAAGTACGGCCAGTTGCGCAGCAGCGTCGTCTGGAAGCCGTCCACCAGGAGCTCGGCGTTGCGGAAAGTGTGGAAGTACTCGCCCATCGTCTCCGCGAGCGCGGCGCGCACGCCGTGCAGGCCGTCCACCGCGTCGAGCAGCGGCAGGTATCTGTCGGGGATGACGACCTCCTGCGCGGTGTTCGCCAGGTTGGCGCGCAGCGCCTCGGAATCGAAGGGTAGCGGCGAGGTCTTCACGACTGTGATGATACCTCGCCGCGCCTCCCGAACGCCCCCTCCCCTCGCCCCCGCTCGGGCTCTCCGGGTAGGATTGCCGGGTCCGCACGAATCGGCGGAGAGGTAGTTGAGCGGGCGCCGGCCGGAAGGCCCGGTGGCGCCCGGACAAGCGAGCGGCGCGGAGAGGCCCGTGCGACAAGGAGGTCCGTGCCGCGACGGGAGGTACGGCTCATGGCCGCACAGCGCACACTCGGCATCAACGGCATCGGCAGGATCGGCAAGCTCACCCTGTGGCACCACCTGGGCAGGGACGACTTCGACCGTTTCGTCGTCAACACCGGCAGGCCCGTGGGCACCTCGCTGGAGTCCGTGGTCCAGTACCTCTCCAAAGACTCGACGTACGGCCCGCTCCACCGCTTCCTCTTCGGCCGCTCGGGCACGCGCGACATGAACGTGGTGGACGAGGAGAAGGGCCTCATCAGCGCCTACGGCAAGGAGATCGTGATCCTGCGGGAGGCGCGCAACCCCAAGGACATCCCGTGGCGCGACTACGGCGTGGCCCTGGTCGTGGACGCCACCGGCACCTTCCGCGACCCGCACACCGAGGCCGACGCCCCGCGCGGCTCGCTCCGCGGCCACCTGGCCGCCGGCGCCGCGGTCGTCGTGCAGAGCTCGCCGTTCAAGAGCAAGCAGAAGGGCCAGCCGCTGCCCACGGACGCGGCGATCCTCGTCCACGGCATCAACGACTACGAGTTCGACCCGGCCAGGCACACGCTCGTCTCGGCCGCATCCTGCACCACCACCGCGCTGGCGCACATGATGCGGCCGTTGCTCGACCGCGACCTCACCAAGGACATGATCACCGCCGGCATGAGCACGATCCACGCGGTCACCAACTCACAGCCGGTGCTGGACTCGGTGCCAAAAGCCGGGGCGACGGACCTGCGCAAGAACCGCGGCGCGCTCGGCAACCTCGTCCTGACCTCCACCAACGCGGCCGCGGCGCTGGAGCAGGTCATGCCCGAGATCGGCGCCATCGGCTTCATGGGCGACTCGGTGCGGGTGCCCACGCAGAGCGTGAGCCTCATCATCCTCAACGTGACCTTCCAGAGCGAGACGCTGCCGGACGGCTCGGTGTCGGTGGAGCGCGAGGCCATCAACGCCATCTACAAGGACGCCGCGGACGGCGAGGCCAGGGGTCTGCTCAAGTACACGGACGAACAGAACGTCTCCCTGGACATGCTCGGCGAGGACGCGGCGGTGGTCATCGAGGGCGCCGAGACGCACACGCGCACCGGGTTCATGAACCTCAAGGTGCCGGGCGGTCCGGACGACGTCGCCGGGGCGCCGGACATGGTACGCGTACCGCTCACGCACGTCAAGGTCTTCGGCTGGTACGACAACGAGATGGGCAGTTACACGTACCGGCTGGGCGAGCTCACCATCCGCGCCGCGCGCAGCATGTGACGCGCCTCAGCCGGCCGTCTCGAGCGCCAGGGCGACGAGCCGGCGCAGGCGGTGGTTGAGCGCCGACCGGCTCAGCGGCGGGTCGGTCAGCTCCGCCAGCTCCGTGAGGCTCAGGTACGAGTACTCGATGCGCAGCTCCGCGATGTCGCGCAGTTGCGGCGGCAGATCACGCCAGGCCGCCGTCTCCATCAAATCGCTGAGCAGAGCCGCCTGGCGCGCGCCGGCCGAGGCGGCGCGGCGCGCGTTGGCCGCGTCGCAGTTGGCCATCCGGTTGGCGCTCTCGCGCACGGTGCCGAGCACGGCGTGCTCCTCCCAGCGCAGGCGCGAGTCGTGCGCGCCGAGGATGGCGAGCAGGTCCGCGGCCGTCTGGCCACGCTTGCTGTAGCAGGCCACATTGCGCTCGCGCGTCGTCAAAGAGAACGGCAGCTCGAGCCTGCCGAGAAGGCGCTGGACCTGTGCGCCGAGGTCCTCGTTCTCCACCGTGAACTCGACATGGACGGGGGCGCCCGGCGCCGATATGGAGCCGCAGCCCAGGAAGAGGCCGCGGAGAAACGCGACGAGACAGCAGTGCCGCTCGACGAGCCGCCGCGGCACCGTCATCTGGATGGCGAGCTGGTCGGAGATCACGCCGAGCTCGTTGAGCACCTGCAGGCCGCGCCCCTCGTCGCCGACCAGCACCTCGTAGCGCAGACCGATCGGCGCGCTGTCCACGGTGCGCAGCTGGGCCTCGACCTGCAGGGGCCTGAGCAGCGAGAGCGCATGGCGCGCCAGCGCCGGATGCGCCACGGAGATGCGCACGCCGAAGTGGCCGCCGGGGCCGAGATCGAAGGTGCCGGCGCCGAAGAGCAGCCCGGAGAGCTGCGCCCGCCGGCAGTGCTCCGCCGCCGGCATCACGGTGACCAGCTCCAGTTTGACGTCGCGGGTGAAGCCCATCGCTACCTCACCAGGTGCAGGAGCGCCTGGGCGAGGCACCCCGAGTCGTGACGCACCACATCGCTCTCGGCGGCGATCGGGGCGCGGACGACCTTGACGCCGAGCGCCTTGAGCCGGTCGTCGTCCACCAGGACGGGCGCCGAGCCGAAGCGCTCGTAACTGCGCCGCATGGCCTCGGAGACCGGCCGGTCGTTCACGAGGATCGCGTCGATGGTGCCGGCCAGCCCGTGGCGATGCAGCGCCTCCAGGTGGTCGCCGGCGGTGTAGCGGTCGGTCTCTCCCCGCTGGGTCATCACGTTGCACACGTACACGACCCAGGCGCGCGTGTCCGCGAGGGCCTCGCGCACCTCCGGCACCAGCGCGTTGGGGATGACGCTGGTGTACAGGCTGCCCGGGCCGAGCACGACGAGGTCGGCCCGGGCGATCGCGGCGACCGCCTCCGGCACGCCGCGCGGCGCCTCCGGCGTGAGCCACACGCGCCGCGGCAGGCGCTCGGCCGCGGTGATGCTGCTCTCGCCGCTCACCTGGTCGCCGCCCTCGAGCTGCGCGTGCAGCACCACGTCGTCGAGCGTGGACGGCAGCACGCGGCCGCGCACCTTGAGCACGTGCGTCGCCTCGCGGACGGCGTGCTCGAAGTCGCCGGTGACCTCGGCCAGCGCGGTGATGAAGAGGTTGCCGAAGCTGTGGCCCTGCAGGCCGGTGTCTTCGGGGAACCGGTACTTGAAGAGCTGGCTCATCATGGACTCGTCGTCGGCCAGCGCCACAAGGCAGCTGCGCAGATCGCCGGGCGGCGGCATGCCCATGTCGCGGCGCAGCAGGCCAGAGCTGCCGCCGTCGTCCGCCATGGTCACGACCGCGGTGAGATTGCTCGTGTGCGATTTGAGGCCGCGCAGGAGGGCGGCGAGGCCGTTGCCCCCGCCGACCGCCACCACGCGCGGCCCGCGCGCCATGCGGCTGGCCGCGCGGATCTCGCCGACCGACTCGGGCGTCGTCTTCTGGAACAGCCAGACCCGGCGCCCGCCGTAGAGCAGGCAGGACAGCCCGATGGCGGCGCCGTCCACCGCCAGCAGCACGGCCGCCCAGTGGCGGTTCTCCAGCCACCCCATGCCCAGACCGCGCATGAGCTGCGGGGACCAGAGCACGCCGATGCCGAAGATCACGGAGTACACCAGCAGCACGCCGCCGCCGAAGGCGAGCAGCAGCCAGCGCTTGAGCCCCAGACCGGGGGCCAGCCACTCCAGCGTTCGGCGCATCAGAGAGTCCTCGGTCCCTGATCCCTCGCCCGCGGGGCCCCGTCGGGCCGCACGAGGCTCAATAGCACTGCGTGCATCAGTCCCTCGTGAGGTCCCGGTGCCGGACGACGGTGTAGTACCCCTGCTTCTCGTACCGCTCGCCGATGAGCTCCGCGATGGTCACGGAGCGGTGCCGGCCGCCGGTGCACCCGACGCCGATCGTGAGGTGAGCCTTGCCCTCGGCCGCGTACCGCGGGAAGAGGAAGTCGAGCAGCGGGAAGAGCCGCTCGAGGTACTCGCTCGTGCCCGGCGACTCGAGGACGAAGCTGCTGACCTCCTTGTCCAGCCCGGTGAGCGAGCGCAGGCGCAAGTCGTAGTGCGGGTTGGGCAGGAAGCGGACGTCGAACAGCAGGTCCGCGTCGATCGGGATGCCGTACTTGTAGCCGAACGACACCACGGCGAAGACGATGTTGGTGCGCCGCGTGTGCTGGATGAGGTCCTCGTTGAGACGCGCCTTGAGCTGGTGGATGGAGATGTCGCTGGTGTCGATGATGAGGGTGGCGCGCTCGCGCAGGCCGGCCAGCAGAGTGCGCTCTTCGTTGATGCCGTCGGTGACCGTGCCGCGACCCGCCAGCGGGTGCCGGCGGCGCGTCTCCTTGAACCGCCTGACGAGCGCCTCGTTGGAGGCCTCGAGGAACACCAGCGTGTACTCGACGCCGCGCTCGTGCAGCTCGTCCAGCAACTGCTCGAGCTGTTTGAAGTACTCGCCGCCGCGCACGTCGCTGACGACGGCGACCCGGTCGACCTTGCTGCCCTCGCGGCGGAACAGGTCGACCAGCGTCGGCACCAGCTCCGGTGGCAGGTTGTCTACGCAGAACCAGCCGGCGTCCTCGAACGAGTCCATCGCCTGCGACTTCCCGGCGCCCGAGAGGCCGGTGATGATCACGAACTGCAGAGCCTCGGTCACGCGACTCTCCCCTCCACGACGCGCACGCCCTCGAGCGCCAGCAGGCGCTCCTTCCAGGCCGGGTCGTCGCCGTAGTAGCCGAGCCGGCCGTCATTCTTGATGACCCGGTGACACGGCAGGATCACCGGGAGCTCGTTGCGCGCCATGGCGGAGCCGACGGCGCGGTAGGCGTTGGGCCGCCCGGCCTCCCGCGCGAGGTCGCGGTAGCTGACCGCACAGCCGTAGGGGACGCGCGACAGGGCACGGTAGACGGCACGCTCGAAGTCGGTGAAGCCGTGAGCCGCCGCGTAGGCGTCCACGTCGAGCGCGAAGTCGACCGGCTCGCCGGCGAAGTAGCGCTCGAGCTGCCGCGCCCAGCGGCTGCCGGCATGGTGGCCGGGCGGGGATGACGCCTCGCGGCCGGGCAGCTCGAGCTCGACCGGGAGGTCGCCGGCGAGCACCACGCGGCCGGCGCCGAGCGAGCAGACGTAGACCTCCTCGCTCACGCGCCCGAAGCCCTGGTACCGCTCAGCCGGCCTTGTGGAGGTGCGCATAGATCTCCCTCGCCACCTTGCGCGGCAGCCCCGGCACGCGCTCGATCTCCTCCCGGCTGGCGCTGAGGAACCTCTCGGGGCTGCCGAAGTGCTCCAAGATGCGCCGCCGGCGCACAGGGCCGACCTGAGGGAGCTCGTCGAAGATCGACGAGCGGGTCAGGTCGGCGTCGCGCCGCTGCCTATGGTACGTCACGGCGAACCGGTGTGCCTCGTCGCGGACGCGCTGCAGAAGCAGTGATCCGGGGTCGTCCGCCGGCAGCGGCAGCGGGTCGCGACGGCCGGGGACGAACACCTCCTCGCGCTGCTTGGCGAGGCTGACGATGTCGACCTCCGCGCCCGCGTCCTCCAGGGCGGCGACGGCGGCCGAGAGCTGGCCCTTGCCGCCGTCGACGACCACCAGGTCGGGCAGCGTGGCGAAGCTCTCGTCGTAGTCGCCGGCGCCGGCGGAGCGTCGCTCGAACCTCCGGCGCAGCACCTGGTTCATCATCGCGAAGTCGTCCTGGCCGCTCGCGTCCCGCACCGAGAACTTGCGGTAGTGCGCCTTCTTGGGCAGCCCTCCTTCGAACACCACCATGGACCCCACGGGGTGCTTCTCGCCCAGGTTGGAGATGTCGTAGCACTCGATGCGCAGCGGCAGGCGTTCGAGCGCCAGGCCGTCGCGCAGGTGCTCCAGCGCCTCGATGCGCGACGCGGACTTGCGCGCGATGCGGTCGACCTCGGTCTGCGCCGCCAGTTCGGCGTTGTGCTGCGCAAGCTCGAGCAGGCGGCGCTTGGGTCCCCGCTTGGCCGCACGCACGGCGACCCTGGAGCCGCGCCGCTCGCCGAGCACGGCGCCGAGCCCGGCGCCGTCCTCGAGCGGCGCGACCACCTCCGGAGGAACCACCGATCCCTCCCAGTAGTACTCCAGCAGGAACTCCTCGAGCACGTCGGCGGCCTCGCGGCCGGCGGCGTTCTCCAGGTAGAAGGACTGCCGGTCCACCACCGCGCCGTCGCGCACCAGGAACACCTGGATGTTCGCTCCGGGGTCCGCCTGCGAGAGCCCGACCACGTCGAACGCGTCGCGCTCGTCGACGTGCATCGACTGGCGCTCGTGCACGTGGCGCACGGCGGCGAGCCTGTCCCGCAGCAGCGCCGCCTTCTCGAACTCCTGCGCCCCGGCCGCCGCCTTCATCTCGTCCTCGATATCCCTCTGCACCTCGCCCAGACGCCCGCGCAGGAAGTCCACGGCCTGGTTCACCGCGGCCATGTACTCCTCGTGCGTGCAGCGGTCGTCGCACGGGCCGAGAGACCGCTTGATGAAATACTGCAGGCAGGGAGAGCCGCTCGGACGCCCGGGCTCCGCTCCCCGGCACTTGCGGTACGGGAAGATGCGGCCGATCAGCTCCAGCGTCTCGCGCACCTTGCGCGCGCTGGAGAACGGGCCGAAGTACAGGTTGCCGGGCACGCGGCGGCCGCGGAAGAACCGCACCCGCGGCCACTCGTCGTTCAGCGTGATCTCGATGGACGGATAGCTCTTGTCGTCGCGCAGGCGGAGGTTGTACGGGGGGCGCTCCTCCTTGATGAAGTTGTCCTCGAGGAGGAGCGCCTCGGTCTCCGAGGCCGTGGCCACCCACTCGATGTCCCGGGCCTGCGAGAGCATCTCGCCGGTGCGCCCGTGCGGCTGCGCCGACGGCCGCAGGTAGTTGGCCACGCGCTTGCGCAGCGCCTTCGCCTTGCCCACGTAGAGCACCCGCCCGGCGGCGTCCAGAAAGCGGTACACGCCGGGCTCGTTGGGGATGCGCCTGAGGGTCTTGCGGAGTTCGTCGAGGTGGTCGCGACGCTGGGGCTGCTCGGTCATCACCCCGATTGTACGCCGTGGCTGCGCCGGCCCACGCGAACGGCAGACTCCGGACCCAGCCACCTCCAAGATCACGCCGCTCGCCGGCAAGCGCGTGATGATGCTCGGCGCCGGCGGGACCGGCCGCGCCATGGCGGTGGAGCTCGGTTGGGCCAGCGCCGACCACCTTTCGGTGGTCACCCGGCGCGAGGCGAAGGGCTGCGACGCTGGTCGGGGCTCTACTCGTGCTGGTGATGGGGCTCGCGCTGGTGATGGTCCCCGTTCCGATGTTCCCGATCCTCAAGCGGCAGAACGATGCTCTGGCCCTCGGGTACGTCGTCTTCAGGGGGGCGCTGGAGTTCGCGGGCTCTGTGGGATCGGCGCGGTCCCTGTTTCTCCTGGTCGTGGTAGCCAAGGACGCCGCCGGCTCCGACGGGGCGGTCGTCTCCCAGTTCCATGATCTGGGCAGCGTGCGGTACGGTGCGCACGCCCCGATCGCGGCGGTGAAGACCATCGTGTTCGCCGCTGGCGCCCTGATGTTCTCCTACCTGCCCTACGCATAGCGGCGCGTCTCGAGGTGGATCTCCGTCTGGGGCCTCGTCGGCGCCGTTCCATACGCCGCGGTCGGTGTGCTCAGTCTCTTCGGTACGGATCCGGAGGTCCTGTACATCCCCCTCGCCGTGCAGGAGATGGTGCTCACGGTCTGACTCATCGCCGGAGGCTTCAAGCGAGGGACGATCGCCTCCGCAGGCGACGTCCAGACGCGAACGGAGTGGAGGGTAGCCGACGCCCGCGCATGACGTCAGGAGCGCGACAGCGTGACCGTCACGGCGAGAGCGGCGCCCGGGCGGAGGGATCAGGCGTCAGGCGCCGCTCTGGGCCGCGGCGAGGATCGCTCTCGCGTCGGCCTCGCAGCCCGCGGGGACCAGCAGGTCGACCGGGCCGGAGTTGGCCTGTACGCCCGGGTACAGCCAGCCGGCCCCGATGCTGCGGACCTCGACCGGGATGCCGGCCGACTCCAGCGTGCCGGCGATGATCGCGCCGAGGACGCCGTCCGGCGCCGAGGCCACGACCACAGGCTCGGCGCCGGAGCTCACGAGACAGGGGCCTTGCGGGCGCGCTCGGCGGGCGCCGGCGGAGCCTGCGGCTCCGGCGCCCCGCGCGCGGCCTCGATGGCGAGCGCCCGCGCGAGGAACTCGCCGGTGTACGAGATGTCGGGCAGGCCGGCCAGCTCCTCCGGCGTGCCTGCCGCCAGGATCTCGCCGCCCTCGTCCCCGCCCTCGGGGCCGAGGTCGATGATCCAGTCGGCGCTCTTGATCACGTCGAGGTTGTGCTCGATGACGACCACCGTGTTGCCCTGGTCGACCAGCCGCTGGAGCATCTCGAGCAGCTTGTCGATGTCGGCGAAGTGCAGGCCGGTGGTGGGCTCGTCGAGGATGTAGAGGGTCTTGCCGGTGGCGACCTTGCTGAGCTCGCGGCCAGCTTGACCCGCTGGGCCTCGCCGCCCGACAGCGTCGTGGCCGGCTGGCCCAGCTTCACGTAGCCCAGGCCGACGTCGTCGAGCGCCTTGAGGCGCCGCGCGATGCGCGGGACGTTGGCGAAGAACTCGACCGCCTCCTCGACGCTCATCTCGAGGACCTCGGCGATGTTCTTGCCCTTGTACCAGACCTCGAGCGTGTCGCGGTTGTAGCGCTTGCCGTGGCAGACCTCGCAGGGCACGTACACGTCGGGCAGGAAGTGCATCTCGATCTTGATCTGGCCGTCGCCCTTGCAGGTCTCGCAGCGGCCGCCCTTGACGTTGAAGCTGAAGCGACCCGGCTTGTAGCCGCGCAGCTTGCTCTCGGGCGTCTGCGCGAACAGCTGGCGGATGTGGTCGAACACGCCGGTGTACGTCGCCGGGTTGCAGCGCGGCGTGCGCCCGATCGGCGACTGGTCGATGTCGATGACCTTGTCGAGGTGCTGCGCCCCGTCGATGCCGTCGTGCTCGCCGGCGCGCAAGCTTGGTGCCGCGGTTCAGGCGCGCCGCCATGCCCTTGTAGCAGGATCTCGTTGACGAGCGTGGACTTGCCGGAGCCGGAGACCCCGGTGACGCAGGTGAACACGCCCACGGGAACGAGACGTCGATGTCCTTGAGGTTGTGCATACGCGCACCGCGCACGGTGAACCACTGCAGCGGCATGCGCCGCTGGCCGGGCAGGGCGATGCGGCGGCGCCCGGTCAGATAGTCGCCGGTGAGCGACTCCGGGTCGGCCATGACCTCCGCCGGCGTGCCCTCGGCGACCACCCGGCCGCCGTGCTCGCCGGCGCCCGGCCCCATGTCGACGATGTGGTCGGCGGAGCGCATGGTCTCCTCGTCGTGCTCGACCACGATCACGGTGTTGCCGAGGTCGCGCAGGCGGAACAGCGTGTCGATGAGGCGGCGGTTGTCGCGCTGGTGCAGACCGATGCTGGGCTCGTCGAGGATGTAGAGCACCCCGACCAGCGCCGAGCCGATCTGGGTGGCCAGGCGGATGCGCTGGGCCTCGCCGCCGGAGAGCGTGGCCGAGGCCCGCTGCAGCGAGAGATAGCCCACGCCGACGTCGTTGAGGAACCGCAGACGCTCGCCGATCTCCTTGATCACGCGGCTGCCTATGAGGCGCTCGGTCTCGGTGAGCTCCAGACCGTCGAGAAACGCCAGCGCCTCTCGCACGCTGAGCAGCGTGAACTGATGGATGTTGCTCTCGCCGACGGTGACGGCAAGGCTGGTGGGCTTGAGGCGTGCCCCCTTGCACTCCGAACACGGCACGTTGGCCATGTACTCCTCGATCTTCTCGCGCACCTGCTCGGACTCGGTCTCCGTGTAGCGCCGCGCCAGATGCCTGACGATGCCCGGGAAGCTGGAGTTGTAGTGGCGCATGCGGCCCTGGTAGTTGCGGTAGCTGAGCGGGATGCGCTCCTTGCCGGTGCCGTACAGGAAGAGGTTCCTGTCGTCCTCCGTCATCTCGTCCCACGGCACGCCGGTGTCGACCCCAAAGGTCTTGGAGATGCTCTCGAACACGTGCTCGAGCCAGCCGAACGACAACTGGCCGTAGGGCAGCAGCGCACCCTGATCGATGCTGATCGACCCGTCCGGAAAGCAAGACCGAACGGTACCAGTAGAGGAACATAA